>JBDHAS010000185.1:0-7861 GCA_039588015.1 Gemmatimonadota bacterium | reverse complement strand
CCGAGCAGGAGTACGAGGACTCGAGGTTGGCGGTCGCGAGCGCCACAGCACAGCTGGTGCGCGCCGAACGATCGCTGGAAGACGCGCGCATCTCCGCCGAGGACACCGACGTCAGAGCGCCCATCTCCGGCATCATTATTCAGAAGAACATTGAGATCGGCACGGTCATCTCCTCCGCCACCCGCGAGGTGGGGGGCGGAACCGTCCTGCTGCGGATGGCGAACCTGGATACCGTACAGGTCCGTGCCCTGGTCGACGAGACGGACATCGGCAAGATCCAGCCCGGCATGCGAGTCACCATCGTCGTGGACGCGTACCAGAATCGACCCTTCCAAGGCAATGTGCTGAAGATCGAACCGCAAGCCACGGTGACCCAGAACGTCACGATGTTCCCGGTGCTAGTGCGGATCCCCAACACCGAGGGGCTGCTCAAGCCCGGGATGAACTCGGAAGTGGAAGTGCACGTGGGGTCGCGGCAGGATGTGCTGGCCGTTCCCAACGCCGCGCTGAGGACAGACCGTGACGTCGCCTCGGCGGCCGAGGTCCTTGGCCTGGACCCGCAACTGGTTGCGCAGCAAGTCGCCGAAGCACGGCAGGCGGCAGCCGACGGTGAAGGGGCATCGCCGGCTGCCCACTCCACTGACGACTCGGGAGGCGAGACGATCACCTGGCGCGGGCAGGAGGTCAAGCTTCCCGAGGGCGTGGACGCCGAAGCGGCCCGCTCGCTGGCGACGAAGTTCGAAGGCGCCAGCGACATGCGTGCCGTGATGCAGTCGCTCACACCCGAGGAGCGGCGGGTCATGCAGCAGCTGAGAGGGATGATGGGCGGTGGTGGCGGTCAGGGTCGTCGCCCCGGCATGGGCGGACAAAGGCACGGACCCAGCACGACTGAGGCGGCCCTGATTGGCGGTGATTACATCGTGTTCGCGATCCGCGACGGCGCACTCTCGGCCGTCCCGGTCCGAACGGGCCTCACGGACCTCGACTACTCCGAGGTCGTTTCGGGCCTGATCGAGGGGGACACTGTACTCGTACTCCCCAGCGCCAGCCTGCTGGCCAGTCAGCGCGAGTTCCAGGAGCGGATAGCGAACCGGGTGGGCGGATTGCCCGGCGTACAGCGCCGCTAAGCCGGTAGGATCTTAACCAGAGGTAGATCGCATGCTCTTCGGCGAAATCATCAGGGTGGCGCTCGGCGCCATCCGTGCGAACAAGCTTCGCTCCGTACTCACCATGTTGGGCATAGTGATCGGGGTCGGTGCGGTGATCACGATGGTCGCCCTCGGCACAGGCGCTCAGAAGGCAGTACAGGACCAGATCCAGTCGCTGGGGACGAACTTGCTGTCGGTCTACGCAGGGCAATCCATGCACCGCGGGATCGCCAGCGCGGACCGCGTCAGCCTGACGACCGACGATGCCGTTGCGCTCGCCCGCGAGTCGACGGTCTTGACAGCCGTCGTACCCGAACTCCGACGCGGCCAACAGGTCGAGTTCGGCAATCGCAATATCAATGTCAACGTCATGGGCACAGCTCCCGAGTATGTGCCGGTCAACAACTACAAGATCGCGCACGGGCAGATGTTCACGACGGGCGACGCCAGCACCCGCAAGCGGGTTGCGGTGCTCGGCTATGCCGTGCCAGAGATGGTCGAGGCGAACGGGGCGGCCATGATCGGCCAGCAGATCCTCATCCGCGGCATCCCGTTCGAGATCATCGGCGTTCTGCAGGAGAAGGGCTCCACCAGCGGTTGGTGGAATCCCGACGAGCAGATTCTGATCCCGCTCCAGACCGCTCAGTACCGGATCTTTGGTACCGACCGGGTCAACTCGATCACCGTGCAGGTCGTTCACCCCGACTCGATGACGGTCGCGATGATCGAGATCGAAGGGATCATCCGTAAAGAGCACGGGATCGCTCCCGGCCGGGACAACGACTTCCAGATTCGCGATCGCGCGGTGTTCCTGGAAACCTTCGAGGAAACAACGCAGACCTTCACTTTCCTGTTGGGGGCCATCGCGGCAGTGAGTCTTTTGGTCGGCGGCATCGGTATCATGAACATCATGCTGGTGTCGGTCTCCGAGCGCACGCGTGAGATCGGGGTGCGCAAAGCGCTGGGAGCGACGAAGCGGAACATCTTGCTGCAATTCCTCATCGAGGCGCTGGCGCTCTGCATGATGGGCGGCGTGGTCGGCATCATCGCCGGTTCCGGAGGCGCCGTAGCCCTTTCGAAGCTCGCCAATTGGAACACGTTCGTGTCGCCGGAAGCGATACTGATCGCCGTGGTCTTCAGCGCCGCGGTCGGGATCTTCTTCGGCATGTGGCCCGCGCGACGCGCGGCCTTGCTGGATCCGATCGACGCGTTGCGTTACGAGTAAAAAAGAGGAGTCGATTCGATGAAACGTGCTCACGTGCTGCTAGGCGGTCTACTTCTAGCACTGTTTGTTGCTGCTTCGGCATCGGGCCAGGAGGCCGAACAGGAGAAGGCTGTAGACGTAACAGGAGTCTGGGAGCTCACCTCGGAGACCCCGCGCGGCACGATGGTCCGCAAGCTGACCTTCGAGCAGGATGGCACCTCGCTGACGGGCAATATGGAAACACAGCAAGGCTCGATGGCGATCGAGAAAGGATCGATCGAAGGAAACAAAATCTCGTTCAGGATGACCTTCTCTCGTGGCGGCCGTAGTATGCAGATGGTCTACAAGGGAACCGTCGACGGCGACACCGCCAAAGGCACGATGGAGACGCCGCGCGGTAGTATCGAGTGGACGGCCAAGCGAATCAGTACCTGATCGCGGCTGAATGCGCTCTTCACAAGACAGACAGCCGAATGCACTACGCAGGAGTCCCAAGATGATAAAGAAGGTCCTGACCGTGTTGGCGGGAGCGATCGTCCTGGCCTCGGTGGCTGGCGCGCCGGAACTCGTGGCGCAGGATGCCAAGGCGGAGATCGGGAAGCATGCTCCCGGGTTCACCCTGACGGACACCTACGGCGAGGAGCACTCCCTCTCCGACTACGAGGGCAAATGGGTGGTCCTGGAGTGGTTGAATTACGACTGCCCGTTCGTCGGCAAGCACTACAAGAGCGGCAATATGCCGTCGCTGCAAGAAAGCTTCGGCGAGAAGGGAGTCGTCTGGCTCGCGGTCGTATCGTCGGCACCGGGCAAGCAGGGGTACTTCCCGCCCGACGAGATGAACGCCCGAAGCGAGAAGGTGAAGAGCGCGGCGAAGGCGGTGCTATTCGATCCCGAGGGGACCGTGGGTCGGCTTTACAGCGCGCGGACGACGCCCCAGATGGTGCTGATCGATCCCGAGGGGACGGTCCTTTACAATGGCGCCATCGACGACAAACCCACTACGAAGCTCGAGGACGTCGAGGGGGCACACAACTACCTGGTGGCCGCCACCAAGGAGGCTATGGCGGGCAAGCCAGTGAGCGTGGCGACGACTCAGCCCTACGGCTGCAGCGTCAAGTACAAGTAGAGGCTGCTAGCCTCGCTCGCCGCGCAACGACATGATATGCCGGCGTCCTAGTGTTCGAGCCGCCACAAAGAAGCGACTCGTCTCCGGGCGCCGGCTTCTTCTCGCGCTCCTGCTCCCAACCACCCTCACGGCTCAAGAACCCGACGACCCCAGTCCACACAGCGACGCGTGGCTGATGTCGGAGGTGGGCTCCGTTCGTCCTGGTGAGCCGTTCGCCGTGGGGCTCCGCCTGGTCATGGACGCGGGCTGGCACTCTTACTGGCGCAACCCCGGTGATTCCGGGATACCTACCAGCCTCGCGTGGGACCTGCCCGATGGCTTCGAAGCCGGCCAGATCCAGTGGCCCTACCCCACTCGCATCGAGCGTCCGCCTCTGGCCAGCTACGGCTACGAGGTCGAGGTGCTTCTGCCCGTGGAGATCAAGCCGCCCGCCGAACTAGCCTCCGGAACGACGGTGACATTGGCGGCCCGAGCCGACTGGCTGATCTGCGAGGAGATCTGCTACCCGGCGACGGCAGACGTCAGCATCGAGCTCCCGGTTAACGATCGCAGTCCCGAGCCCGATACGCGTTGGGCAGGCGCGTTCGCCGCGGCCCGGGCCCGATTGCCGGTCCGGCCAGAAGGCTGGGGCTTCGCGGCCCGCGAGGTCTCCGACGGCTACGTGTTGGAGGTATCGCCGCCCCCCGGTCTGGACATCTCGTTCCCGGATCCACCGTTCTTTGCCGACGCGCAAGCGGTCATCGCCCACGCCGCGCCGCAGCCCGTAACGCGCTCCGCGGAGGGCTACCGGATTCAACTGGCGGCCTCCGAGTTCTCGCGCGGCCCGCCCGAACGACTCGAGGGCGTACTGCTGGTGGGTGACCCCGAGACCGATGCACCCTTTACGGCTCTGGCCATCGCCCCGGCGGTGGTGCCCTCCGAGATGCCAGGCGCGGAGGCCGCAGCGGCCGGCGCGGAGCCATCGCAGCGCTCGATTCCTTCGCAAGAGCCGCTCACGCCGCTACTGGCTCTGGCCTTCGCCTTCGTGGGCGGCTTGCTGCTGAACCTCATGCCGTGCGTGCTGCCCGTCTTATCGATAAAGGTGCTCGGCTTCGTCGAGCACGGCGGCGCGGACCCGCGCGGCGCGTTCCGGCACGGAGCCGCGTACGCGCTCGGCGTGCTGATCTGCTTCTGGATGCTGGCCGGAGTGCTTCTGGTAGTACGTGCCGGCGGCCACGAACTGGGATGGGGATTCCAGCTGCAGTCACCCCTCTTCGTCGCCCTCATGGCGGGCCTGTTCTTCGTCCTGGGGCTGCTGTTCTTGGGCGTCGTGCAGGTCGGAGTATCGCTGACGCGGCTGGGGTCAGTGGGCGCCGGCACCGGCTATCCGAACTCCTGCTCACAGGGCTACTGGCGGTTATCGTGGCCACGCCGTGCACCGCGCCCTTCATGGGAGCGGCTCTGGGCTTCGCGCTCGCGCGGCCGGCTCTTAACGGGCTCGCCGTCTTCACAGCCCTCGGGATCGGTATGGCGCTGCCATACTTCGCCCTCTCTGCTTCGCCGGCGTTGCTACGTCGACTGCCGCGGCCCGGTCCCTGGATGGAGAGCTTGAAGCAGTTCCTGGCCTTCCCGCTCTTCGCCACCGTCGTCTGGCTAATCTGGGTCTTCGGGAATCAGACCGGCGTGGATGGGGCTTCGCTGCTGCTGCTGGCGTTGACGTTGCTCGGCCTCGCGGCCTGGATCCTGGGGCGCTGGGGGACTCAGTCCCGGGCAGGCGCCGGGAAACGTGCCGTCGCACGGACGGCGGCGGCGTTCATCCTGATTATGGCCGGCGCGGCGGCCTGGTCCGGCTCGCAAAAGGTGGCCGACGCTCCCAGCATCCGGCTTGGTAGCGAGTGGGAAGCCTTCTCGGCGGCCCGCGTGGAAGAACTCCGGTCGGAGGGCAGGCCCGTCTTCGTGGATTTCACGGCGGCTTGGTGCCTGACGTGCCAGGTGAACGAGCGGGTGGCCCTGGGGAACACAGCGGTCCAGCAAGCTTTCCGGGAACGCGACGTGGCCCTGCTCAAGGCCGACTGGACGACGCGCGATCCCAAGATCACGGCCGCGCTCCGCAGCTTCGGCAGGAGCGGGGTCCCGCTCTACGTACTGTACTCAACCGACCCAGACGTCCCGCCCCGCATCCTTCCGGAGTTGCTTAGCGTCGGGATCGTGCTCGAGGCGCTGGCTAGCCTATAGGCACCACCCATCAGAAGTATATGATCACATACATTTCTGAGATCCCGACTCCATGCTTCCGGGAAGACCCTGCAGAGACTCGACCCCGCTTCGCCGACGGCTAATGTAGTCCTTACCACACGATGCTTCCTTGCACCGGTTGCCGCCTTCTGTCATGAGGCACTGTAGCGGAATGATAGGGACGACCCGAATCGGTACAGGCCGTATGCTTGAAGTGGTCGCAGAGAGGCCAAATCGGTTCGGAACGGCGCTTGCCACTCCTCACCCCGGCCGCAAGCCAGGAACCGCCGATTCCGCTGCGGACAGCACTAATCAACGGACGGCCTGGGTTCCCGGATACGTGCCTTCTCGTTATTGTCGAGCGAGGGACATACAATGCGCGTACGATTTTTTGCACTCTCCGCTCTGACAGCCCTGACCTTCGTCCCGGCCTGCCTGGACGACTCTTCATCTCCGAGCGATCACCGGCCGGTTGACGGTCCTCCCATCACCCGAAGCGAAGCGATCCTGACAGCCGACAAGTACGCCACGGTCCGCTGGACGATGACGGAACAAAACCGGACAGGTTATACGTGCGGCGGGACGTTCACAAGCAACTACCCGGTCGGCGCGCGGGTCGGCGTGGGTTACAAGTGGGGTGGCTGGACCGATGTCGATGATTTCCTCGACAAGATAGCGAGGGGGTACGCCACAGGAACGAGCGGCGGTCTTACCTACGAGCCGATCCCGTTCGACTGCGTCGTCGGCGTCTCCTGCACTGGACTCGTCTCGAGGGCCTGGCACCTCGATCACAAGTACACGCTCAACTACGCCGACCCCGATATATCTAGGAAATTTCAGGAGATAACGCACGAGATCGAGGGAGTCGATATTGACGCTGGCAGGGTCGCCGGGATCCGGAAGGGCGACGCCTTGATCAACGAGTACCATGTGATGCTGTTCGTTTACGAGACGACCGACGGAACCCCGATGATCATCGATTCCTCCTTCGACGGAGTCCGGTTACGTCCCGTGTCGTGGAGCATGCTGGCCCGCGAGGGATATGTCGCTATTCGTTACAACAACATCCTCGAAGATGCTGAACCTGAGGGGACGATCTCGAATCCGTTCGACCTAGGGCCCGACATGAGCGAGATCTCGATAGCGGGAAACACGAGGGACGTAGTCAGCACCGAGTTCGACGGCTACCTGATGGAACCGTTCCCCGCGAAGCCCGGGCCGGAGATCATCTACAGGATCAGGACCGACGCGAGGGGAAAGCTGATGGCCTCTATAACCGATTACAAGCAGGAAGGCATCGACAACGACCTCTACCTTCTATCCTCGCTGGACAGAGATGAGGCGCGGATGGCGTATGACTGCGTCGCAGAGGGAGACGATTCACTCGAAGTCGTGCTGGATGCGGGCACCTGGTATCTGATCGTAGACAGCTCCAACGCCTCCCCAGGCAGGTACTCGCTCTCGCTGTCATTTCGCTAAGCTTACAGCTCGAGCGCGCGAAGCGCGGCCCGGAAACAGTCGCGTAGATGCTTCAGACGCCCGGGTTCTACCTCCAGTGTCTCGCGTTGAAACCAGTTCGAGTCGAGATATAGAGAACGGTTCATCTCGACCTGCACCCAAGGAACCTTCCCGCGCCCATGGCTCCGCGTTATGAAGCCCCCCTTAAACGGCTGATTGAGACGTACGTCAGTCAGGCCGCAGTCAAAGGCCTCGGCGAACACGCGCCGCATCCTCTCCAACAGATCGTACCGACACGTGAGCCCATCGGCGTTGCTCAAGCAGAATAGCGGACGTTTCCCTCCGCGATCCGGCGCGATCAGCGGCGCCTCTGTCGCCATCGAATGGCAGTCGAGGGCAAGCTTCACCCGTGTGTCTGTGGCCGCCCGCCCGAGCGCCCTGTGATAGGGGTAGTAGTACCGGTCGAGCAACTCAGCCACCAATTCACCATCCGGTTCGGCGCCCTCACGGTAGATGCGATGTCCATAGCACGTGGCCGATTTGACCACTCCGTCGGGATTCTCCGGCGGCCGGTCGTCTGATGCCCGGTTCATATCAATGAATGCACGTGCGGTATCTGCGGCGACCACTCGTGTGACTGCGCCCCCGAGGTCGTAGATCTCCCGCGTGAAGGCATCCGAATCATCAAACAACTCTTCATTGGAAAGGCAT
>JBDHAS010000184.1:0-7877 GCA_039588015.1 Gemmatimonadota bacterium | reverse complement strand
CGGCGACCCGATGGGCTACCGGGAGTTTCTGACCCGGTACACCGACGGTTTCGCGCGAGCGACTATGCAGAGATGGTGGGAGCTGGGCGACTTCTTCTGGGCGCATTATGCGAGAGGATGGTAGCCTTGGGAGGAACTCAATAGCCGACAGCCGATATTCGATGATCGAGTTCCAAGTGTTTCTCGACTAGCGAGGTTCGATGCTCGATGTTCGGTGTATCGACGAACGTTGGGCGTGGGCCATCGTTGATCGAGAAAAAGCTGAAACTCGAACATCGGCTGTCGGCTGTCGAATATCCGCGTTCTTTCCGGAGACTGCCTTAGGCTGGCATCAGCTCGACGCGAGCCGTGGCAGGGCCAGTTCGGTGGGTTTACTTTCATCGGGTCCGAGCGGGCTTACGGCGCCGCCGAGATTCGTAGGGAATTCGATATCCGATTACCGATACTCGATGATCTAGGTCCGGAGTGTTTCTGGATTAGCGATGTTCGATGCTCCATGTTGAGTGTATCGACGAGCGTTGAGCGTCGAACGTAGGGCATCGTTCATCGAGCAGAAGTTGGAACTCGAACATCGGCCGTCGGCTGTCGAATTTCCACGGTTTTATCTAGAGAAAACGTCAGCCCTACGTGAGGGTCTAGAGGAGGAGCGTATGCCTTGGAAACTTCAGCCGAAGATAGAGCGGGTCGCGTTGGTCGCGGTTGCGCTTGCTGTCTTGGTGTCCGGCTGCCGTGAATCCGAGCCGGAAGCCGACCAGCCGGTCGCAGGAGTAGCGGCAGCCGTGATCGTGTCGCCCGGCGCTGGCGAAACGGTAAGTGGCCCGTCGGTCAGGGTAGAGCTGGCCGTCGAGAACATCGCGCTGCGCCCGGCGGGCGTGGATGAGCCTGCCAGCGGGCACCTTCACCTGTTCATCGACCGGGATCTGACCCCGGCCGGCGTGGTGATTCCCAATGAGGACGGCATCGTGCACCTGGGCAAAGCGCAGACGGAGCATCTGCTCGAAGGTCTCGCGCCCGGTGAGCACACGGTGATCGCGGTGCTTGGAGACTACCTGCACATCCGCATCGCCAACGCCCGGACCGACACGGTCCATTTCTCTGTTCGCGGCTAATGTGAGGCTGCCGCCGGGCGGGCCGCTAACCCGCCCGGATCGGCACGCACGACCCTCCGGGCCGCGTAGGCCTCATCCGTAAGACGCTGCCGTATAACAACTTAAAGTGCTTCTCGACTCCGCGCTTGACAGTCTGAGAGGGGTCGCTATATTGGTAACCATATGGTTACCAATGCTCGACAACTCGACCTCACCTTCGGCGCGCTTGCCGACCCGACGCGGCGCGCGATCCTCGCGCGCCTGTCACGGGGAGAGACCACGGTTGGAGAGCTGGCACGCCCGTTCGCGGTGTCGCGACCGGCGATCTCGAAGCACCTGCGCGTGCTGGAACGGGCTGGGCTGGTACGGCGGAGCGCCGATGGCCGGCTCAGCCGTTGCGAGTTGGATGCGGGACCGATGCGGGATGCGGCGGAATGGGTCGAGCGCTATCGCAAGTATTGGGAGGATCAACTGGACTCGCTGTCGCGTTACCTCGAGAGGGAAGCGCCGGACAAGAAGCAAGAGGCCCCAACCAAAGAGAAGGAGAAGCCAGCATGAGCACAGACACAGGCACCTCGCTGCGCATATCACGAATCGTCAACGCGGATCGCGAAGCGGTCTTCCGGGCGTGGACCGAACCGGAACAGATCAAGCGCTGGTCATGTCCCGAAGGGATGAACGTGGCCGACAGCCAGGTCGATCTGACGGTGGGCGGCCGGTACCGGCTTCGCATGGAGTCGGCGAATGGAAAGGCACACACGGCGGTGGGTGTCTATCGTGAGATAGAGAGCCCGAGCCGGCTCGTGTACACATGGGATTGGGAGGAAGAGTCGATCGGCGAGACGCTGGTCACCGTCGAGTTCAACGACCTCGGCGAGTCCACCGAAGTCGTTCTGGTCCACGAGCTGTTCCCGAGCGCGGAGGCGAAGGTCGGGCACGAGGAGGGGTGGACGAGCTGTTTCAATCAGCTCGAAAAGGTGTTTGGCTGATGTCGGTTTGAAAGCAGGGAGGCCCGACGCCTCTTTTGCGCGCGCAGGGCGCGGCTTCGGCGGCGCCCTGTTCGTTATCGAGAACTCTGCTGCAACGCCGCCTCGACAAAGATCTTCACCTGTAGGCCGACCTCGCTTTCGGGATCGCTGGCGATCATTTGGTCGGCGATCTCGAGCGCTGTGACAAGGTCGCCGCGAGTCACGTAGTGGTCCGCTAGCGCGTACAGGTAGTCCATGTTTTCGGGTTCGGCCAACAGCGCTCGCAGTAAGGCGTCCTCGGCTTCGGCGGTTCGCCCTGCGGCCTGCTCGACGAGGCCCAGGTTGTAAAGGATGCGGGACTCTTCCGGCATCGCTGCCGAAGCCTGGCGCAAGTACACGGCCGCTTCCTCGTATTGCCCAGTCTCTGCCAGGACCATCGCTAGGGGGTAGGCGGCCTCGTATACCTCGGGGAATTCCCTGAGTATCTCCCTTAGTAGAGTCACGGCTTCCTCGTTTTGACCCCTGGAGTTCAATAGTCCGGCCAGGTTCAGCTTCGCCGGATAGAACGAGTCGTCGACGTCGATAGTCGCTCGGTAGTACGGTTCGGCCCTGGCGGTATCGCGAACGCTCATGTAAAGGTTGCCGAGATTGAATCCGGCGAACGGGAAGTCGAGCGAGTATTCCATGGCCTGCTGAAACTCGCGCAGCGCCTCGTCCAACCCCTCCCGTTGGTAGTCCTGAAGCAGGCCCGCAGGGATCGCCGCCAGTCGCGTCGCCGCTGCTAGCCTGACGGCTTTGGCCGGATCGAACAGTAGCGGCGCCAGCAGTTCGACCCGTTCCTCGGCATTCAGCCCGGTCACGTTGTCCGCGGCCGCGTAGCGGACCAGCGCGTCCTTGTCCGCCAGCGCGTCCTTGTAGGCCGCCGTGCTCGCTTCGCCCGGGTATGACCGCAACAACGCCAGCGCAGTAGAACGAACGATGGGCGGATACAGTGTGTCGCCCGCCGCCGCGATTAGTTCGGCCTCCGCCTCTGGCGCTCCCTGGCGCGCCGCCGCGAGCACGGTGCCGTAATGAGGCGTCGGCGATTCGCCATACCAGCGCTGGAAGTGCTCTGCCGACCACCGCGCGGATTGGTCGTCGTGGCAGCCGCTGGCGCTACAGGCGTTGGGCACTCCGATCGCTATTGTCAGGTCGGGTCGGGGCACCCCGATGCTGTGGTCGGCCCGATAGTCGATCAGCATGTAAGGGCGTTCGGGCATGTGACACTTGACGCAGAGCGCTCCATCGCTGGGCTCGCCTCGATATGTTCTCTGGTGGAAGTGATGATCGTAGTCGTCGTAAGTGCTGGCGCGGTGGCATCCCAGACAGAGATCGTTGCCCTCTTCTGTCAGTTCGAGGCTGTGCACGTTGTGACAATCGCCGCAGCGAACGCCTTCCCGGTACATCTTGCTCTGTTGGTACGAGCCGTAGTCGTAGACCTCGCCGAGGATCTGGCCGTCGGCAAAGTACAGTTCATCCGTCAACAGCGATGGGACAAGAGTCGCCAGTACTTCTGTGTGCCTATGGTCGTAGTCGCCCAGCGCCATGCGGCGCGAATGACAGGGGGCACACAGGTCCACTTCCTGACGAGCGTTCATGTCGGAGGTGTTAGTCACCAGTTCGTAGTTATCCGAGGCGACCCTCGCCATTGTGGGGACCTCGGCCCAGGCGACGTGGCGTGAGCCCGGTCCATGGCATGTCTCGCAACTCACGTCGATTTCGGACCACGTCGTCGAGTACGTCTGCGTTTCCGGATCGTAGCCTTTGACGACGTTCGTGGAGTGACAACCGGCGCACATGCCGTTCCAGGTCTGGCCGCCGCGCGTCCAGTGTCGCCAGTCCTCGGGCGATAATCCCTCGCCGGGGAAGAGATAGTACCAGCGGCCGCGCTCCGTATCCCAAGCGATCGGCAAGGCTTGAAACCTGCCGCCTGGGAACGGAACCAGGTACTGCTGTACGGGCTCGAAGCCTATCGTGTAGGCGATCTCGAAATCTTCAAGCTCGCCATCGGGTCCTCGAGTATGGACGTAGTACTTGTCGTCTCTGGTGTAGAAACGCGCGCGGATATCGTTGTACTCGAAGACCGCGTCCGCGAAGTCACCCAGCACCGTGCTGTCGGTCGCGAGTGCCATCGCCCGGTCGTGGTCCGACCCGAGCCAGGCTTGATCCGCCTCCTCGTGGCAATCGATGCACGCTTCGCGGCCGACGAACGCCGCCACGGACCTGTCCTCGGCAAAGCGCGCTGCGCGGAACCGGTTCTCCTTGATCACGTGTAGTGGGACGCTGAGGACGATCACCCCCAGGGCGATCAGTCCGGCGATCTTCCACCGATGCATCGGGTCGCGGTGCGTCACTTTCGAGAAGCTTCTCCGGGTAATCGGTGTGCCGGCCTCAAGGCTGCGTGACCTGCGTGACGTCGAAATAGGTCCGCTTTTGCGGCTCGGCGGTATGGACTTTCACAACGCCGTTCTCGATCCGAATCGGAAACAGGTCTAGCGGTCGCGGGGCCGGCGGGCTCACCACCTCGCCTTTCTCATCGTACTCCGACGAGTGGCAGGGGCATACGAAACGGCCCTCCTCTTCGACCCAGGGAACCGTGCAGCCCAGGTGCGTGCACTCGCGCGACAGGGCCAGGAGTCCTCCGTCTTCCAACCGAGAGAGGTAGAACTTCCCGCGCTGGAACGCGGTCACGGTGCTCGGTTCGAAGCGTTCGACCGGGCCGGCAATCACTATGCCGGCCTCCTGTTCGGGTGTCAGGCGCGGGCGCAAGAAGTTCACGACCACCCAGAGGTACTCGAGCACGGCCAGGCCGCCCAGCGCTAACCAGGCTTTGCGGAAGAAATGTCTGCGCGAGTGCTCGGCGTTCGCGAGTGCCGGTTCCTCGCGAACAGGTTCAGGCGACTCCGGCTCCTTCGACCTTGGCACGGCCTCACTGGGCTCAGGTCCTACGCTCTCGGACTCCGTCGGCACCGGCACCGCTTCGCCAGACTCCGGCGGAATGACCTCGGGCTCTTGTGACCTGGGTTCCGGCCCGGACGCCGTGGGCTCCCGTGCTCCTCGCTTCCCACGCTTAGAACGATGCTTGCGTGACTTGCTCATGGGTTCAGTTCAGGCGCCGGGCTGCGTTTCGTGTGGCTCGTCGGTTCACGGCCAGGCTAAGGCCATGCCGGCGCCGCGGAAGTACACCCCCGTCACCGTCAGGATGACGAATGCAACCGCCAGGAGGACGAAAGAGGCTTGGATCGCCTCGTCCTTCGAGGCGGAGAATCTCCTCTTCAAGACCGCGTAGAATGCGAACAGCGCCGCCGTCAGTACGGCTACCGGCAGCAGGCCGTTACTGATGGCTGGCGGCAGACCCGGCAGCCAACTCGTCAGGTCCAGCCAGTACTCGTCGAGCACGATCCAGAGCGGCGTGACGATCAGCGCGGTGATCGTCGCGACGGCCGCTACGCGCCGTCCGCGTCGCGACATGAACCAGACGCCCTCGGTGTCGTCATGGTACTTCAAGTACGGAAGCAGGGCGAGGGCGATGGCCGCGAGCAGCGGGATGATCACGACGGCGAACAGCGGATGGAAATGCAGCAGAAGCTCTTGGATCCCCAGGAAGTACCAGGGCGCTTTCGCGGGGTTGGGGCTCATGCCCGGGTTCGCCGCTTCATCCAGTGGCGCATCGAACAACAGCGAGAACAGCATGATGAAAGCAACCAGGCAGAGTGCGACCGCTACTTCCCGGACCAGGAGGTTTGGAAGCGTTAAGACGGTATCTGGCTTCTCTTCCCGCCGTTCACCGGGCGATCGCGGAAACACTACACCGTGCGCCTTCCGTACTCGCCAGAAATGCCAGGCCATGAGCAGGATGAACGCCACGGGGACTACGGTCGTGTGAAAGGTGTAGAAGTTGATCAGCGTCGCCTGCCCTATTTCGGGTCCTCCCCTGATCGTGTTTTGCAGCCACTCACCGATGAACGGCACGTACCCGATCATCCCGACGCAGATCGTGATCGCCCAGTAGGAGAGCTGGTCCCATGGCTGCAAATACCCGGTGAAGTTCGATACTACGACACAGATCAGCAGCGCCAGACCGATGACCCAGTTGAACTGGCGTGGCCCGTGGAACCCACCGGTGAAGTAGACCCGCAGCAGGTGTAGGAAGACGATGAGGATCAGGAAGTTGGCGCTCCAGTGATGAACGTTGCGCACCATCCTACCGAACATCACCCGGTTCTGCAGCGCCTGGATCGACTCGTAGGCGCCCTCGGGAGATGGTTCGTAGACGAACATGAGGAGGATGCCCGTCGCTGCGAGGAGCACGAACAACACCAACGACATTCCGCCCAGTCCGAACGTGTGAGTGTATGCCAGCGATTTGCGTGGCAGGCGAAGCGGGCGCAGGTGAAGGATCAGGTTGTTGACGACCAACCACTTGCGGTCTCGGTCGTCGCGCGGATAGATCGGTCCCCTGGCGATCGACCGCCATATTCTGGTGGCGAGGCCCGGGCTCTTCTCCGCGTTCTGCATTCGTCAGGATCCGCTGTGAGTAACCGGCCGCTGCTTCGTTAGGGAATCGTTGACGGATAACGATTCGCGAGGCGCCCGTCAACGAGCCTGCAGCCGACAAGCGCCCTCCGACCCCCCTTAGCCGGCGTTGACAGCCTGAGCGACGCTTCTTTAGACTAGCGATTCATGTTCAACGCCAGCGGCATCAGGTCGGTCGTTGCCGTCGGCGCGCTGGTCCTCGGTCCAGTCGCGCCTCAGGCGAGCGGTCAGACCCCTCGTCCGGTAGTCAGTCAACGCACGCTCTCGGCCTTCGAGATGCTAAAGGCCGAGCGGTTGCTGCAGGACAAGCTGCCGTGTCTCGGCTGTCACGAGATTGACGGACAGGGAGGCAGGATCGGGCCGAGTCTATCCAGCCTCAAGGACTCGCTCCCGCCCGACTATGTCTTCTCGATGATCGGCGACCCCCAGCGCACCGTTCCGGGCACGGTAATGCCGCAGGTGCCGATGACCCGCAAATACGCGTGGAGTCGAAGCCGGTTCGATTATGTGATGGGGCCCGACGGGCAAGTGCGGCTGATGCCGGAAGAGGAGTCGGTAACGGAGGCGATGCTAGAGCTCATCGGGAGCTACCTGCTTCAACGCGAACCGTCGCGCAAGCCGGCGCCGGCTAGGATTCCGCGGCCCGCTCCCAGACCGCTGGAGGAGCCGGTGGATAGCGCGACGCTCTATCGGCACTACTGCGCCGATTGTCATGGGAGCGAAGGGAAGGCGGACGGTCCTAACGCGAGGTTCCTGCCGGTACAGCCCGTGTCTCATGCCGATGCGGAATACATGTCGAACCGTCCCGACGACTCTCTGTTCGATGCGATCTATTCCGGCGGCTACATCATGAACCTCAGCCAGCGGATGCCTCCCTACGGCAGGACGCTCACCCGCGAAGAGATCTGGAGCTTGGTCCGCCACTTACGTGTGCTCTGCGATTGCCAGGGCCCTGCTTGGTCGCGCGACGGCCAATGAGCAAGAAGAAGCGTCGCCGCTCCGGACCTGAGCGGGAACCGGCCGCAGCGCCGCCCGCTGACAAGTCGTCTGCGAGAAGGCGGTGGCTGCTGCCTGTCGGCGGTTTAGTGTTTGTGCTGGCCGCAGGCTTCATCGCGCGCGCGATACTACAGAGCGGGCCCGGTGGAGGGGGCCTGAGCTTGCCCGAACCGCTGCCCCAGGTCCGCGACACGAGCCTTTCCTACGAAGATTTCGTCGGTTCAGACGAGTGCGAGGAGTGCCACAAGCC
>JBDHAS010000183.1:0-18159 GCA_039588015.1 Gemmatimonadota bacterium | reverse complement strand
CCAGGTCGACTCGGCCCTCATGGGCGCATTGGAGCGGCGCGTATTCACTACGCGCCCCGAGCGGACGTTCAAGGTCACCTTCGTGGCGGCCGATGACACGCTCTGGCAGGACCTGCGGGCCTGGCAGCAGGTCGTAGTCATGGGGACTCGCGACGACGATGTAGTGAAGAAACTGCTGGGTTCGGCGGACCAGTCGGATGCCGACCCGCCGGCCATCGTCCAAGCGGGCGAAGTCTGGGCCCGTACGCAGCTCGTGACCCTGCTGCTGCTGCCGGAGGAGGACCAAGCGGAGGCCGTCCGCTCGCTGCTGCCCGACCTGTACACGCTGCTCGAGGCCAGGTACGACGAGTGGGTGGTCCAACGCATGTACACTACGGGGGTCAACGACTCACTCAAACAGGCGCTGGCCGGCCACGGCTTCACGCTGGATCTGCCCAGGGTCTACCTCCACCACCGTCAGGACTCGCTGTTCCGCTTCGGCAACCCGTACCGTCAGGGCGACAGCGACATATTGCGCTCGCTTGCCCTCACCTGGACCGTCGGAACCGGCACGGCGCGCGAGCAAACGCTGCAGGGCTGGCGCGAGATCATCGACGAGACGTTCTACGAGCCGAAGCAGGACATCCTTGCGAAGAAGGGCTCCGGGTTCGCGGCGATAGAGGTAGGTGGGCTCACGGGCCTGGAGTTTCGCGGCGTCTGGCAAGACCGAGCCGAGTTTCCGGCCGCCGGCCCGTTCATCACCCGGGCCCTAGAGTGCCCGCAACAGAACCGCACATACTACATGGACGCATGGCTATTCGCGCCTGGAAAGGACAAGTACCCTTACCTTCGGCAGCTTGAGATCCTGCTCGACTCGTTCCGTTGCGCAGGTGAAGGATCGTCACCGACGAGCGGCGCCGCCGCGCCGGCAGTTCCTGCGGCCGGGTAGCCGAGATGTCCTTCGTCCACCTCCACACACACAGTGAGTACTCGCTTCTCGACGGCGCGAACAAGCTCGAAGCCCTCGTCGATCGTGCCGTCGAGCTCGGCATGCCGGCGCTCGCCCTCACCGACCACGGCAACCTGCACGGAGCGTGGTGGTTCTACCAGATCGCCCGCGAGCGCGGTGTCAAGCCGATCATCGGCTGCGAGGCGTACGTAGCGTTCGGCGACAGACGACTCAAGGAGCGGCCACCCGACGCACCTTCCGACTATTCGCACTTGATCCTCCTCGCCAAAGACGTCCGCGGGTACCGCAACCTGGTTAAGCTCGTCTCCATCGGGCAAACCGAAGGCTTCTACCGACGCCCGCGCATCGACCACGACGTGCTGGCCGAGCACTCGGAGGGCCTGGTCTGCTTGTCCGCCTGCATGTCGGGCGAGATCGCCCAGCACTTGCTGTTGGACCGTTACGCGAAAGCAAGGGAAGCGGCCGAGTGGCACGCCGCGCTGTTTGGCGACGGGAACTACTGGCTGGAGATACAGGACCATGGCATACCGGGCCAGGACAAGACCCGCCAGGGTGTGATCGAGTTGGCCGCCGAGCTCGGGCTGCCGCTCGTGGCCACCAACGATGCTCACTACCTGAATCGCGAGGACGCCGACGCCCATGACATCTTGCTGTGCATCGGCACCGGAAAAGACCGGGACGATCCCAATCGCCTCAAGTTCTACGGCCAGGAGAGCTACTTCAAGTCGCCGGCCGAGATGAAGGCGACCTTTCCCGAGCATCCCGACGCGCTCGAGAACACACTGACCATAGCGGAACTCTGCAATGTCGAGTTCGAGGACAAAGTCTACCTGCCGGAGTTCCCGCGCGCGGAGGCAGATCAGTCCGAGGACGACTTGCTGCGAGAGCTCGCTGAGGCCGGCGTCCGCGAACGCTACGGCGAACCGCTCACCGACGATGTCCGCGAGCGACTCGCGTACGAGCTCGACGTGATCACCCGCTGCGGCTACAGCGGCTACTTCCTCATCGTCTGGGACTTCATCAGCGCCGCTAGAGAGGCGGGCATTCCCGTGGGGCCGGGCCGTGGATCGGCGGCCGGCTCGATCGTCGCCTACAGCCTTCGCATCACCGACATCGACCCGCTGCGGTTTGGGCTCCTGTTCGAGCGCTTCCTGAACCCAGACCGCAGCACGATGCCCGACATCGATGTCGATTTCTGCTACGAGCGACGCGGCGAAGTGATCGACTACGTGCGAGCCAAATACGGCGCCGATTCCGTCGGCCAGATCGTCACCTTCGGCACGATGCAGGCCCGCGCTGCCGTCCGCGACGTAGGTCGCACCCTCGGCTTCGCTCCGGCCGAAACCGACCGCATCGCCAAGCTAATCCCAAACCAGCCGAACTACTCCCTTACGGTGAAGGAAGCCGTGAAGCGCGTCGATGAGCTCAAGACCTTCTACGAGGAAGAGCCTCGCAACAAGGAACTGCTCGACTACGCCGCCACCCTCGAGGGCCTGTCCCGCCACACCTCAGTCCACGCCGCCGGCGTCGTGATCGCGCCCGGCCCGCTGGCGGAGTACGTGCCGGTCATGAATGCGCCCGCTCGCGGGGCCGCCGCGGCATCCAAGAACGGCGACCTGGTCATCACGCAATACGACATGCAAAGCCTCGAGAAAGCCGGCATGCTGAAGTTTGACTTTCTCGGGCTGCGAACGCTCACCGTGATCAGCGACGCCACCGATGCGATCCGAGAGCGCCACGGGGTCGAGATCGATTGGGATGAACTCGGTTTCGAGGATCCCGAGGTCTACGAGATGTTGGCCGATGGCACCACCGCGGGCGTGTTTCAGTTCGAGTCCGGGCTCGCCACCGAAAAGCTCAGGGCGATGCGCTGCGACCGCTTCGACGACCTGATCGCGGTGAACGCGCTCATTCGGCCCGGCCCCAACGACTCCGGCATGACCGACGTCTACATCCGGCGCAAGCGCGGCGTCGAGCCGGTCAGATACCCGCACGAGAGTCTGGTCGAGGTCCTGGAACCGACCTACGGCGTCATTACCTATCAAGAGCAGGTGATGAAGGTCGCCAACGCGATGGCCGGCTTTTCCCTCGCCGAGGCCGACGTACTCAGAAAGGCGGTCGGCAAGAAGGACCCGGTGCTGATCCGCCAGGAGCTCGACCGCTTCGTCGAGCGTAGCACCGCCGACGGCGTCAGCCGGCACGACGCCGAAGCCATCGCTGAGTTGCTCGAGAAGTTCGGTCGGTACGGTTTCCCCAAAGCCCACTCGACCGCGTACGCGGTGGTCTCCTATCGCACCGCCTGGCTCAAGCGGCACTACCCCGCCGAGTTTATGGCCGCGCTGCTATCGTCCGAGATCGGCAACACCGGCAAGGTCGTCGGCTACATCAACGAGTGTCGATGGCTCGGCCTCGAAGTGCTGGCGCCTCACGTGAACGAATCCGGCTACAAGTTCACAGTGGTCAGCGACGGCACGATCCGCTTCGGTCTGGGCGCTATCCGCGGCGTCGGCCGCTCAGCCATCGATTCGATTATCCAGGCTCGGCAGACCGACGGAACTTTCGAGTCGCTGTTCGACTTCTGCAGCCGCGTGGACCAGAGGCTCAACAACAAACGGGTCATCGAAGCTTTGATCGGCGCTGGCGCCATGGACGGGTTCGGCACTCGCGCCTCCATGGCCGAGGCCGTCGAAGCGACGCTGCGCGAGGCTCAGCTGCGTCAACGCGAACGGGAAACCGGCCAACAGAGCCTCTTCGGTGGCGACAGCTCGGAAGATCGACAGGCGCCACCACTGCCCCGATTTCCCGAGTGGGCCGAGACGGACAAGTTGGCCCGGGAGAAACAGCTGGTAGGTTTTTACGTCTCCGGACATCCGCTCGACGAGCACCGAGACCTGGTCGATCTTTACGCGCGACGCACCAACACCAGCAGTCTGCCCGAGCGGCGCGACAGGAAGGTAGAGGTGGCTTGTGTGGTCACCGAGATCGACCGTCGGTTCACCCGTAAAGACGGGGCCGAGTGGGCGAGCCTCGTCTTCGAAGACTTCCATGGTACCGCAGTCGCGCTCGCCTTTCGCGATGCTTGGGCGAGGCATCGCGACCAGCTCGAGCTCGGAGCGCCCGTCCTGCTCATCGGCGCGGTGTCCGGGCGCGATCGCGACGAGGAAGATCCACCTCTTTTCCTCAACGACGTCATTCCTTTGGAGTCCCTCTACGGTAGCGGACGCGTAGCTGTCTGCCTCGCGTTGCCAGACCGTGACCTCGACCGGGACAAGCTCGAGAAAGCGATCAAGATCGCCCGGTCCCACCCCGGGCCCGCCCCCTTACAGATCGTACTGCAGAACGGCGAGGAGCCGTCCCGCTTGCGCTCGCGGGCCCTGGCGGTGGCACCGGTGCCGGAGACGCTCGAGCAGCTTCGCGCGGTCCTCGGAAGAGACCGCGTCCGACTGGTGAAGGTGCAGAGCTAGCCGATTCCGGCTAGATTTCACGGTAGCGGTTCACCTGTCCAATTCGTCTCTTTTTGCTATCTTCTTTAGTTTCGCGGTGTTACGCTCAGTTACCGGCAACGGCGATTATGGCAACTCATCAGGATTTCGAGCGCTCAATCGAGGAGACGGTCGCCAAGATCGGGCACCTGAAGGAGATGGCCAGCGCAAGGGGGCTCGACGTGGAAGCTGAGCTCAAGAAGCTGGAGGCCCATTTGGAGCAACTACGGGCCCAGAACTTCCAGGCGCTCTCCCCGATGGAGCGCGTGCAGATCGCGCGGCATCCGATGCGCCCGCATTCCCTCGACATGATCGATCGCGTCTTCACCGACTTCATCGAGCTTCACGGAGATCGGGCATATCGAGACGACCCGGCCGTGGTCACCGGGTGGGCCCGCTTGAACGGCGAGTCGGTCATGATTGTCGCTCAGCAGAAGGGCCGCAACACGAAGGAGAACCTGAAGCGCAACTTCGCGATGATGCATCCCGAGGGGTACCGCAAGGCGCTTCGCATGATGCGAACGGCGGAGAAGTTCGGACGACCCGTTGTGACACTTATTGACACTCCCGCAGCCTATCCGGGTATCGGCGCCGAGGAGCGCGGCCAGGCAGAGGCCATCGCCCGGAATTTGCTCGAGATGTCGCTGATCGAGACGCCGATCATCGCCGCCGTCATCGGCGAAGGCGGGAGCGGCGGTGCGCTCGGGCTGAGCGTCGCCGACCGCATCATCATGCTAGAGTACGCGATCTACTCCGTTATCTCGCCGGAAGGGTGCGCTTCTATCCTCTGGAAAGAGAACACCGAAGAAGTACGCCAGAAGGCGGCGTCTGCCCTCAAGCTCACAGCCCCCGACCTACAGGCGCTGGGCGTCGTCGACGAAGTGGTGCGCGAGCCGGAGGGTGGCGCGCACGACGACTGGGACGGTGCCGCGCAGCTGCTCAAAGAGGCACTGGAACGACACCTCGCCGAGCTTCGAGGTATGCCGATTGAGCAGATGTTGAACAGCCGCTATGAGAAGTACCGCGAGATGGGGGCTTGGGCGGGTGATTGAACGTGCGCCAGAGGCCAGCGAACCCACGAAAGCAGGCGAACCGCAAGACGCCAGCGAACCGCAGGAAGTCGGCGACGCGCGGGAAATCGAGGAGTCGCCGGACGCCGACGAGCCCGGGATAACCGACGAGCAGCAGGAAGCCAGCGAGCCGCCGGGCGACGAGGCCCCGGAGGCTTCCGAACCCATCGTTCACGGCATAATCCAGAAGGGTCCCCCCCCGCAGCTGCTCGAGGTTCGCTTCAAGGGCAAGCGAAGCGATTTCTACACGGCACACGTCACTCCACGCGTCCGGGAGCGTGAATACGTGGTAGTCGAGGCGGACCGCGGTCAGGACCTCGGCCTGGTCTGTGCAATAGGCGAGCTGGCCAAGAAGAAGTGTGAGGCGTGCGAGGGCTGCAACGTCAACGCCCTGCCGCCCCAAAGAGTGCTCCGGCGTGCCGCTCCCGTGGACGTCGAGAGAGCGCTGGACCTTCGCGACCAGGAGGCCGCGATCAGGCGCGAGGTGCGGCAGATGGTGGCGGAGCACAAGCTGAAGATGAAGATCAGCGATGCCGAGTGGCAGTGGGACCGGAACAAGCTGATCATCTACTTCACCGCGGACAAGCGGGTGGACTTCCGTGTCCTCGTGCGTAGCCTGGCCAAGAAGTACCGCACGCGGATCGAACTGAAGCAGATCGGCGTCCGGGACGAGGCGAAGCGGCTCGACGGAGTCGGTCGCTGTGGGCGCGAGCTCTGTTCATCCAACTGGCTCCCCGAGCTGAAGCCCGTGACGCTGCAGCTGGCAAAGGACCAGAATCTGTCGCTCAACCCCTCGCAGATCTCCGGGGCTTGCGGCCGCTTGATGTGCTCGCTCCGCTTCGAGCACGATTTCTACGTACAGGCCCGCAAGCGATTTCCCAAGGAGGGACGGCAGGTCAGGACTACAGTGGGCGAGGAGACGGTCGAGGCGGTCAATATCTTTGGCAATCGAGTTACGCTGAAGGGTCCGACCGGCGAGATGAGGATTCTGTCCCTCGAGGCTACATCACTACAGCCATCGACTACTCTAACGGCGACCCCCACCTGGGACACGCTTTCGAGAAGATCGGCGCAGACGCAATCGCTCGTTACCGGCGCCTGTGCGGAGACGACGTTCACTTCGTCATCGGGATGGACGAGAACTCGCAGACCATCTTGCAGCCCGCCGCCGATGCTGGGCTCACGCCGCAAGCCTGGGTCGACAAGATGGCGACTGTCTTCTCCGAAGCGTGGGACCGGCTGGGAATCAGCCATGACGATTTCATTCGCACGACGGAAGAGCGTCACCTCAGCGCCGTCGCGGAGATGGTCGAACGCACCCAGAAGGCCGGTTACATCTTCGAGGGCACCTACGAGGGTTATTACTGCGAGCGCTGCGAGAGCTTCAAGCAGGAGAAGGACCTGGTCGACGGCCGCTGCCCAGAGCACCCGGACCGCGACGTGCTCTGGACCAAGGAGGACAACTACTTCTTCAAGCTCTCGGCGTTCCGGCAGCCGCTGCTCGATCTTCTCGACGAACATCCCGAGTTCATCCAGCCGGAGATCCGGCGCAACGAGATCCGCAACGTCCTGGAGGAAGGGCTCCAGGACGTCAGTGTCTCGCGGCCGCAGCGCGATTGGGGGATCCGGTTCCCTGGCAATCCCGAGCACGCCGTCTACGTCTGGTACGACGCGCTCATCAACTACTTGTCCGCCGTCGGATTCCCCGACGATCACTACACCGAACGATGGCCCGCGCAGCTTCACGTGATCGGCAAAGGTATCACGCGCCATCACTGCATCATCTGGCCCGCCATGCTGATGGCGGCTGAAGTCCCGCTGCCGAAGACCGTGTGGGCACACGGCTACATCCACTGGGGCGGCCGCAAGCTCTCGAAATCCGCCAGCGCGTCCGTCACCCTCGATGGCGCCATCGAACGCTACGGCCCGGAGCCACTCCGCTACTATTTGCTGCGTGAGGTACCCTGGAACGGCGACGCCGACTTCACCTGGCAGCGTTTCGACGACATCTACAACGCCGAGCTCGCCAACGACCTCGGCAACCTAGCGAACCGTGTGCTAGGCATGATCAACAAGTACAGGGGCGGCACGGTGCCCACCGGCGTCGTGACCGCGCTAGACCAGCACGCTCTCGAGACGCTGAACGCCTACCGCCAGGCGATGGACGGCTACCTGCTTCATCAAGGAGCGGCTGCAGCCATGGAGTTGGCGGGCATCGCCAACGGTTTCATCGAGCAGAGCGCGCCCTGGGCGCTGGCCAAGGACCCCGATAAAAGCGCGGAACTCGACGCCGTGCTCGCCAGCCTGGCGAGGACCCTGGGCCGGCTTGCCGTCCTCCTCAGCCCCTTCATGCCAAGCAAGAGCCGGGAGATGTGGCAGGCCCTCGGCGGCACTGATGACGTACCCCGGCTCGCCGATTGCCCGGAGCTCGATCTAGCCGGACGCGGCGTCTTGCGACAGGCGGTCCTGTTTCCCAAACCCGAGAGCTGAGCCGCAATTCGGCATGAAGAGCCGCTACGACCGGGTCGGAAGCCTCGCATGCACTCTGCTGGTTGCCTGCGCCGCGCCGACTCAACGGACGGAGCCGGCCGTCGAGCCGCCGCCCGAGGTCGAGAGCGCCAGTCCCGATTCCGTTGCCCAGAAGCCCGCCGAGGCCGAAGTCGCGGTGCCCGCCGAGGTGAGCGAGCCCCTGACCGAGCCGGAGGCCGCCGAGCGAAGGCCGTCCGAGCCTGACAACGCCGCCGCTCTGCTTCGCATAGTCCGCGTCTGTGCCGGCGGGGACGTGCTCCTCGGCAACAACCTCGACACGCTCTGGGCCGGTCGCGCCTCCACGCGCATCGGCGTGCCGGTCGATCCGTATCCGAACCCGGATGAGCTGCTTGCTCCGCTGGGCCCGCTGATCGAGGACGCCGACCTCGTGCTGCTCAACATCGAAGGCGCCATCGGCGAGGGCCCCGCCCCGCCGAAATGCCGGCCAGGATCGACCGCCTGCTACGCCTTCCGGCAACCGGTGACCGTTGCCCGCGCACTCGGGCAATTCGCGCAGCCCGCCCGCACGGTCGGCAATGTAGCAAACAACCATGCCCTCGATGCCGGAGTCGACGGGCTCCGCGCAACGATCCGAAATCTCGGCGCCGCGGGCGTCCCCGTTACCGGCGCCGACACGCTGCCGACGCTGATCGTGACCGGCAACGGCCGCGATACCGTTGCCGTCCTCGGCTTCAGCACGTTCCGCGCGGGACCCAACGCTCGTGATCTCAGCGCCGTGCGCCGCCACGTAGCGAGGGCCTTCGCGAACTACCGACGGGTCGTCGTCTCGGTCCACATGGGGGCGGAAGGGCGAGGCGCTCAACGGACGCCAAACGATACCGAGACCTTCCTCGGTGAGGATCGCGGCAACCCAGTGGCCTTCGCCCACGCCGCCGTCGAGTCCGGCGCCGCCCTGGTGATCGGACACGGGCCCCACGTACTACGCGCCGCCGAATGGCGCGGCGACGCGCTGGTCTTCTACTCGCTGGGAAACCTGCTGACCTATGGACCCTTCAACCAAAGCGAGCCCAACAACCGCGGTGGGATCGCCTGTACGTCCATAGACGGAGCGGGCCGTGCCTCAGATGCCGCCCTTCGCGCCACCTACCAGATGCCGCCCGGCATCGTCGACAGCGACCCTTCTACCCGAGGTTACTTCCTAGTGGACTCTCTCAGCCGCCTGGACTTCCCGCAGACGGGCGCGACGGTCTTGCCCGACGGCCGCATCAAGAAGAAGGGACTGGAATAACGAAGCAAACTCGAGCGTCGCCCAACACCTGCTCTTCTACATTCAACACTCGATATTCACTATTCGACATTCAAAGCCCGCTTCTATTCCGCCTCCCCCTTTCCGAGCTTGCTCAGAATGTTTATCCCGGTAGCCGACTCTATCTGCTCCGTCAGTTTGATAACCGCCGCCGGCAACTGATTCGCCGTGCTGGCCACACCCGCGCCCTCGCCCGAATCGATCACCGTCAGTCGGTCGATATCGATGCCCTCGACGGTCTTCGCGATGTCCTTGATGATCTCCGGCAGCATGTTGAGAATGAAGATGCGCTCCGCATCGCTGCCCGCGCCCAGATAGAGCTTGATCATCTGCTCGAGCACGAAGACCCGTGCCCTACCGTCCTCGACGATCGAGGCGGCTACGCCCTTCGCCAACTCCTCCGCCGCTTCCTTTTCGGCCCGGGCTGGCAACAGCACGTCGGCCTCTAGGCGGCGCTGCTCCAGCCCGATCCGCTCCTGCTGGAGAGCCTGCTCGGCGATCGTCTTCGCCTTCTCGCCCGCTACCGGGGCAGCCTTCTCCTTCGCCAGCGCGTCCGCCTCCAGTTCGGCGGACCGCACACGCAGCTGGTTGTTCTTCTCGACGATGGCCAGCTCCGCCTCGATCTTGGCGATTTCCGCTGCCCTGCGTGCCGAGGCTTCCGTCTGCTCCGCCTCCGAGCTACGCTGAGCCTCCGCGACTCGCGCCTTCTTCAGGATCTCCGCCGTCTGCTGCCGGCCGATCGAGTCCAGGTAGTTTACCTCGTCGGTGACGTTCTGGACCTTCAGCGTGTCCAGGTCGAGGCCCAGCTTCTTCATGTCCTCGTCCGCTTCCTCGATCAGCCTATGGGCGAACTTCAGCCGGTCTTCATTCACCTCTTCCGGCGTCAGCGTCGCCAACACACCGCGGAGGTTGCCTTCCAGTGTGTCCTTGGCGATCTGCATCACCTCATCGAACGGCTTGTCCAGCATTCGCTCCACGGCGTTGTGCGAGATCGGATCACGCGCGCTGATCTTCACGTTGGCGATGCCGTGGACTATCAGCGGGATACCGCCCTTCGAGTACGCGTTCCTGACCACCACCTCGATCGGCAACGTCGTCAGGTCGATGCGCGAGACTCGCTCGATGATCGGCACCCGCAAGGTTCGGCCACCGTGCAGCAGGCGATAGCCCGCGCGTCGCCCGTCCGCAGTTAGTCGTTTGCGACCTGTGATCACCACCATCTCGTTGGGCTGGCAGATAACCATCAGCGAGCTCACCGTGAAGATGAGCGCTCCGAGTACGCCCAGGCCGACTAACCCGAGTATGAAGCCGGTATTCGGATCCACTCTACTACCTCACCTTTCTGCTGGGGGGAGTTCTAGTGTGTCAAACGGAATGATCTCCGCCACTCCGCCTTCGAACCGTAGTATGACGACCTCGCTGCCGGCCTCGAGCGTCTTGGACACCTCTGGAGCCAGACGGGCCGTCAGATACAACTCTCTGTCCGCCACCACGCACGCGATACGCCCCGGCTCGCCCGGCGCCAGGGGCAATACGACCCGGCCCGGGCATCCCTCGATCTCGACCTCGCTGACCGCGTCCATCAGGCTCTCACTGCGCCGCAGCCACGTGAAAACCCCGTATGTCATTAGCCACGCGCCGCCACCCATCACCAGCGACAGCGTCAGCGTGGTGTTGGGGGTACCTCCGGTCACAGTCAGCAGCGTGCCAGTGAGACCGAAGGCCGTGAGAAAGAAGATCAGGTTCCGCGGTCGGAAAAAGCCCAGCACCAACTGTCCGGGCATGTCATGGCTGACATGGACATCGTGATCGGCGCCCGCGACATCGACGTCACCACCCGAGACATCGACATCCAGGTGGCCCACATCCACATCGAGATGCGGTACGTCCGCATCCACACCCGCGACGTCCACACCGGTGACGTCCACGTCGCCGACACCGTGGAGCGCCCCACTGATCACGGAGAAGAGCAATAAACCGCCCCCAAGCATCGCCGCGAGGATATAGAAGCCAAGCATGGAGCTCCCCCCGTTTTAGTGCTGACCGCAGGGGCAATATCGAACGAGCCTGTCGCCGGGACTAGAGTGAAAACTAGACCTGGGCCGCCCCACCGCAACTTCCCGCCGATTGGAACAGCAAACCGAGATTCTACCGGAAAACCCTTGCAAACCTGTGCAAACATTATCGCACCCTGGCGGGCCAGGACACGATAGCGTACGACATAACGTCATATATTGTAACATCTTAAGAGATTTGCTTCACGTCGGAATAGAGCTTGCGGCCCAGAAGTCGGGGGCGTGGAAGCTTGACACCTATCCCCCAACCTATTAACGTGGCGCCGCCCCTTCTCCATCGGAACAACCGTCGTCACGCCGGGCATACGAGTATGCCCGCCCACGGTTTGTTGTCGATTGGAGTTTTTCAGTCTACTGAACACCGCGAACCGGAATGCAGATGGAACGAAACCGCCTAACGTTCCTAGTCATGACGGACCCTTCCCGGCCTGCGCACACGCTGCATGTCTCGCAGCGCACGCTCCGCACCGTGATTGGGACCGTCGCCGCATTCCTCCTCTTTCTCCTAGTTGGCTCTACTGCATTGGTGCTGAATCTCGGCGAGCTGGCGAAGACGGCCAAGCTCGAGCGGGAGAATGCGCTGCTGGTGGCGGACGTGCAGCGGATGCGAGAGACGGTGGGCCAACTGACCCAGTCGATCGGCACGATATCGGAGCGGGATCGCCGCTTCCGGTTGCTGGCTGGGCTACCGGAGATCGACGGTGAGGTGCGGCAGGTGGGTATCGGCGGACCCGGGACGGCTTCCATCGAAGCCGAGCCGCTGCTCGAGCTCGACCAGGCCCTGGGCAGAGAGGTCTATGCTGCGACCACCGATTTGAATCGGCTGCTCCGCCAGTCGAACCTCCTAAAGGTGAGCCTCGAGGAGGCTTCCACCGCTATGGAGAAACACAGGGACGATCTGGCGGCCTATCCGTCGATCGACCCCACCGATGGCTGGCTCAGCTCCTCCTTTAGCCGCAGCCGCTGGCATCCCCTCCTCAACGTTCGGCGCCCGCATGAGGGTATCGATATCTCGGCCTGGCCGGGTACGCCCGTCGTCGCGACCGCCGACGGGCAGGTGACCTACGCCGGCTACCGGCCCGGGTACGGCTGGACGGTGGAGATCGACCACGCCAACGGATACAAGACGCGCTACGCCCACAACCAGAGGAACCTGAAAGTCACAGTCGGCGATCGGGTTCGCCGTGGTGACGCCATAGCTCAGGTGGGCAGCAGCGGATTGGCTAAGGGGCCGCACGTCCACTACGAGGTGTTGAAGGACGGCCGCGCGGTGAACCCGCAGAACCACCGACTAGAGAAGGTGATCGTGGAGTAGCGGCTGCTAGCCGAAGATAGACAAAGCAAGAGCGGGCCAAGGCCCGCTCTTTTTTGTTTGCAAGAATGCAGACTTTTGAGTATCGAATATCGAACATCGACTGTCCAATCAAGCAATGGGCGACACAGACGAGTTCTTGGATGTTGGATGTTCACTATTCGATATTCGAGATTCGAAGCCTGATTCCGTCGCTATCCCACCAGAATCCGCTCACCCTCGGTCTTCACCCGATACGTCTTGATCGCGGCACGGACCGGCCCTCCCACCGGCTCTCCCGTCTCGATGTTGAATTTCCCGCCGTGCCACGGACAGTTGAGCGTGCAGCCATCACTGTCCACCGAGCCCTCGCTCAGCGAAGCCCTGCCGTGCGAGCAACGGTCGCCCACCGCGTGGAACTCTCCGTCCACGTTGAAGAGAGCGATGGCGTCGGCGCCGTTGTATACCCGCTTCGACCGGCCCGGAGGGACCTCCCCGACTCTCGCCACTGCTACAAAGCCTTCCTCGTCGCGCTCTACCCCTTCGGCCAACTCCGAGACGGAAGCTCCGCCCAGAGAATCGAGCGCATCCCAAAGCGACATCTGAATGCAGGTGAAGATAGGCGTGTCCTGAAGCGTGTAGGCCGAGGCATCACTCTCCCGTAACTCCATCACCAGATCCAGGAATTCACCTGGATCATCGCCTTCGAACCCGACCATGAACTCCTGATCGTCCAGGCCAAATGAATACGCAGTATTGATTCGGATATCCGGGTACTTGCGGCCTACGCGCACGTGCTCGTTCATCATCGCCTGCCGCTCCGTATGCGGCAGCTTGTACCACAGGCGTGTCTTCACGAACGGATACAGGAACAGATAGCGTGAGTCCTGAGGGCTGACGGTTATCCGCTCATCGATGCCCGCCTCATCGGGAAAGTCGTACACCGAGCGTTTCGTCATCGCCAAGTAGCTGTACGGCGTCGACAAGTAAGCACCCAACCGGGTCGAGAAGATCGCCGTCTCAAGCGCCTGCAAGGTCTCCAGGTCCTCAGCCGCCTGCCACAGCATCAGGTCTACGTCGCCTCGGGTGCCCATCAGGCTATACGAACGGAGGAGCGACCTAGCCTGAAAACCGCGAATCGTATCCGCCAGCTCGACTTTCTGATCTATCTGCTTCTCCGTGCTCTGCCGCCGCCATAGCGGGTCGAGCTTGAAGAACAGGTAGCGGACGAGCTGTCT
Source organism: Gemmatimonadota bacterium (assembly GCA_039588015.1). Lineage (GTDB taxonomy): Bacteria > Gemmatimonadota > Gemmatimonadetes > Palauibacterales > KS3-K002 > JASFMO01. The sequence goes on along the minus strand of JBDHAS010000183.1, from coordinate 4,258 downwards.
TGACTCTTGGTTGTGCGACATCGCCGTTCCTCTCCGCTATTGCTGCGGCCAGCCCGCGCGGTTCCTCAGGTACACCGTCCCGCCCCCAGCGGTTTCGATCTCGGGCATGAAACACCCGATTCGCCCGGCCCGTAGTGACGCCTGAACCGAAACCTCCAAGGACCTGTCAACGTGGGGCGCCACCGTGAGAATCGTTGAGCTGCTCGTCTTCCTCATCACCCTATATCAAGGGTTGATCCTGCTCAGGGCCATACTGTCTTGGTTCACCTCTCCGAACAGCGGGAATCAGCTGACTGATCTGTTGACTCGGCTGACTGATCCCGTGCTCGAACCCCTGCGGAAGGCCCTTCCCGCGACAGGGGGTATAGATGTGTCTCCCCTCATCGCGCTAATAGGACTCGAGTTGATCAAGAGAATCCTGACCTAGGAACCTCACTCCGAAGACGCCTCGTTTGCCGTGACCAGCTGCGGGAACTTCGCTATGAAGTCGTTGTAGCGGCGAGCCGCATCGTTGTATGCTCCACCGGCCTCCGCGATCCTTTCCCCCGTCGCCTCGAGCTGCGACTGCAGCAGCTGGTAGGCTGGATCACTGAGCAGATTCGGGAGCCTGGTAGCCGAAGCCAGCATCTCGTCGAGAGCGCTGCACAGCTCGATGTTGGCGACCTGCATCTCGGCAAAATCGCCCGACCTCACCGCTCCCGCTAATACCGTCCTCGCTTCGGACACGACCGCTACAAGCTCGTCCCCTGCCCCAGCATACGCTTCTACCGTCTCCACCAGGCTGGGCACCAATTCCGCGCGGCGCTGGAGCTGAACCTCGATCTCGTGGCGGGCGGCCCTGACCTGCTCGTCCAGCTCGTTCATCTCGCCGTAACCGCAACCTGACGACAACGTGGCCAGGGCGAACAAAAGGCACCGCACACCAGACGCCTTCAACCCCGCCGCAGGCGCCCGGCAGCGACGACCGCAGCCCGGCCTGGTCGCGATTTGGCTCCGTCCACTGACGTCAGACAACGAGAGATCCATGTATGTTATTATACCAAACCATCGTCAAGTTCGCACTCAGCCGTCAAGGGCGGTTACAGGCTCACCGGCGCCCCAACCCCCTGGCGCTTGAAAACTCGCGGAGTCCTTTCTACGTTTTTCCCGAATTCGGCAGCCACGAACTTTAATCTGGGAGAGCTCAATGAACAAGCATTGGGTCTTGGGTCTCGTTCTGCTGGCCGCGCTCACCGCTTGTAGTCGATCGACGCAGCTGGCTGTGCGGGCGGTGTCCGAGGGAGCCGGCGGCGAGGAGGTGAGTCGCGAGAGGCAGGTGATTCGGCTGATACCCTACGACCGCGACTCGATCTTCGAGGCGCTCTCCGAGGCGGCCACGGACCCCGAGCCCCAGCCTCCGGAGGACCTCATGGTGCTCCGCGATTCCGTGTCCAATGCACAAACTCGCTGGACCCAGGCTGAGGGGGCGTGGAACGACATGCGGTCGCAGATGCTGCAGTTGTCCGAACGCATGGAGAACATGGACCGGGCGAGCACCGAGTACGCCCAGGCTTACCGAAGGTTCGACGACCTCGATGCGCAGGTCCGGAGGCTGGATCGTGACAAGCAGCAGTACTTCGACCGCTTCACGGAGTTGCAGGGCCAGTATCGGGCCCGGGCCGACTCGTTCAACGCCGTGGTCCAGGCTTGGGGCAACGCGGCGTTCGACCCTTACACCGAGATTGTCGACAGCCTGCTCGAGGCCATGGGCCGCGAAGAACTGGAGGACACGACCGACGCCGACGGCTGGGTCCTCTTCAGCGCGCCGCGTGGGGACTGGTGGGTCCACACGAGGGCGTCGCTGGTGTTCGAAGAGCTCTACTGGAACGTTCTTTACCAGTCTGCCGGCGGCGCGGACACGCTGGTGTTGAACAACGCCCGACGGCCTCGCGACGCTCACCTTCGACCGCCCCGACTCGAAGGTCAACCTGCTCACCCGCCGGGTTATGCTGCACCTCGACGGACTTCTCGGAGTCATCGAGGAGCGTATCGCCGCCGGTGATATTCGCGCTCTGTTGGTGCGCAGCGCGAAACCCGACAACTTCATCGCAGGCGCCGACCTCGACGAGCTTGCCGGATTCGGCGAGGCCGGCGCCACCGCCGAGATCGCCAGGCGCGGGCAGGCGATCTTCTCACGATTCGAGCGCCTCGCCGTACCCACGATCGCCGCCATAAGTGGCACTTGTGTAGGCGGCGCAACGGAGTTGGCCCTCGCCTGCGACTACCGCGTCGCGAGTGATAGCCCCAAAACGCGAATTGGTCTTCCCGAGACGCGCCTGGGCGTTCTTCCAGGCCTCGGTGGAACGGTTCGTTTACCGCGCTTGGTCGGGATCCGGACCGCCCTCGACCTGATACTGTCCGGGCGGCCAGTCGCCCCCCGGCGTGCGCTCGAGATCGGACTCATCGATCGCGTTCTCAGCGCTCCCGATTTCGAGCAAGAAGTAGCCGCTATCGCCAGCGGCCTCGCACGCGGATCACGCCCGCTTGCGCGACGGCGGCGATCGGTGCTGGAACGCCTGCTGATGGATAGTGCCCTGGCGCGCTGGATCACCCGGCGTGTGACCCGCAAAGCCTTGCTCGCCCGCACCAAGGGCCACTACCCGGCGCTGCCGCTCGCTCTGGACACGATCATCCGCGGCTTCGCGCTCGACCCGCAGCGCGCTCACGAGCTAGAGGCCCGGGCCTTCGGGAGCCTGGCCGTCACGCCGGTTTGCAAGAACCTGATCCGCGTCTTCAGGCTCACCGAGAATGCGCGCAAGAGAGGGCCCGCCGGAGTCGCCGGACCTGTGGAAGGCGCGGCCGTGGTCGGTGCCGGGGTCATGGGCGCGGGGATCGCCGAGCTATTCGCCTACCAGGGCATCCCTGTCCAGGTCGTGGACGTCGATGACAAGCGGGTGGCGGCCCGGGTCGCGCACGCGCGCGCTCTACTCGAGAAGGCGTCCGCCCGAGCCGACTGGTCCGAAGCCGACCTGCAGGCCAGGACAGATTGCCTGCTCGGCACCACGAGCTACGATCGCTTCGAAGAAGCCGACCTGGTGATCGAGGCCGTACTCGAGCGCATGGAGATCAAGCGCCAGGTGTTCGCCGATATCGAGCGATGCAGCCGTCCCTCGACGGTAATCGCCACCAACACGTCCGCGCTCTCCGTCTCTGAGCTTCAGCAGCACGTCCGACGGCCAGAACGGGTTTGCGGGCTACACTTCTTCAACCCGCCGCATCGCATGCCGTTGGTCGAGGTCGTGCGCGGCGCTCAGACCAGCGACGACACGCTCGCAACGGCTTTCCAGGCCGCAGCTCGCCTGGGCAAAACGCCCGTCATCGTAGCCGATTCCCCCGGTTTCGTCGTGAACCGGATCCTGGCCGCCTATCTGACCGAGGCCGGCCATCTGTTCGGCGCCGGCTTGACGATACAGGAGATCGACCGATCGATGACTCGCTTCGGCTTGCCCGTCGGGCCCTTGCGTCTGCTCGATGAGATCGGACTCGATGTGGCTGCCGAGGTGGGCGAGACAATGTTGGCGAGCTTCGGCGCGCGCTTCGCTCCCGCTCCCATCATGGAGGCCGTACTCGCAACCGGAGTGACCGGCCGCAAGGGCGGCCTGGGGTTCTACCGCTGGAAAGGCTCGAGCTCCAGAGGGGTGAACCAAAACGTCGCTCGGGTGCAACCGGCCGCGACCGCCGGCCGACCGCCAGCGATCGAGGAAGCCGAGGAGCGTATGCTGCTCGTCATGGTGAACGAGGCCACACGAACCCTCGATGACGGAGTAGTCGACTCGATCGAAGCCCTCGATGTGGCCATGATCATGGGCGCCGGATTTCCCCCGTTCCACGGCGGCCTGCTTCGCTACGCCGACTCGCTCGGGTTGGCGAACGTCGTCGAGCGCCTGCGCCACCACGCCGGGCGGACAGGGCCGCGCTTCGAGCCAGCGGCGGGTCTGCTGGCACGTTCCGCCTTCTACACCACCTAACCGTGTCGCGCATCGAGATTCGCTACAGACGCCCCCCGGACAGACTCGATGTCTTCTTCCAAGACCTCGTTGTAGACGGATCCGACTTCAAGATAACGCTCCATGATCCATCCACCCTCGAGACCACGCTCAGTGTGGGTGACCGCGTTATCTACGAGCCGGGAGCGCCCATCCTCTGGTTCGTCTTTCCAGACGCCTGGTACGATATCGGCCGCTTTCACCTCAAGGACGGCACCTTTACCGGCTACTAC
>JBDHAS010000182.1:0-13102 GCA_039588015.1 Gemmatimonadota bacterium | reverse complement strand
ACAGGATCTTGTTGAGCAGCGTGTTGCCGTCGATGAGGAAGAAGAACAGCGCGTAGAACATGACGAAGAGATGGAAGAAGAACACCGCGGTCCCCCTCGTACCCGCGGCGATCGTATTGACCAGGAAGCTGCCGACATTTCCCGCGAACTCCGCCATCTTGGCCGCGATCTGGTCCTGGTAGGGCGCGAAGCGCTCCGAGAACGGCAACCGTTGCATCAATCTGTCCAGCTCGTTCGGTTCGGAGATCTGCCGTTCAACCCATGGAGCCACCCCCTGCGCCACGTCCACCGCCTCCGCCGCGACGACGCCCAGGAAGCCAACCAACGGTATCACGACCAACCCGAGCACGACCAGCAACGTGACGACGGATGCCAGCGCCTTTCGCCCTCCAAACCACCGGGCCAGCCGGCAGTACAGAGGGTAACTCATTCCGGCAACGATCCCTGCCATCAGCAGCGACACCAGGAACCCCCTGATCATCGAGTAGAACACCAGGGAGATTGCCACCGCCAGTATGAGCAAGAAGGTCTTCTGAAACCGTTCGGTGTTCAGCTTCGTGTCACTCATGGTCTCGAGTCCTTTCGCGGACTGTTGTCAACGCCGTTATGACCACACACCGCATACGAGGGGTACCGTATTCCGGTCCATCCCCTCCGATCAATCGAACAGAATCGTGAAGCCGAGTATGAAGGTCAGCCGGAAATAACTGATCGAGGTTTCTGTCGGCAAACCGAGGGCTTCATCGATGCGGATGTTGTTTGTCGAGCCCACAGTCTTGGCGGGCCCACTTCCCCAGGCGACGACGCTGCCCAACGTGAACTCCGAGCGGCCGAGGGAGAAGTTGGCGCCCCCCGAGACATGATAGATATCCCAACTCGAGATCGGAAAGACGGCAGGCTCTTCATCGATCTTGGCGCTGAAGTCCGTGCTGAAGCCGCCGTACGCCTCGATCCGCTCGCTGAACACGTGCTGGAGGCCAACCGCGAGGTTCAGCACATCGTCAAGGTGTTGAGTCATGCCGGCCGGAACTGTCTCGCCTGCGAGCTGAGCCGAAAGATCGAGTACCTCCCCGCGGCTGACTTTAGCGAAGTACTCCGCCGCTACGTGCAGAGTAGTCGTCTCGTGCCAGGTATAGCCTACGCCGGCCCCGACCGAGAACGGCGATCGATAGTCTGCGGGAACATCCTCCGCTAGCCCGCCCCCGATGCCACCCGCTCCACCCTGCGAGATAACGGTGCTGTCCCGGGCTGCGGAACCGCTGCCCCACACGTTGAGGCTGGGCGTCGTAATCGTGAGCCCGAACCGCCACGGCTCATAGCGGGCGGAGACGCCTAGCTTGGCCAGCAGCCGCCAGTTGTTGAAGCGGATGTCACGGCCGCGCAACGATATCGCCGCCTGGCCCGCCGAATCCACTCTCTCGAAGATAGACTGCTGCCCGAACTGCTGGCTGCGAATCGTTACGTACGGGCTGACCCCGATCCCCCACCGCTCGCCTAGCAGGGTGGCCCACGTCACGCCAACCCACGTCTCCGTCAGTTTCTCCTCCAGCCGCAGACTGCCCTGGAGTTCGGCCAGCTCCGGAAGCGCCGACAAATCGTCTCGCGCCGCCTGGAATCGCTCCTCGATGCGAATGTCAGCGCTGTAGCGGGTGAGGAAGTTGTAGGCGAAACGGTCGCTCCCTAGAAAGGGCAGCTTGAGCTCTCCCGCGAAGAGCGACGGCGCGCCTCCGATCTTGGAAGAGCCGAGGTCGCTGGAAGGTATCGAGGCGACGTCGACTCGGTATTGCGTGTACTCGAACACGTTCCCGGCCAACAGCAGCTCGGGATTCTCGACCAGCGCCAGGGCGCCAGGATTGTAGTACACGGACGCGAGATCGCTGGAGCTTCCGATCACGGAACCGGCCAGCAGGCGCGCTCGATTGCCGTATTGGTTCGTCCAGTACTGCGCGTCCTGAGATAGGGCGGAGCCCGGTGACGCCAGCACGGACGCGGTCAGTAAGGCCACCAGACAGCCCAGCCGACGAAACGCTGCAACGGACGAGGTTAGCTCTCTCGAGTACATGATGATTGCCGGTTATGGAGTAGGGGCCGCGTTGCTTTGAACCCGGACAGCATATGGGCGAAGCGCTTGGGCGTCTAGGCACCCAAGAGCACTGCTCCGGGCCACGCTTCTCAACTCGGCTGGTGAATGTGGACCGGCGAGCGTGGGTGGGAATAACGCTCGACGCTCGGCTGGCCGACTTTGGGCGTCGGATGCCGAGCGTCGAACGTCGGTACTCAGTAATCGGCGCGGTAAAGCACTAGGTCGAAAAGTCCCACTGAATCCGAAACCGCCACTTTTCCTGCTCGCCCAGCTCTGGGAAATCGTGGCTGAAGAACGTCAGATCCGTCGTCAGCTTGTTCGCGTGGCCCCGGAAGAACCAGTTGGCCGCGAACACATACTCGCGCAAGAGATCGCTGCCACGATCGATGTCCGGGTTGTAGAACGTGAACCGGGCTGCTACCTCCAGCGGCCTGGGAATCGCTGACCACAAATAGTGGAAGAAGTAGCCACCTTGGAAGTAGGCGCCTGTAAGTGTCCGCTTCGTCAGGTTGACTTTGTCATCCACTTCCTTGCGGTGGAATTCCTGCTGCCAGGCGAAGCCGCGGTACTTGAACGCCGTCTCCTGCAGCCACTGTTTCACGCGGTATTGCCCCGGCTCGCCGTCCTCGAAGCCCACCAACTGACCGCCACCCGACGTCGAGAACCGCGTGTAAGGGCTCTGGTTGGTGACGGCGGCGAAGGCCAGCACCGCAGCGGGTTTCTCGTGGTATTCCCAGTCGGAGCCGGTGAACGGAACCTCGCGACCGAGGAAGTTCCACTGCCCCCGGGCCAGCCACATCAGGTGCGTGTCATCGTTCTCCCGGGCGCCCCGGCCCATGCCGGTGAACACCGAAGCCCAGTAGTTGAAGTCGGCGATACCCGATCCCTTTAGGCGACCGTACAGCGAAATGCCCTGCTGGCGGTCGATGGTAAATTCCCGGTTGATGATCGAGCGCTCCATCATCTGCTGCCTGCCGGACGAGATGATGCGCTCGCGGCTGTACTGTGCCTTCCACTGCCCGACCTTCACACGCAACGCCGACCACTTCTCCAGCATGAGACGGTAATCCAGCAGCGCGTTGCCGCCCAACTCGTACTCCATGTAGTACTTGAGCCAGGGCTTATACGCGTTCCCTCCGACCTTGATGCGGGAGCGGTTGACCTTGAAGATGTTCTGGTCCCGTTCCGAGAAGTCATCGAAGGTGATCGGGTCGGAATCGAACGGGTACGCGTAACGGAGCTGCACGCGCAGCTGGAGCTGCAGCAGGTAGTTGCCGTCCGCAGTCCCGATCTCGAATCCCTTGGATCCGTGGCCGACGTGAATCGAGGGCTTCTGCTCCTGGGCGGTATCCGCCGCCTCCGTTGCTTCCCCGGGCCCGTGGGCGAGGGCTGAACCTGTCTGGGACCCCTGGGCGAGCGCCGGAGTGACCTGAATCGTCGCGCTCAACAGGACTGCGAGCAGCACCTGCCTAACGGTTCCCGGCGCTAACCGAACTGCAAGACGTTTTATTCTCAATGGTTCTCTCCCTCCATCAAAGCGAACTCTACATACTAGCGGCGACACAACTCAAGCTACTTCTCACTCTCGTCGTAACAACACTATTCGTCCAGCATGACGGACGAGTCACCGGATTGTAACAATCCTGTATCAACGAAAAGCCTATTTGCAGGCTGCAGATGGACGGGCCCTAGGCGTCGGTCCCCCGGCTCCTCCGCGCTGTTCGAGGCGGCGTACACAGCGACTGTGGTTGCCAAGACCAACTGCGCTCACGGCTCCCGGTACCTCGCGGCCCTATTTTCGAGGTGACCAGTCGCGATTGAGTGCGGCCTGCTGGTCGCCACATACAGGCGGGGAGCGGGTCGTCGCAGCGAAGCTGGTGTTAGCGAGCCCGCGGTCACGCCGGCAGTCGTGAGCGCGGGGGAGGCCGGAGCGAGACGACCCGCTCCGCGCCGACCCGGACGCTGGGTCCGGATCGGATCAGCTCGCTCCGAAGGCCTGCTCGAGGTTCCGAACGTTGGCCTGCATGACGCTCAGGTAGTCACCGGAATCGGGAGTGTTTCCGCACGGCTCGAACACCACGCTCTCCACACCCAGCTCCTCTAGCCTCGCCACTATCTCGGGCGTCGGTTCGCCTTCCCAGATCATCCACTTCGCCGGGTGCTCGCGCAGCAGCTCCTGGAGATCCCACCAGCCGCTGTCATCCGGGAACTCGTCCGGCTCGAAGTGGACGCTCTTCAGGTCCAGCTCATAGCGGCGAGCGAAGTACTGATACACCGGGTGGGAGCCCAACAACGGTTCGGCCTTCACATCGGCGAGGGCGGTCGCGACGCTCTCGTCGATGGCCAGCAGATCGCGCTGCAGCGACTCGAAGCTGGTAGTGAAAGCCGCCTCGTTCTCGGGTGAAGCCTCGGCCAACGCCGCCTTGATTGCCTCGGCTTGCATCACGGCGAGCGTCGGGTCGAGCCATGTGGTGAACGCGGTCTCGCTGTGGCTGTGTTCGCCCTCGGGCCCGTGGCTGTGGGTTACGTCTCCTTCGATGTGTATATGGCGGTTCTCGAACGCGCCTGAAGTGTTGACCATCTTGGTCGCCGGCAGGCTGGCCATGCCGACCCAACCCGCGTAGTTCGCGCCGTTGAGCAGAATGACGTTGGCACCCTGGTACGCCGCAATGTTCTCCGCATCCGGCGTCCAGTAGGCCGGATCGACGTCGGCCGGCGCCGGAAACTCGACTCGAGCCAGGTCGCCAGCGATCCGTTCCGCGAAGTATTGGAGCGGGTAGTTGACGGCGTAGACGGTGAGCCCGGCGTCCTCGACCCGGGCGGCGCCGCCGCCCTCGCGGCCACCCTCTGCGCACCCGCCGATCAGAGCGACGATCACGAGCGCGCTCGCCGACAGCTTCCTTAGCCGCCTGTCGGCGAGACGACCTTCCTCGACCTCTCGCATCGACATGAGATATACCTCCTAAACGATTGTATTATAAAGGATTAGAGTGATCAATATAATGTCGCCCGGAGCCCGTCGCGAACGCCTACATCCTTATCACGGCCCGTATCACGACCGAGCCGAACTGACTGGTCAAGAGCCATCACCGTGGCCACGTTCAGCCGCGAACCGCCAATCTTGAACAGCGTCTCGATCTCGCGGCGCCGCAAGCGGAGCGAGAGCATGAATACGAGGGCGGCCGTGGCCAGGGTCGCGAGCCCGACGATTACAGCCCCGGCCGTGATGAAGCTTTGCACGGTGAGGATGGTCCCGAGCAGCTGGTCCATTACGGTCACCGGCCGGACGATCTGGGCGATTTCCTCGGCTGCCTGGTAGCGGCCCTGCAGAATCGCAGACGACCGATCTTCAGCCGGCACGGCGATGACCGCCGTAACCGGAAACTCGGATAGATCGCCGTGGAAGTGGAAGCTGTCGATATTCTCGGCCGTGATCTCGTTGTACTGCACCACCGAGGCATTCCCGACCACGTTCGTCGAGTCGCGCGTCAGGACGCCAGCCGCCGCTTCCGCCCTCGTGAGGTCCATGTGGCCGTGGCCCAGTCCCTCGATCACCCACGCCGTCTTGACGTCGACGAAGATCGCATCGTCGTCCGGGCTGTCGGAATAGGCCAGTACTCCCACGACCTGCATCCTCAGGGGATAGACGCCAGCCAGATCGAACACGCTTTCCGGAGACGATATGACGTGGTCTCCCGGTCCAACGCCCAGTGCCCTCGCGACGCGCGTGCCGAGCACGCACTCGCCCAGCGTCACCAGCTGCCGACCCGATTCGATCCGCAGCCCGCGAAAGTCGAAGTACTCGAAGCTGGTGCCGACGATGGGATGGCCCTGCGCGTTGAACCGCACGTACATGGGGATCGCCATCGCCAAACCCGTCGTGTCGATCCGCTCCACCTGCGCGTGACGCATCGGGTCCGGATATTCCGAGCGGAAATAGAGCGAGTTGAGCACGAGTTCCAGAGGGCTTCCCTTCGCACCAACGATAAGCGGTGTGGCCACGGCTCGCGCCGTCAGCTGCTGCGAGCTCTGGTCGACCAGGACGCGCAAGCCGATCGGCAAATAGACGATCAGGGTAATCGAGGTCACCAGGATCGCCGTCTTCAATCGATGGAACGCCAGGTAGCGCCAGGCGAGGTAGAGCGTCTGCTTCATTCCCCCGCCCTCCCCTGCGGCGCCGCTCCATCCGCCTTAGGGATCTCGGCGACGATTCCGAAATCCTTGATGTCTATAACATAGTCGAATTGGCTCAGCAGGCCGTGATCGTGCGTGACGGTCAGCAACGTGGCGCCCGAGTCACCGGCATACTCCAAGATCAGGTCCAGCACGCGCCCTTTGTTCGCCGGGTCCAGGTTGCCCGTCGGCTCGTCCGTGAGCAACAGCGCCGGCTCCGGGAGCACCGCTCGGCAGACCGCGACGCGCTGCCGTTCACCCTGGGAGAGCTTGCTGGGATGGCGCCGTAGCTTGTCGCCGATGCCCATCTGCTCGGCCAACGAGGTCGCCCGCTCGCGGACGGCCGGGTCCAATTGCAACGCGGGATTGATCCGGTACGGCAGGAGTATGTTGTCCAGCACGCTCAAGTACTCGAGCAGCTCGAACTCCTGGAAGACCAGCCCGATGTTGGTGATGCGGAAGCCGCGCCGTTCGGCATCGTTCAGCTGGCTCACCGCCACGCCGTTGGTAACGACGCTTCCGGTCTGCGGCGTGATGATCCCCGCGATCAGGTTCAGCAGCGTCGTCTTGCCGCTGCCGCTGGGACCGATGCACGCCGTCTTCGAGCCGCGCTCGACGTCGAGTTCTCCGACGCTAAGTCGGAACTCGCCTTCGCCGTAACGAAACTCGAGACCCCTAACCTCGATCATGCGTGCACGCTCTCCAAGCGCCAGCCTTCCGACTCACCGTCTAGATCCGCTGCTCCTGCAGCAGCTGCAGATCGGTGAACTTCCAGGCGCCGTCGATGGCCCTTACGGTCAGCTGCGCCTGGTACTGGTTGGTGCGGGTATGAATGTGACCCCAATGGCCCACCGAGCCCGACACGTTCCAAGTCAGAAGCGTCACGAAGCCGAGCCCTTCTTCGACCGGGCGCGAATCCGAGCTCAGCACCTCCAGCTCCTTCACCTTCACACGGGCACCGCCCTGGTTCTCCAGCTCGAGGCTGCGCCGCGTCTCCAGGTAAATGTCTGTCAGCAGTTCGCCGGCCGAGCTGCGCGCCAGCACGTCGTAGATGGCGCCTTCCTCCTTGAAGTCGAACGCTCTGTACGTGTTCTGCAGCAGAGCGGCCACCACCGCCTCGGCTTCCGCGTCCGAGACGCGACCCGCCGCGATCGCCCGCGGCCCGCTGGCGGCGAGGGCGAGCGCCAGCGCTACGGCCGCCACGATGGCCCACTTGGTCGGCCTTTGCCCCCGCAGCATGCTACGTCCGTATTTCGCCAACAGGAACACCAGGCCGGCAAAAGCGGCGAGCGCCGCCAAGGTCAGGGGGATGCTGCGTCGCTCGGGCGGCGTCAGCACCTCTACCAGGCGTCCTAGCTCCGTCGGGTTCTTCAAGAAGTTCTGCCAACGCAGCACGTGGTCATCCGGCGACAGGATGTATGGCAGTGCGCCCGCCTCGTCGGTGGCCGAGCTGGGCACCCGCTCGATGCGCGGCGCGAACAGGTCCCACTCCATTTCCACTTCCTGCGGCAGACCGTCGGTGGGATAGCTGAAGATGATCCCCAGTGTCGCCGACGAAACGTCAAGGTCGCGCGGCGGATCGATCACTCCGCTGGTGCGCAGATTGCGAAATATGAAGTGGATGCGATCCAGGGCGCCTTCCGCCGGGCGCCCATCAATCGTGACCGGGTTCTTCTCGGCCAAGAACTCTGCGATCCGCTGCTTGATCTCCTCCTGCTCTTGGACGGAAATGACCGTTCTTCCTTCTAACCCCAGGTCGACCCAATTCTGAAAATCCTTGGGCCGCGCGACGATCTCCTTCCGCACCTCGTACGGCTCCACATAAAGGAACGCGGAGATCGGCGCGTAGAACTGCCGCCTCAGATTGCGGTTCTCGAACTCCGAGTACCACGGGTCGGCCCAATCGAGCGCCAACCGCTCGGGCTGCCCGAGGTAACGGAAGTCGTTCACGGGCAGCGAGTGGTGATAAGTGACGAAGCCGATGCTCGCCATGCTCCGTCCGGCCCTCGCGAGCGGCGGCGAGAGCGTCAGCGTCGCCGGCCGGCCGCTCAACGGATACATGATCCGCACGAACACCACCGGATCCAGGTCCTCCTCCGCCACCGGTAGCGGCTCGCCCGTGATCTGGTCACGGACCACCCTACGGCGCGGCTCCATCTCGCGAATGACGCCGACGACGGGTCCGCCGTCATCCGGCCGCACCGTGAACCCCTCGCGGAAAAAGCGGGGGATGCGCTGCGCGATCGGTTCCGGGTCATGGCCCAGCTGCTCGTAGAGCCCGTCAGGTAAAATGTCGCGAAAGGCGTCAAGGTCGGTGAGGCCGATCTCCAGCTCGACCGAGACCGAATCCTCCTCCACGAAGATCTCGGCGATGGTCGGCGCTTTCATCGCCATCGTGATCACGATCGCGTCGGAGCGCAGCAGCGACGACGGCACCAGCAGGATCAGCAGGCCGGCTATGACGATAGACGCGCGGCGGAACAGCTCCATGGTCCTTCCGACAGATGGCAAAACCGGCTGCGGGCTTCCGACCGCAACCGTCATGACCTCGTATTGCCTATACTTTGGCCCGGGCTCCCGGACCTGGCAACCCGGAGACGCTCGACCCGGAAGGGTCCGAGAGGCGCCACCGAGGCATGGGACACGCCCCCAGCCATGGATCGGCGCCGAGGAGGCGCACGTAGCGGATTGCAGCAACCTATTTGCGCGGCTACGTTCCCAACACGTCACGTCGTCCTAGGCAGTACGACGTGCAGAGTCCCAAGGCACGTATGTGCTGTTCGCTCTTGACGGTTGCGGTCGTCAGGCTGGGGGTCCTGAAGGCGTGCAAGCTTGAGCCTGGCTGGACTCGAGGTACCGAGGACGCTGGACGGTCGTTGCTGCTTCAAGGGGTGAATCGCCAAATGCTGCACATCATTCGGGAGTCCATTCCACGCTCAGAGGTCGCGAAGCTCGCGGAGAATCTTTTCGGTGACATGGTGAAGGCTGTGGTGGATGTCGCCCGCCGAGTGATCGCCGTCGGCGGCGAGCTTCACTCGGACGAGGAGGCGGCACTTCTGGAAGATGGGTCAAAGCAGGAACACCTTTGGGGGATTAACCTCTATCTCGGCGAGCCAAGAGACGATTGGATTGAGTTCGACTCGATGATCAACGTCCGTCCCAGTCAGGGCAACCGATCCCGTGACGTAGAAGACCCGAAGATTCGCGATGCCATTGGGCGCATCGTGGAGGAGCTGATCGAGGAATGAGCGACCGGACAGGGAAAGTCCACGTTCAGCTCGCGGACGGACGGTGGGCACGGCTGACGCTGCTGGAACAGATGGCGCACATCGGAAGCGAGGTCGAGCGCGCGATACGCGCCCACGAGAGTGGCCGGTCGCAACGTTTTGATCAGGCGCTCGAGCGCGCCCTTGAACTCTTCGATCTGACGGCAGCCGACTCCAGGTGGCGGGGGCTGCGCTGCCGCGAGATCCTGCGTGCGCGAGAGGAGTTCTGCCGACTGTTCTTCGATGAAGAAGTTCCACCTGGTTCGGCTTCCGGGCTCCGGAGCTATTTCCTTCACTTCGCCGTAGCAGCTCGGCGTATCGAAACCTGATGGAAAGCCCGACATCGCGTGCCCGCTCGCTGGCGGGGCGTCACGGCGAACTGGGCGCCCGGGACCTGCTCCACCTGTCGTGTTGCATACGGCGTGAGGTCCGAGCGATCATGACCTTCGATCGCCCGCTGGCCGCCGCCTTCCCCCACTCCTGAGCCGCAGGCCTAAACGCCAGCCGAAGGAGCGATAAGGCTCGCTAAACCGAGGTCACTCTGGTGATATTCTGAGAGCGAAGGGCCGCGCTCAGGGCCGCCATCGTCTCTGCGTCCGATGTCGCTTGAGTCACGCGTTCCCGCGCCGGAGCCTCGGCCAGTCCTCTCGCCAGCGCCGCGAGGATTTGGAGCTGCAATCCGCCCTCCCGTTCGGGGCTGAGAACCATGAAAACGAGGTGGACGGGCAGACCGTCCGGTGCGTCCCAATCTACGCCCGCGACCGACCGGCCGAACACCAGCACCGGCCGTCTCAGACCCGGCAGGCGCGCGTGGGGGATAGCCACGCCGTTTCCCGTGCCCGTCCCCTGAAGCTCCTCTCGCTCCCGAACCGCCGCGGCGCACAACTCGGGGACGGGCATCCCGGCATGACCCGCCAGCCCGCTGCACAGCTCGTCGATCACTTCCTCACGCGTCGTGCCGCGCAGATTCGGCACCGCGGCCGAGCGCGCGAAGAAGGCCAGGACGTTGACGGCCCTTCGCCGCTGGATCGACCAGGACAGCCAGGGCGCGACGAGCAGCGACGAAACGATCGCGGAGATCACGATGCCGACGAAGACCTGGGTGGTGAGGATTCCGTGTTCGAGCGCCAGGTCGGCGACTACGATTCCCGTGACGCCGCTCGGCGTGAAAGCGATCCCCACGGATAGACGGTCCTCTCGGGACAGCGCTGTGCCTAGAGCCCCGAGCCAAGCCCCGCCGAACTTGGCAACGATGGAGATGACGGTCACGAAGGTGACGATGAACCAGTCGAAATCGGCAAAGAAATCGTATTGCAGGCCGATGCCGGCGAAATAGAGCGGCACGAACACCGAGTGAACCATCTGGCTCACGACGTTGCGCGTTCTCTCGTTGAGCGCGTGCGATTCGCCGGCCATGATTCCGGCGAGAAAGAAGCCGAACAACGCCGTCAGGCCGACACGGTTTGTGAGCGCTCCGCAGGCCAGTCCCAGGCAGCTGACCAAACTCAGAACGGCGCCGGGCTGATCGGGCAACCGCTCGCTCACGTACGCGATGGCGCGGTCGACTCCGCGCAAGCCCCAGGTCAGGCAGAACGCCGTGAAGGCGATCGCGACGATCAACGACAGCGCGACCGGGCCCATCCGCACGCCCAGTGGTGTGGCCATTCCCAGCACGACGCTCAGGATGACCCACGCCAAGATGTCGTTGACCGCATACCCGCATAACGTCACCAACCCCAGATCGCTCTTCACCAGGTCCAGGTCGTGCAGGACGCGCGCGATGATGACCATCGCGCTGATCGCCATCGTCGTACCGAGGAACAGCGCGAAGGGCAGCCGGACAGCGGGTCCGGTCAGGTACCGCTCGGGCAACAGCCAGGAGAATCCGAACCCGAAGGCGAGGGGAACCAGCACGCCGATGACACCGATCTGCAGGGCTGGGCCCCGCTGCCGCCAGGCGGCCGATACATCGACCTCGAGACCGGTCTCGAGCAGCAGGAACAGCACGCCGAACCAGGCGACGGTGTCGAGCATAGCCAGCTGGATCGGGTCGGGAGGAAAGAGGGCGACCTGGGCAGCTGGCCAAGCACGGCCGAGTACGGTCGGTCCGAGCAACAGCCCGATGGCTATCTCGCCGACCAGAGGTGGGTGCCCCAAACGCCGCAGCACCTCGCCGAGGCCTCGAGCCAACCCCAGCAGCAGGAGGACCTGGACCAGGAAGATGCCGAGGTTCTGCTCGGTCACGCGTCGCTCCCGTTCGATCTTCGCGCCGGCCCGATGTGCGACACGGCGACTTGATAGCGATGGCGGATTGCCAACATGAAATTGAAGGTGCCAGGCGATCGGCGAAAGAAGAGCGCAGGTCTCGCACCGGTGGCTCAGCGATGGGTGAGGATGACCTGTTGGGTCGGAAGCTCGCGGGCCACCGCCACCTCTGCGGCTAGGTAGCGCCTGCCTTCAGCACGCTCCGCGCTACGCTGCCGCCAGCGCCCTCGCTTGCGTTGGAGCCAGCGGCAGCCACTTGAGTCCCATCAGGAACGCAAAGCCGATAATGCCGAGCACGCCGAGAGCCTGCAGCACCTCATAAAAGCTGATCGAGTAGTTGACTACGCCCTCCGAAAGTACCGTGCCCGAGACCTCCCAGCCCGGGAAGAGCTCCGGTGGATGGATCAGGCCCGGAATAACGATGAGAAACCGCTCGAACAGCACTCCCACGACGACCAGGGCGGACGAGAAGACCACCCAAGGGACGGAGGTACCGGTGCGTCGAACGAAGAGGAGGATGGCCGGGATGACGCAGCCGAAGATGATCAGACCGAACCAGAACATCAGGCTGTGACCGCCGCCGAACAGGAAGAACATGCCCGCTTCGCGCGACTCCGCAAGATAGAAGCGGTGCGCGTTTTCGATCAAGAGTACGTACAACGTACACACGAGGAATACCGCCAGGAGCGGTCGCCCCAGCCATATCACCAGCTTCTCATCCATCGGTCTTCCGGTGCCGCGAAACACCGCGACCTTGGCCAGGATCATCAGGGCGGCGCCGGAAGACAGTGCGGCCGCCACGAAACTCGGTGGGAGCAGTGCTGAGTTGTACAGTTCTCGCGGCACGAACGCGAAGATAGCACCCGTGCCGGTGTGGGTTCCGATGGCCCAGAGGCATACCGTGAACGACGCGATCTTGGTCAGCGTGCCCCGCTCCCTGAACAGCGCCCACAGGTAGATGATGCAGATCAACACGTGTCCTGAATACAGCGCCGGGTTGATCGAGAACATCGATGAGACGTTGAGGTACGTGAACGGCTTGACGAACACCCGGTCGATCCTGCCCTGGTCAGTGAGGATCGAGAGCAGGCCCGCGATCAAGAACAGCATGGCGAGGTAGGCTGCGATCCTGGCAAACGGCTTGTACTCCATCTTGCCGAAGATGCCATAGAGGCCTGAAACCACCAGCGACCCAGCCGAAAGGCCGATGTAGAAGATCGCCATCGAGATCTGGAGTCCCCAGGGCACCCGGTTTGTCATCCCCGTCAGGTACAGCCCGTGCACGCTCATGAGATACGTCGAGTAGATGCCAGCG
>JBDHAS010000181.1:0-9136 GCA_039588015.1 Gemmatimonadota bacterium | reverse complement strand
GCTCCTCCGCCGAACCTGAAGCGCGCTGCGAACCACTGGCCGAACTGCTGCTGGTATTTGAAGCTGAGCCACAAGAAGGCGACATCGCCGGCGAGAGTCTCGGGCAATTCTCTCGATCGGTCAATGAATGGCGTCTTCAGATCGAAGGCGATTCCACCACCTGTCGTCGTAGCGAAGTAGCTGATCGCAAATGGGCCGTCGACGACGCGTGAAGGGATAAACTCGTACCCGTTCAGCACCCGGCTGGGTTCTTGGGCGGACAGATTACCCGCAGTCAGCATTGAAAAAGCTAGAATGATCGATGGTCTCCGCATCAGATTCTCCGCACCCAATAGTCAGCATATAGATCGAAGTGCACCTGCTTGGCGCCGTGACAGCATAAGAGCGAGTCAGCTCGGCTCTCTGCTCCCTGACCCCTTTTCATCGAGTTCTTCCAGAGTCAGACGGACGGAAACGATATACGGTTCGACACCTTCTTCCCAGTGGCCGTAAGTCGTGACGACGAACGTGCCGTCGGGCAGCAGCTCGAGCCCGGGATAGGCGGTGTCGGCTCTGACCTTGTTGTCCATCAGCCGGACGCGGTACTGGCCCTCGCGCCCGTCGACGATGTCGTCGTATTTGCCGATCCAGCCGACCCAGTCACCCCAGGTGGGCTGCCGCGGGCCATGTCGCGAAAGGAAATGAACAACCGGCCATCGGGTGCATAGCGTGCTGTGTGCCGGTCGCCGGTGAGGGCAACGGGCAACTCGATCGGTTCCGACCATGTTTCGCCTTCATCGTTCGAGAAGACGACGAACGAATTGAAGCGACGGCTGTTCTCCCGGAGCAACAGAGCGATCTGCTTGCCGTCGGGCGAGCGAACTAGGCCCGGCTCGCAGAGGTGAGCTTGCGCGTGCTCGGTGACCACTCGAGGCTCACTCCAAGTTAGGCCGCCGTCTTTCGAAACCGTCTTGAACACCTGAAACTTTGTCCGGTCGCCGCCCCCTCTCAGAAAGCGCCCGTCGTCATGGAACAGGGCCATGTATTCGCCGCCGGCCAGTCGTTCCACCGAGGCCATGGCGACGATGCCACCGAAGTCTCCGATCGGTTCGAGCGGCGTCCATGAAACGCCGTCGTCTTCCGAGCGCGCCATGCGGATAGGATAGAGACCGGAGAACATGATCAGCCGCCGGACACCGTTGCGGTCGATCACCCTGTAGACTGTCGGCACCTCTTGTGACGTGGCCCAGTTATCCGGCACCGGCAATCGCTCGCCCCAGGAGAGGCCGCCGTCGTCGCTTCGCTTCATGACGATGGCGCCTCCGCCGTGTCCCTTGGGGTAGACGGCTATGATCGTGCGCCCGTCCTCCAGTAGAACGGTGGTCGGGTGGCCGAGGTATTGGCCCGGCTCTTTGTCGACGATCACCTGGCGGTGCGATTCGTCTGCCAGGTCGATGAGCGGAATGGTGAAGCTCGGCTGAGGTTCCTGTGCGTGTAGCGCGCAGCCGACAAATAGGGTCAGCGCTAGCGGTACCTGCCAGGCGATCTTCATCCTACGCTCCAGTATTCGAGGGCTCGGGCTGCCACCCGCCAAGGCGGTCGCAACGTTCGGCACGTGGCTGCAACGTCAACGCGACCATAGTACTCTACAGGCTCGCGATTGCGACATAGGTGCGGGCGGGCCTTAAATTACTGGCTGGACTAGGCCCAGCGCCCTGCTGGCCGTAGTGACTGTCGTGCACCCAGGCATTGGAGGTCCCATGAACGAGCAGCGTCCAGGGGTCGACCCAGCCAAAGCTGCGATGACGGCCCGGGTTATCCACGCCGCGATCAGCAGCGGTGTTGTTCTTCTCTTCGCTGTCTTCCTCTTTCTTCGTGGCTCAGCGAGTCTCGGTGCCGCGGAGTCGGCGAGACTGCTGAGAATAGTGGGCTACCTGATGTTGGCGGGCGGCGTACTGGCCAGCGGGATGTTGCGGGGGCGAATCGCGCGGCGACGCCGGGACGCGGACTTGGCCGAGTGGTGGAGCCAGAGTCTGCCGAAGGCCATCGTCACCTGGGCGATCGCCGAAGGGGCGGGTTTGGCCGCGATGGTCATGGGCTGGCTGATCGGCGATATGACGTTGCTGGCTCTGGGGGCGGCGGTGTCGCTTGCACTCCTGTTTGCCAGCCGTCCAACTCGTCTCCAGAGTGAGGCTTAGAGGGTTCCAACCTTCCGGGCCACCGGGGTATCTCAATCCGGTGGAAGGAGGTAGGGGTCCTGGAGAGTGGCTAAACTGAGCCAAGATCGGGACGTCAGGCCCGTCGATACGGATGATGCGGTGCTCGCCGCAGCGGGCGATGCCCACGCCTTCGAGCGCCTCTACCACCGCCACGTGGCTCGGATTCACAGCCTGGCCCGGCGGATGATCGGTGCCGAATTGGCCGATGAAGTCGCACAAGACGTGTTTGTCAGGGCGTGGGAGAAGTTGGGGAGTTTCAGGGGGGAAGCGGCGTTCGGGACGTGGCTGCACAGGGTGGCCATCAACGTGATCTTGGGTCGCCGCAAGCAGCTTGGGATTCGCAGGGATCGGTTCGTGGACGGTGAGAAGGCTATCGGAAGAATGAGTTCGAATCCCAAGGGTGCGGAGACGGCGATCGACTTCGAGGCCGCGATGGTCAATCTCCCGAATGGGGCTCAGCAAGTTTTCGTGTTGCACGATGTGGAAGGATACAAACACGGAGAGATCGCGGAGATGTTGGGGATCACGGCGGGAACCTCGAAGTCGCAGCTGCATCGGGCTCGGATGATTCTCCGCGGCTACATGGACAGGTGAACGACAATCCGTGATCGATAGATGAATGTGGGGCAGCTGAGATGAGCGATAGGTGGACTGACAGACTTTCCGAATTCCTGGACGGTGGCCTGGATGCTGCCGAGCGGGCGGATCTGGAAGCACACCTCGCCGACTGCGAGGAGTGCGTGGCGACGCTCGAGCAGCTTCGCCGGGTGGCCTCACGGGCGCAAACCTTGGAAGATCGACCGCCCGAGAACGACCTCTGGTCGGGGATTGCCGAGCGAATCGGCGTGACCTCGACCAGTCCCGCAGTGACGGACATCGAGTCACACCGCGAGCGCAAGCGAGCGCGCATCCGCGACCGACGCGTGTCGTTCTCCCTGCCGCAGCTCGCGGCCGCCGGGATAGCTCTAATGATAATGTCCGGCGGGGTAGGGCTCCTGTTGTCTGGGAGTGGTGACCCAGTGGGCGAAATGGCCACAGCGGCGAACCCGGTCGGTACCGTTGCGATACCGGCGGCATCGCCGGGCATCCCGACGCTCGCCAACTACGATGCCGCCGTCGCGGATCTGGAAAGAGTGATCGAAGAGAGCCGCGACCAGCTGGACACGATGACGGTGCGAATCATCCAAGAGAACTTATTGATCATAGACAGGGCGATTGCGCAGGCTCAGCGCGCGCTGGCTCTGGACCCGGCGAGCGTCTACTTGAACGAGCATCTGGCCGCAACGATGCACCAGAAGCTGGAATTCCTGAGACGCGCGGCGCAGATGACCGGCGCGGTCAGCTAACCGAACAGGACGGAGGATCATGTACAGCGCGTTGTTGATTGGGGCACTGACGGCGGTAGCCTCGCCCCAGGAAGTCGAGAAGAAGGTCGAGAGCTGGGACGTCGATCCTCAGGTCGCGATGGTACAGATCGAGATCCCGGCGATAGAGATTCCCGAGTTCGACATCTACATCCCGGCTTTCAGCTTCGATGTCCCGAGCACAGAATACTGGGACGGCTTCGAAGTCTATTGGGACGGCTTCGAGGTCTATTGGGATGGTTTCGACGTGGAGATTCCGGCGATCGAGATTTCGATCCCCGAGATGGATTCTCACTTCGAGACCTGGTGGCACGAGTCGGATGGCTGGTCGCAAGATGTCGAGATGGACACGACATTCGCAGTGAACCCGGATGCCGTGCTCATCGTTCGGAACCACGCCGGCGAAACCATCATCAGGACTTGGAGCCGGAACGAGGTGCGCGTCCAGGCCAGCTACTCCAGCGAGGATCGGATCAACGTGCAACAGTCCGAGTCCGCGGTGAGGATCAGGTCGGAGACTCGGCATGGCCACCCGGAGGAGGTCGACTACGAGATCACGGTGCCAAGCTCGATGGCCGTGGACCTCTGGGGTCTCGAGACCGACATATCCGTTGATGGTGCCAGGGGCGGCGTGAAGGCCGAGACGCTTGGAGGCGATGTCGAGGTTAGCAACGCCGCCGGCGAGATGTCGCTGCGTTCGGTGGACGGCGAGATTACCGTCATGCGCTCGCAGGGAAGTCTCGAGGCGAACGGCGCGGACGGCGATATCACGGTGCAGGATTTCGAGGGTGATATATTCGTGGAATCGATTGACGGTGAGGTCATTCTCGAGGGGATCACTTCGAGCAGAGTCGAGGCCAAGAGCGTGGACGGTGCCGTTTCTTACGACGGCACCATCAGCGACACCGGCCGCTACAAACTCAGCTCACACGATGGCGATGTGATAGTCAGTATACCCGGTGACGCGAACGCAAACGTCTCTGTGGCGACCTTCGACGGCGAATTCGAGGCGGAATTCCCGGTGAGGATCGAGAGCGCAGAGGGTCAGCGGAAGCTGAACTTCGTTTTGGGGAACGGGGGCGCTCGCCTCGAGTTGCACTCGTTCGATGGCGATATTCGGTTGGAGCGACGATAGTCTGGCGCTAGGAGGCTGAGCATGAAGAGGATCGGTTTATTCGGACTCGTGATGGTTGTGGCGGCTTGGATGCCAAGTGGCTTGTCCGAGGACCGCGCCAGCATCAACGAGCCCGGTGTAACGACGACGGCCGTACCCGTCTCCTTGGCCCTCAAAGACAGGGAGTGGAGTTGGAAAGGACAGGTCGACCAGGGCGACTTCATCGAGATCAAGGGCATCAATGGTGAGATCCACGCCGAGCGCGGCTCGGGCAGCGAAGTGGAGGTCGTTGCCGATCTGCACGGCAGGAAGCAGGATCCCGACCTGATCAAGATGGAGGTCGTACCGCACGACAAGGGCGTTACGATCTGCGCCGTCTATCCCAGCAAGGACGAGGACAGGCCCAATGAGTGCCGGCCCGGCTCGAAAGGCCGGATGAACGTGAAGAACAACGACGTCCAGGTCGACTTCACCGTTCGGGTCCCGGCAGGGGTAGGGTTCGTCGGGCGTACGGTGAACGGCGGTGTCGAAGCCTTCGGCATCGAGGGCAACGTCAAAGCGCACACCGTGAACGGCGATGTCGATGTGTCGTCTACGGGCCTGGCAGAAGCGACCACGGTCAACGGTTCGATCACCGTCTCCATGGACCGAGCGAACTGGGATGGCGCCCTCGACTTCACAACGGTCAACGGCAGCGTGACCCTCGAGATGCCCGGCGAGCTGAACTGCGACGTCAGCGTGTCGACGGTCAACGGCCAGATCTCCAGCGACTTCCCGCTTACGGTGAAGGGGCGCTTCTCGCCCAGGCACTTAAAGGGGACGATTGGTGATGGCGGCCGCACGCTGGTGATCAAGACGGTGAACGGCAGCGTCCAGATACGCCGGTCCTGACTGAGCTTTGACGGGGGCGCCGCTTGGCGCCCCCTTTTTTTCTGTCGGTTTGACGAGCCGGGGCGGCTCGCAGCCGCCCGTTCGGCAAGTAGATCTCCCGGCCCCCTCTTGCCCGCGGCCAGCGCGTGGACGTCAGCGCTGGCCGCGCCTACATTAGCAGCGCCCCATTCAACTCGATTCACGACAACTCGGAGGACCCTGGCGTGGCGGGATCGAGCCACGGCGGGAGGGGAGGAATAGGTGGCGGACATCGACATCGCGGCCGCGCGCAAAGCCATCGCCCGAATCGCCGTCGAGACACCCGTCGTCAAGGCGCCCGAGCTCAGCGCCCTGACGGGTGCTCACGTCTCGCTGAAGCTGGAGAGTCTGCAGGTCACCGGCTCATTCAAGCTGCGCGGCGCGGCTAACAAGATGCTCTCGCTCTCCGGGTCGCAGAAAGAGCGTGGTGTCGTGACGTGCTCCAGCGGCAACCATGGACGGGCCGTCGCCTACGTCGGCGATCTTCTCGACATCCCTGCAACGGTTTGCGTGCCCGAGTGGGTGGACTCCACCAAGCTTGGGGCTATTCGCCGACACCGAGCCGAGACCATCCTTCATGGGAAGACGTACGAGGACGCGGAGGCGAAGTCCTATGAGATCGAGCGAGAGCGGGGGTTGGTCTACGTGCATCCGTTTGACGATCCCCGTGTCATCGCTGGGCAAGGGACCATCGGGCTCGAGTTGCTGGACCAGGTCCCGATGCTCGACACGGTGGTCGTCCCACTCTCAGGGGGCGGGTTGATCAGCGGTATCGCTCAGGCCCTGAAGCGGGAAGAGCCGCTGATCCGAGTCGTCGCCGTGTCGGCGAAGAATGCCCGGGTGATGCACGAGAGTCTGGAGGCCGGCCGGCCGATCGCATTCCCAGAGGATGACACGATCGCCAACGCCCTTTCGGGTGGCATCGGGCTCAACAACCGTCATACATTCGAGCTTGTGCGGGACCTCGTGGACGAGTATCTGGTCGTGTCGGAAGCCGAGATACGCCAGGCGATGGCGTTCGCCGCAAGCGAGCACAAGTTGGTGGTAGAGGGCGGCGGTGCCGTGGGCATCGCCGCGTTGCTCTCCGGCAGATTCACTGGCACCGGTGAGATAACGGCGGTTGTGGTCAGCGGTGGCAACATCGAGACAGGGAAGCTGGCTGACGTAATCGCCGGCGAAGCGGATCGTGACTAGAGTCAGCAGTCACTTAATCCGAGGCGCAGCTCCGGCAGCTTGGATCTAGCGATGCCCAGTAATCCCCATTCGCGTACCGCCGTCGGCGTGGTTGCCCTCTTCGCGCTGTGCATTCCTTCGGTAGGCGAGTCGCAAGAAACGCCGACGACCACACCGGAGGTGTTTCGCAGGCACGCGAACGCCGTCGTCAAACTCGAAGTCGTCGAGATCGGGGCGGCGGGCAGGGCAGAGGTGGGGTCGGGCTTCTACGCGAGCCCCGATGGCCGCGTGGTCACCAACTATCACGTCGTCGCCAAGCTGGTCCACAACCCGGAGCGGTATCGCATCGACCTGGTTGAGACTTCCGGCGACAAGCTGGCCGTGACGGTGGTCGGCGTCGATGTAGTGCATGACCTGGCGGTTCTCGACACCGATGGCCGACCAGGGCGCTTCTTCGACCTCGCTACCGTGGATGTCGCGCAGGGCCTGCGGTTGTATGCCCTCGGCCACCCGGCCGATCTCGGCCTCAGTATCGTCGAGGGCACGTACAACGGGCTGCTGGAACATACCCTCTATGACCGGATCCATTTCACCGGATCGCTCAATCCTGGAATGAGCGGCGGACCGACGATCACGGAGTCCGGCGAAGTCGTCGGGATCAACGTGTCGACGGCCGGCAATCAACTCAGTTTCCTGGTACCGGTCGAGCGCGCGCTGGATCTGCTCGAGTCCGTCTCCTCTGAGGGTTACCAGGTGCCCGCCGACTTCCTTCCCGTGGTCGGAGCGCAGATCCGCGAGTACCAGCGGCAGTATTTGGAGCCGCTGTTCCTGGATTCGGTGCCGACGATTCAGGTCGGGGGCTACGTTCTTCCTACTAAACCGGCGGACTTCTTCAACTGCTGGGGCGACATCATCACCAGCGAGGAGGAGCCGTATGACATTCGCATGCACAACTGCTCCACCGACGACTACATCTTCATCTCGCGCGATCAGTCGTCGGGCATCTTCAAGTTCTCGCACGAGGTGTTGGGTAGCGAGAAGCTCAATACCTTCCAGTTCTATTCCCTCTATTCCGGTGAATTCCAATCGTCCGACCGGTACCTACACGGCCGTGAATTCGATGTGACACGGTTCAGGTGTGACCTTGATAACGTGATACGACGGACTGTACGATGTGATCTTCAAGCTTGCCGCGCTGGGCGGCGGCCGCAGCGGGCTGGTCAGCGGGCTGACGATGTCGGGTGTGAGTTTCGAGAATGCCCAACGAATCGCTCGCGACTATCTGGAGAACGTCTCGTGGGAGCGATAGCGTTCGTCGAAGTGCTCGATCGCCGAGGCGTGGTTCTCAGCCGGACTCGCCTGGATGCAGTACCCGCCACGATTGGGCGCGCCTACAACAACGACGTGATCCTGGATGACCGCTATGTCTGCCCGACGCATGCGGTCCTCGTGCGAGATGAAGACGTGCGGCTGGTGCTGGAGGACGCGGACAGCGTCAACGGTCTCTTTGTACCTGGTCGCGAGGGGCGGACAGCACGCGTTCCCATCGAGTCAAGGACGTTGATCCGGGTCGGCCACACACGGCTTCGCATCGTGTGCCCGGATGCTGACGTGCCCGCCGCTTCCGTCGATCGGTCGACAGAATCGAAGGTTGAACAACTCGCGCGGTCGAAGAGATTCGCGCTCGCGTCACTCGCGGTTGTTGTCGCGTTTGCCGGGATCTCGATGTACCTGGAATCGTTTGACGAGAACACAGTGCCCCAAACGGTCGGTGTCGTGATCCTCGTGCCATTGCTGTTGGCTATGTGGGCCGGTGCGTGGTCTCTCGCCTCTCGCATCGTCATGCAGCGCTTCGAGTTCGTTCCTCACATGGCCGTTGTTGCGGGTGTGCTCCTTGTTACCCTGCTCTACGGCGAGATAGGCGACTACATCGTGTTCTGGTTCCCGGTCGATGCGATCGCTGTCCTTCTGATAGTTGGCGGTTTTGCCATCATGGTTGCGCTGCTCTACGGCCACCTCATCTTCGCCTCCACCTTGGATCGACGGCGAAGGATGACGTGGGCGATCGGTGTCTCGGTCGCCCTGTTCGCGCTGGGCGGCCTGATCGGGCTGGCGGTGCGGGAGCAGTTCGACGAGTACACGGACGATCCGGGTGTGCTGAAGCCGGTTGGCCCTGCGTGGATTCCTGCGCGGTCGGCAGACGACTACATAGCGTCGTTGTCGAGGTTGAAGGCCGAGGTCGATGATCTGGCGGTCGAGCAGGAATGAACCCGACCGCCGGCGAACAAGAGGAGAATAGAGAGCGATGAGACGAGTGGAGGTCTTCAAACGGGCGGTGGCGGTCTTGCTGTCTGTGTTCGTGTTCGCGGCTGGGGCTT
>JBDHAS010000180.1:0-7987 GCA_039588015.1 Gemmatimonadota bacterium | reverse complement strand
GACACGCACGAGGGCCGGCATCGAGGTGTTTCCGATTTCGTTCCTGCAAGTGTCGGCTTATTTCACTCGCCTCGACAACGCGGGCGACGAAAACGACCTCGACCGGCTCAGCGTGGAGGCACACGTGCATTTCTGGAGGCCCGGACCCGACATAACCGGCCTGCCGCGGTAGCGACACCTGGCTAACCGCAGCGTCACGTCAGGTACAGGTACTCGGCCGAACGAGTTCTGAATGGTAGCGCGCAGAACGTGGCTTGGATTCGATTACCTATGGTTCGCGGCACGATTCACCAACTATCGGTTCTGGATACCGAACGTCGAACATCGACCGAGAACGCCCTCAAAGTCGCCACGCCGACGAAATGCGCCGCTAGCTGCCTGGCAACGAGTTCGAGGAGGAGTGGAAGGAGCTACACAATTTAGCCCAATGACCGTCACCGAGCGTGGCGCAGGCAGCACATCGGTGCGTTGCTCTGCTAGCGTAGTGCTTCAGACCAAACGAGTCGCGAGGGCGCGAATCACGGAAGTTCCTGCAAGTCGTCGAGTTCGTCGAGCACGCGTCGCAAGTATTCAACCGCCGTTTGCGGATGATCGGTGAGGTCCAGTTGCCAGCCCATTGCCGACTGCACAACCTTGCGAACGACAGGCCCAATCGTTTCGGCAAACATGTCGAAGCCCGGCTCGATGTCGGTCACCAGAGCCTGCTCGACCTCGGTTGCAGCCAGCTCCTGCAGACCGGGGCCCGAACCGCCGCGACGCAACAAGCAAACAGTGACGCGATCGACGACCGGTAGCGGCGGGACGGCGCCGACTGCACGCACGTCGATCGCGATTTTCATCTTTCCGTTGGCCCGCAGCGTCGGCTGTCGCTCAGCCAATTCGGGAAAGTAGCGTGCCGAGTCCGGCGGCAAGTGCAGGAACCCGGGTGTGCCCCAGACTCGCAGCTGAGGCCGGCTCTGGAGGTAGACGACATCTTCCGCCAACACCTGCAGGCCGATACGCAGGCCGGCATAGGCGAGCGTGCTCTTGCCAACACCGCTCGGTCCAGCTAGCAGTACGGCTTTCCCCTCGCGAGACAAAGCCGCTGCGTGGATCGGCTGCCTGTCCTGCCAAGACAGAAGAAAGAAGGCCAAGGCTTCCAGCACGCCGTAGCGAAAATGGCTGCGATCGGCCACCAGCGTCTCGGTAACCACCGCCGCTGCCCCGTTGCATTCGGAATCGGCGATGGCCCGACTGCCCGGTGTCGTAATCGTCATGTACCCTTGCCTCGGCAAGTCATGCCGGAGTGATGCATGGGAATCGGATCCCTCCGAACCTCTTCGGACCACGACGCGGATGGTCGGTCCCACCGGCGCGATCCATTCAGGTGTCGATTCTAGGGAACGCCAAGCGCCGAAAGATTCCTCCGCCAGCGTGATGACTTCAGCAGCGTCCGCCTCGAAGGTCACTGGCATACCGAGAACCGGGATCACGGTCCGATATCGCAGACTGAGGTGTGACTCGAGAAGTCTATCGAGTTCGCTGATCGTCCAGTTATCAATCATTCGTCTTGAATGCCCCTGAGTCGCGACCTAACAAGTCCGAGTAAACCGCCTCGACCTGCTGCGCCGAAAAATCGGCGTCTTCTCGCAGCGCCCGCTCATACGCTGCACGCGCCAAGCGCTGTCGCCGCGGCTCGTCGGCCAACAAGGCCAGAGTCTCTTCGGCGAGCGCGGTAGCATCCCCTACCGGCACGGCGATGGCCGCTGAAGGTGCCCATTCCGCGATGTGACCAACCGCCGTTCCGACGCACGGAACCCCGACAACAGCAGCCTCCAACAGGACGAGTGGCCCGGCCTCGTGGCGCGATGACATCAGCAGCAGATCCGCATCCTCCATCATTCGGCGTAGCCGCTCATGCGGCAAGAACCCGTGAAACTCAGTGCGATCTCGTACCCCGAGATATTGACTCAGCTCCTGAATCCGCCCATCCAGAGTGTCGACGCCAACGATGCCGAGCCGGAAAGAAAGGCCTCGGCGCGCCATAATGCTTGCTGCCCTTAATAGCGTAGTCTGGTCCTTGACTCGATTGAGACTTCCAACGTGTAACAACCGCGGCGGTCGGTTCGGATCCCGCGAGCGAGGCGGACGCACAGGCCAAGCCTCCAGATCGACGCCGAGTGGCACCCGAATGGCTCGACAGCCTTTGCGCGCCGCCGCCTGGCACATCGGCCAGCTCGGTGCCGTGACCGAATCGGCGAGCGTCAGCGCCAGAGCCACTTGCAGACGGCCACGCAGTCGACTCTGACCGCCGTAGGAGATCTCGTCTATCGCCGCCAATTCTCCACCGGCAAGATGCACGACTACCGGACACTGCAGGATGCCGCCAGCCAACGCAGCGACGGCGCCGGATGGATTCGCCCAGAACGCGTGAAAGAGATCGAACCGCTGGCGGCGTTGCTCATCGAAGATGCTGCGCAGTGCCCATAGGCGTCGCTCGAACGGTCCGGCCGCTCCGCACGCGTGCACTGTAGCGCCGTGCAAGGAATAGGCGGGCAGATCACTCTCTTCCTGAAGCGAGAAGACATGCACATCATGGCGGCGCGCCAGCCGCTTGATGAGCCAAAGAAGCGCCGGAATAACTCTATGGGTGCCGCTACGATCCATTCCACCCGGGACGATCAGCGCGATCTTCTTCACTCGCTTCTCGTCCGAGTGGTCGAACCATTCCGCTCAACCAGTTTTTCGTAGGCCGCTCGGAGGTCGCGACCCACCACGTCGAATGAGAGCGTCGCCTCGAAGTGGGCTCGGGCTCGCTGACGCAGTTGGCACCGCTCGCGACGCGAGTACTCTACAAGAGCACGCGCCATAGTGCCGGCATCGCCCGGCGGCGAGAGAGCGCCGACGGCCGCCTCACCGGTGATGCGCCGATAGGACGGGATGTCTGTCACCAGAGGCGTGGTTCCACATGCAAGTGCCTCGATTACGGCATACCCGCTCCCTTCTCTGTGGCTACCTTGGACTAAGAAGTCGGCGGCGCGCAGCAGACTCTCGATATCTTCGTGCGGTCGCGATCCGAGAAGGTGGACTCGGGCTGACAACGCAGGGTCGGTGGACACGCGCTCGCGGACTTGGGAAAGAAGCGGCGCCGAGAGATAGCAACACCAGAGTTGCGGATCAGAGAGCCTATCCACTACCCGACTCAAAGCCTCCAGTATAGTTAGCGGGTCTTTGTTCTCGTCCAGATGCCCCAGCCAGAGTAGACACGGGTCACCGCGCAGTCCGGTGCGAGCGCGCGCTTCCTGCTGGTCGCCAGGTGAAAAGGTGCTCGACGATTCCAGCACCTCGAAGATTGGGAGATCGGGCGGGAAGATGCCCATCCTGAGCCACGGTTCGGCCTGGTCTCGCGCTGTAAACGCGACGCCGTCGATTCGCGATAAGCCACGACGAGACAGGGCGCGGCGCCACCACGGCGGATGCGGGTCCGCATGATCCTGCACCAGAAGTGGCACCGAGTTCAGCAGATTTGAGAGGACGTGAATATGACGCGGATACGAGAAACCTTGAAAGTGGACGACATCTGGTCTCAACGCGAGAACTCGACGGAAGACGCGACGAGTCAGCGGCGCGGCCCAGAGTGCAGCGCGGCCAAACACGCTCGCAGGTTTCTGTTCCCGAACGAAGTGAAAGGTAACCTCGTCCATTTCGATATCGATATCGGTAGATGCTGCCTGCACAACCGAGAGCCTCACGCCTGTACTTGCGACAGCAGTCGCCACGTTCACCAGCGTCGGCCACGCGGCGAGTAACCGACACGGGTCTCGACCGAGCGGATCGACGAAGCAACTCAACTGAACAGCATTCAGAAGCATGGCCCTCCATGGCGACAGCGAACGAGTTTGAAGACCGTAACGGGCCCTCAGCTTGACTGAGAAGCGGACAGGATGAATAATAGCGGGCCATACAGAAGAAACCAGTTATCGTTGGCGCGACATAGGGTCCAGTCGGCGTGCAACAAAGCACGACCTGCGAGATGCGAACATCAGCAACGAACAACGCCGATCCTTCGCCCGAAACCACGCGGCACGATTGCAGTGGGCGCGGCGGCAGGGGCACCCGCACTACTCGTGCCCGATGTGCCGATGGTGGCCTGGCGGGCGGCTGCAAGCCATAGCGGATAGAGTCACAGCAGGCGTCTTGGCAGGACAGAACGAGCCGATCTGTTCGAGCCAAGCGTCGGGGCCAGCCGGAGGGCCTTGGAGGTTGCCGCGTTTAACCTCGGTGCGTCCGTATGAGCTACAACAGCTCGACCGTACATCGCTGAACGAAGCACTGATGTGGGCGCGCGGTCTCAGAGAGCACGCGAGGTTGCTGGCGCACTCATTGTGGCCGAGGGGCACAGCCGATTGAAGCGGCGGCGAGTGCTTCGCAATCGAGGGCTGAGGTTTATCGACAGGTCGAATCTCACTGCGCGGTCTATACCGCAGTTCGCATCGATGATGGGGTGGGTGACTGGGGTGGCCGGCGCCGCCCCTCGCGGTTGACAGCACTGCCCAGAGTGAGTGCCCCAAGAAGCGCGACGACGCCGGCCACGCCAAAAAGGAGGGGGAA
The DNA here is from genome assembly GCA_039588015.1 of Gemmatimonadota bacterium. Classification (GTDB taxonomy): domain Bacteria; phylum Gemmatimonadota; class Gemmatimonadetes; order Palauibacterales; family KS3-K002; genus JASFMO01. The sequence goes on along the minus strand of JBDHAS010000180.1, from coordinate 3,397 downwards.
CGAGCCAAATTCGAGGAGCAGGCCTCCCGCGCCGGCACCGATTAGACCGCTGAGTTCCGTGGCGCCGTTCCGCCAACTCGATATGGCGCCGTGTTGTTCAGGGACAGCAGACTCCAGCAAGATCTGGTCGATGAGCGGGTTGGTCGCCGGCGGGACGAGGCCTTGGATAAGGAAGAGCAGGATGGCAAGTTCCGCAGCCGAGACCGCGACCAGGCCCCAAAGCGCGGGCGCGAAGATCAGCATCCAGATGACCAGTACGCGCCGCGGGCCGAGCCATGAGGACGCGAGTCCGCTGCCGAAGACGACCAGCGCCGTGACCGCCTGGACGAGAGCAAAAATCAAGCCGATCCGGTCGATTGCCAAACCGTGCAAGCGTTGGAAGTAGATGTTGAAGAACGGTATGACGAGACCTCCTGCGCTCATCCACAAAGCGACCAGCGCGACGAGCGCCAAAAGCGAACCGGGAATCCGAAGACCGGGAAAGAGAGCCGCTACAGAACGCCTCGACTGGCGTCGTGGCGAGCCGCCGTCTGGGTGCAGACGGCCACGGGCCGCAAGCAGGAACGGTACGGCGCTGAGAGCGGTCCAAGCGGCGCCGAAAACCAAGGCGCTGCGAATCGCGTTCAAGTGCTCGAACCCGAAAGAGTCTTCGAGCCATTGTGGGAAGGCTCCACTCCCTGCGGTCCAGAGCGCGCCGGAGCCGAGGAGCAAGGCGACGTTCCAGGAGAAGGCGCGGGAGCGCATGCCTGGCGTGGCGAGCCGCATAATGATGGGGCCCATGGCCACTCGCCACGTTGTAGTCCCCGCTCCCGCGACAAAAGCGGCGCCGTAGATGGGCCACGGCTCGATCACTAGAGCGCCAGCCAATAGACCCGCGGAGGCCAGGGCCACGGCGCCGATAAAGGTCACGGTTGTGCCCAGACGGTCCACGACCAGACCCGCCGGTAGTAACGCCGTCAGGCCGCCGGCCGTAAGAGCGGCCGCGGCAATGCCGAACACCGATTCGCTGTGCTGCAGCTCGTCGAGATAGAAATTGTAGAGGAACGCGTGCGCAAAGAGGCCAGCGCCGAACATGACGTTCGCTGCGAAAAAGAGCACGACCGGAGACCAACCGTCTTTGCGTCCGCCGGAACCGGAGTGAAACGTCACCACAGCGCGGCTCGACTCAGGCATTCGACGCTTGGAGTGATCCAACGAAGCCAGAGAGGGTACCTGAGAACAATGCGTTACAGCTCATCGATCACCCTTGTGTTGTTCACAATGATCTTGGCATCGACCGCCGGGGCCCAACAGCGAGATACCACGGCCACGCGTCAGCAGCAGGCCGACTCGACGCCGACGCCGCTGTACACGGTCGCACCGCTGGTCGTGACAGTTAGCAAAGTCCCACTTCCTTGGAATCAGGTCGGGTTCGCCTTATCGGTGGTCACCGCCGAAGCGCTCACCCTCGAGCGGCCGCAATATGTCGCCAACTCGCTACGTAGTCTTCCCGGCTCGTACATCGACGAGGCGGCAGGCCCCGGCGGCCCAACTATAGTACGACTGCGTGGCGGAGAGGAAGTGTTCACGCAAATCCTATTTGATGGAGTGAAGGTCAATCAAAACGGTGGATTCTTCGACTTTCAGGGCCTAGCCTTGAGCAACTTGGAACAAGTCGAGGTACTGCGCGGACCCCAGAGCGCCCTCTACGGCTCGTCGGCCGTCAGCGGTGTGGTCCACTTTATCAGCCGGCGCGGTGAACCCGGTCCCCCGCGCTTGCGGTTCGCCGCCGAGGGCGGAAACGCTGTGGTAAACGGCGGCAGCTTCAGAGTGTTCGGCGAGGTGGACGGCGGGGTTGACTGGTTGCGCTACTCCGGAGGCCTGGGTACCGCTTACAACCGTGGCATCTATCAAGTACCAAACGACACACGGACCGGTGAGGGTTCACTGCGACTCGACGCCACGTTCTCGGATCGTTGGGGCCTAACGGGAACGTTCCGGTACGTTGGCGTCGAAGGGAACCTTCCGGTGCGCGACCCCGGCGCCACACGGGTCCCGCTAGACCCGAACGCGCGAAACGAACGCGACCGCATCGTGACCGCGCTCCGTGCCGCCTTCTCCCAATCGCGATCCTGGTCGCACATACTAACCGCATCGCTTTACGACGAAAACTTCCTTTTCGAGGATCGTCGCGACTCCGTGGCGGAGCAATCCGGCCCGTTCGACTTCTTCATCTTCGATGCCGACTTCACGTTGGACAGCGACCTGCATCGCGGTACAGTCGAGTACGCCGGCGTTTACCAGTTCCAGTCAAACAGCGAACGAAGTCTAACGTTCACCTATGGTGGACTTTGGCAGCGCGAGGAGCTAACCGACCGCACGGGCGGCGAATTCGGTGAAGGTACTTTGAAGCTGGACCGTAACAATATCGCCGGCTACGCCGAACTGCAGACCGACCTGGTGCCGCGAGTCAACTTGCTGCTGGGCTCTCGGGTGGAGAAATACGAGGAACTCTCGACAGAAATCACCCCGCGTCTCAGCGCACGGGTAGCACTGGTGCCGTCGCTGTTGACCTTGCGAGCGGCGGCGGGCCGCGGTTACAGGGCGCCCAATCTGCAACAGCAGTTCCTCGACAACCCGTTCATCGCGGCCAATCCTGAGCTGAAGGCGGAGACCAGCACCAGTTGGGAGATTGGCGTGGACCTGCGCGACGACGAGCGTGCGGCCAGCATCGGTCTCGCCTATTTCCGGCAGCACTTCGACAACCTGATCCGCACGGTCGCTCAGGAGGATACGTCCCAGCAGATCAATCGGAACCTCGGCTCGAGCCGCGCACAGGGCGTCGAGTGGACCCTGCAATACCGCCCCTCGTTCCGTTGGCTGCTCGGCACCGAAGGCGCCTGGGTGCATACGGAGATACTCGACAACACGGGTCTACCCGAGGACCAATTTCCCGTCGGCGAGGAGTTACCTTTTCGTCCCAAGATCACGGGGAGCGCCTTCGTGGAGGTGAATCTGCTGAGCCGGTTCACCGCTATCGTGCGCGCCGCGTTCGTTGGTGAGCAGACGGTCCTAACGGAGCGCTTTTCAGGTGAACGAGAGGAACTAGATCCCTACGTGCTGTTCAATCTGCGCGCGAACTACGAAGTGTCACCGCGATTCCTCCTCTATACGCGCTTGGACAACTTGTTTGACGTAGAGTACGAGACGGCTTTCGATCGCACGGGTATTCCGTTTACCTTTGCGTTCGGCGCCCAGGTTACAGCGGGCACTCGTACCGAGTGATTCGCTGTCGGTCAATCGAGTCATGAACGAGTGCTGAACCTGCAGACGCTTCGTTTCGTCGATCACTTCGTGCGGGCCTACCCCGGGCGCACGGTTTCAATGGTCGCGCTGCTGATCCTGGCAGGCCTGGCGG
>JBDHAS010000179.1:0-9362 GCA_039588015.1 Gemmatimonadota bacterium | reverse complement strand
AATCGCCTACCTCAGCGTCGGCTCGACGAACATGGATTATCGCAGCATGGTGATGGACGGCGAGGTGATGGTCACGGTGACCGGCTGGCAGGCGCTGGCGGGCGTTCTCGACTTCACGCTGTTGAACGGTCTCTGCGAGTGGGTGGATGATCTCGACCGGCTCGACGAGTTGCTGCCGCCGCCGAGCGGCATGACGCGCAAAGTCGCCAACTTGATGAAGCTGGCGCTCTAGACGACGGAGGTTCGCGATGCGCAGAATGACTTTGACGATAGCCTTAATTGCCGTGGCGGCGACTCAGACACTTGCGCAGGAGCCAAGCCGGGTTCTGAATGGACATGAGTTTCTCCCTTCCCGCATCGTCGAAGGCCCCTTCGCGATTAGCTACTTCACGACCTCCACAGGCGGTGGTATAGCGTTCGATCTCAAGACGCCGCTCGTTCTATTGGAGCAGGATACCATCACTACCTTGGTGGGCGACGTCGCCTTCATGTCACTGGGTTTCCGGTACCAGCAGCGCTTCGGGCAGTGGTTTGCGGCGCGCTTCTCGTTCGGCGGCGGCGCGCGCCTTGGCGTCGACGAGCAATCGGTGTTGGCGCAGGGCGTGACGGGCTCGTTCGTCTGGAGCCTCGGTGCCACGGCGAGGATCTTCGAGAGCGACAAGATCCTCATTTCCGGTGCCGTGGACTTCTCGCGTACGGACCTCGTGGGCCTCGATCCGTTCGGATTCGCGCGAAAGATCATCGATGAGGGTCTGGGGGCCGAGGACAACGAGCTGGTGCAGAAGGGTGATGCGATCAGCGGCGTCCTGAGCGCCCGCGTGGGCTGGGCGCCGACCGCCTGGATTGGCCTTACGGGCGTCCTGGAGGGTGGCCGTGGTGATGTGACAGATGACGCTGCCGAGAGCCTGTTGGGCGGCGGTGCAACGATCGGGATCGACCTAAAGAACTTGGGGCTGATCCCGATTGGCTTTCAGCTCTCGGGCAAGACGGACGCCTTCTCGCAGGGCGGGCCCGACCTCGCCGCACGCTCCTGGTCCTACGGCATCGGGTTCTTCTACACGGGATGGCACGACTTCTCGATCGGTTTTGAGACCTCGATGGCATTGTTGGACCGCCGCGACGTCGAGGACAACTTCGAGGCATTTATGGCGACGTTCAACCTCCGCTATTGGCCGTAGGCTGGAGATGCGAGTGTGAAGTTCTTGCTTGCGGACGTGACGACGGATGGTGCGCGCCGAGGCGCTTGGTTGTTGAGTGGAAGCTCCAGCGCGCTTACCCCACAGTGAGCGCCCGTGTCGCTGATCTTCCTGCTGACCCTTGTCGCGATCGCGTTCGTCGGCGAGCGTGGCGCGAATGCTCGCGTCGGTCTTGCGGCAGAGCGGGCGGCGCGTCTTAGCAAAGACCACGGGCTCAGAGGCGGCCTTCATCCTGCCTGACGGGTCTGAGAAAGAGATTCGCCGGCGCGGTCGCCCTTCGATCATCGAGCAGAAGCGCGTCATTCGACTAGCCGCGCGGTTGGGTGCAGATGCGGCGGTCGTCGAGGTCATGAGCATCCATCCCGAGAACCACTTCGTGGAGGCTCACCACCTTCTGAAGCCCGACATCGTCTTGGTGACAAACTTTCGCGTCGACCACACCGGTGCGGTCGGTGAGACGAGGGAGGCGGTCGCCTCGGTTCTCGCTCTGGATGTTCCTAGAGGTGGGCGGGCCTTCGTACCGCAGGGCGAGTGCTTTCCGGAATTCCGCGACGCGGTGGAGGAGTCAGGTGGGGAAGTGACCGAGGTGCCGGCGGGAGTCGCGTCCTCGTTGCCGGAAGAAGATTCTTTGTCCGACGCGGGCCGGTTCGGCGAGAACCTCGATCTGGTTTGTGTGGCGGCGCGCGCGCTCCACATCGATGATCGAACCATCCGGGAGGGCATTCGCGACAGCCGTGGTGACGTCGGATCGCTTGGGATCTGGCGGTATCGTGTAGGTGACTCAGGACAGCCATGCATCCTGGTGAACGCGTTCGCCGCCAACGACCCCGAATCCACTTCGTTGGTGCATGACAGCGTCATGGCCGCACTTGGCGTTGGGCCGAAACGCTGCGTGGGCCTGTTGAACCTGCGCCCCGACCGGGGTGACCGGACGTTGCAGTGGGTGGGTGCGCTACGTGAAGGGTTCTTGGATCGGTTCGCCCGGCTGTACGTGATGGGGTTGCACGCGCAGGCTGTGGCCAGGCGATTGAAGCATATCGACGGTGAGGGGAGAATCGAGGTGGTTCGCGCGAAGCGACCTGAGGACATCACACAGAGCGTGCTCAGGGAGATGGGAGACGTCGGCGGCCTCGTGTTTGGATTCGGAAACATCGGCGGCCCGGGGGAAGCGCTGGTGGCCCACTGGAGCGCCGCAGGCGAACGCGTGGAGGTCTGAGAGCGGATGGGATTCGAGCTCCCCTTCATCGGACTGCTGATCTCGTTGGCTTTCACCGCGCTCACGGGTCTTTATCCCGGCGGCATCATCGTACCCAGCTACCTCGTCCTTTTCATACAAGAGCCAGCGCGGATCGCCGGTACGTTGGTCGCTGCCTTCCTGACGATGGCGGTCTACCGGCTCTCGTGTCGTTGGCTCATCCTATTCGGGCGACGTCGATTCGTCTTCCTGATTCTCGTGGGCGGTTTGTGGGCGTTCGCTTGGCGCCAGTTCTTCCCGACCATTTTCCCCGTCTCGCTGGAATTCAGGGTGATCGGCTGGGTGATACCCGGACTGATCGCCAGCCATCTCGAGCGGCAGGGCATCCTGGTCACGACGGCGGCGCTGGTCACGGTCACGGTGGTGACGGCCTGGGTGGGGCTCGTGCTCAACCTGATCTGAGAACAAGGTGAAAGCGCTCGAACCCGTCGATCGTCGCGCGAAACAACGCATCGTTGCCGCGGGGGCCGTGAGCCTCATCGCCTGGCTGGCGCTGCAAACTTTGTCGCCGCGGCCGTCGGTGCCCTGGTCGGAGGAGATGACTGCGGCAGCCCAGAGCATGGAGCGCGCGATCGGGGCCGTCGCGCGCTACAGCGAGAGCGCGGGAATCGAGATCGATGAGACGCTTGATCCCAGCCGCACCGGTTTGATCGGACCGGAGTACTCCCCGTTGTTCACGACCTTGGGCCAACTGGAGGCGAAGCGCACTACCACTAACCCAGATATGGCAGCGCTGTTGGTGCATCTGTTGCGCCGCGCGGGCGTGTCCGATGGCGACACTATCGCGCTGGGTTGCTCCGCATCGTTTCCTGCTCTGATGATCGCAGCCCAGGCTGCTGCCGAAGCGATGGGAGTCCACCCGGTGACGATTCTCTCCCTTGGCGCCTCGGCGTACGGCGCTACCCAGCCGGAATTCAATCTGCTTGATATCCATCAGCTCCTGACGGACGAGCGCATCGTCGCTACGGACCCCGCGGCGGTCTCGCTGGGTGGCGAGGACGACGTCGGCGCCGAGTTCGAGCCCACTGTGAAGGAGGGCCTGCTGCAGCATATCGATAGCAGCGGAATTCCGCTGGTGTATGAACCCGAACTGCGCGGGAACGTTGCACAGCGAATGGCGATTTACCTCGGGGCGTCCAAGGCTCGAGTGACCGGTCAGGCGCAGACCGACCGCGTGGCGCCGGGTGGGCGAGGTCGCGTGGCCGCGTTCGTGAACATCGGCGGCGCCGATGCGAACCTCGGCTCGAGCCCGCTCGTCTTGAAGGTGGATCCCGGTCTGAACGCGGAACTGGCGCTTCCGCCAGCTGAACAGCGTGGCGTCCTGTTCGAGATGGCCGCGCGCCGGGTGCCGGTGATTCATCTGCTCAACATCCGCGGCCTCGCCCTGCGCTACGGTCTGCCCTGGGATCCCGTGCCGCTGCCCGAGCCGGGCGCAACCCGTCTGCGAGACGATACCGGAGGGCGCGACACGGCCTTCTGGCTGATCACGACCGCCTATCTCGTAGCGCTGGCCCTGATCGCCGTCGCATGGCCCGGCCGGAGTGATTGATTGCAAGCCGCAGGTCCGCGGTCTTAGATTCGCTATATAGCCCCAACAGCAGGATTCCCTACGGAGGCAGGCCATGAAGCGCCATGCAAGGATGACTGTTGGGGTGTTGGCTCTCGCGTGCGCCGCGCTCGCCGGCGCTCGCTCGCTCGACGCTCAGGATGCGCCGGTTGCGGCAGAGCTGCCGGTGCTGCTCACGTCCTGCGGTCAGAGCCCCGGTCCCGCCCGCGTGAAGTTCTTCCTCAACCGGTTGAAACTGGAGCACGAGTTCCTCGATCAGGCCACCGCGCAGGACCTGATCGACCGCCAGGAAGCCGGGAACCCGGTGAAAGCGATCGTGATCGTTACAGGTGCCAGCCTGAAGGGCATGGGCGCGGCGGGCGTCTCCATCGACGATGAACTGGAGCGGACCGCGGCGCTGATCGCCGAGGCCAAGCGCCAGGGCATCACGATCATCGGCGCTCACGTCGAGGGCATGTCACGGCGCGCTCAGGGTGCCGAGCCCGGCGACAACTCCGACGAGCTGTCGATCGATGCGGTGTGCCCCGAGTCGGACCTGATGATCGTCCGCCAGGACGGAAACGAGGACCGCCGCTTCACCATCATCTCTGAGAACCAGGACATCCCGCTGATTCTATTCGAGAAGAACATGGAGCTGGGTGATGTCCTGGAGCGCGTGTTCTCCCGGTAGCGGTCCGCAGAGCTGATGATGGTGACTCGGGATTGGCCGGTGGACCTTCTCGCTTCATGTCGCGCCGCGCCGGACAGTGACCGAGGACGGGCAAAGGCGCTCCAAATGTCCGCTCCTAAGGTCCTCCGTCCAATCCCGTCTACGCCTCATCGCAATCGCTGTCGCGCACGAGATCATGCAGCTCGCCGCATCGCTGGTTGTCGGAAGGGCTCGGCGATGGGCCGCGAGCGGACATTTGGAGCGCGGTGGCCGGTCACTGATCCCGGCCAGTTCAAGCGCGACATGAAGCGAGGGCTCATCGCCGAGCCCGACCTATCCCGTGGCTTGAGGCGGCAGGGCAATCCGAGCCACGCTCCGCTATCGCGGGGCGCCAGCAAGGATCCTGACCAGTGAGCATGTTCGCCTACGCAGGCATCGTCCTCGGCGTCATGGTCGTCGTCTACGTCGCGACCAAGGCGTTCAAGCTTTCGACCGAGCTGGCGATGTTGGCGGCGGCTCTGGCGGGCGGCATCGCCGGCGGCTTCGGCCTGCCGGCGCGGCACATCGCCGAAGGGGCGATGACCTACCTGGACATTAACCTCATCTTCATCACCGCCACGCTGTTCATGAACATCCTCAAGGACTCCGGCGGGATCGCGTTCGTCGTGCGCGGGATCATCAGCCGGTTCCACCGCAGCCGCGTCCTGCTGCTGGTGCTGCTGACCGTTCTGCTGCTGCTGCCGGGCGCGCTTACGGGTGCGGGGAGCGTGACCGTGCTGATTACGGGCGGCATGGTGGCGATCGTGCTGGAGACCATGGGGATCTCGAAGGTGAGGACCGCCGCGATCATCTTCGTCATCGCGGGACTCAGCGCCGCGGCGCCGCCCGTGAGCCTGTGGGCGATGATGACGGCGGCTGGGGTCAACATGCCTTACGTCGGCTTCTTCTGGCCGTTGCTGGTGCCCTGCGTTGCCGCCGCCTTGGGCACCATCTTCATCTTGGGCTGGCGGGGCCGCGCGGTCGATGTCGAGACGGCGCTTCAGGAGCTGCCCCGACCGCCGGAAGCGATGAACTGGCTGCGTGTGGTGATCCCGTTCATCGTGTTCGTGGCGCTGATCGTGATCGGCCGGCGCTGGCCGCATGACACACCCGTGATCGGGCTGCCGCTCATGTTCCTATGCGCGGCGGCAGTCTCGTTCGCCCTCTCGCCGATTCGACTGGACTTCCTGCGCATCTCGCGCGACACGATAGAACAGCTGCTGCCCTTGATCGGCACGCTCACCTGTGTGGGCGTGCTGGTGCAGATGATGACGCTGACGGGAGTGCGCGGTCTGCTGGCCGTAACGGCCGTCACCCTGCCGGTGGCACTGGTGTTCGCCACGCTATTCTTCGTGCTGCCGGTCTCCGAGGCGGTCTTAATGTGGGGTGCGGCGCCGGTGCTTGGCGTGCCGCTCGTGCTGCTGTTCAACACGATGGGTCTCAACCCGATCGTCGCTTTGGCCGGCATGAGTGTGATCTGGCCGCTGGGCGATGCGCTTCCCCCGACGGCTATCATCGGGCGGCTCACAGTGGAGGTAGTGGAGTACCGGGACTCGTACGCGAAGTTCTTGAGAAGTTGTGTGGTCCCGGCAGTGATCATCATGGTTATCGGCACGCTCATGGTGGTCTTCTCGAGCGAACTCTCTTTCTTGACCGGACTGTAAGAGAGGAGAAGCATGGCGATCCTGCAGACGATCATCGCGGTCATCTACTATTGCCTGATCGCTTATGTAGCCGTGATCTTGATCTGGAACTTCAGCAAGAGCCGCAAGTGGGAGCAGGAGGTGCTCTATATAATAGTCCTAGTTCCCATCTTGCTGCGCCTGTTCAGGCTGAAGTGAGGTAAGAGCTATGCAAGCTGGTTCGCCGGAACGCGTGGGCCGCCTGGCCCTGGTGCGCAAGCTGGTCCTGGGCGAATTGGGGCTGCTGCTGCTCATCACATCCGGTGCAAGCTTCTACCGCCACCGGCACTTGGAAGAGCCGGTCGTGCTGAGTCCGGGCGTGACCGAAGTGAAGAAGCTGAGCGACTACTTCGACGGCGTCCGCGGCACGATCAACGACTGCAACGTCTACATCCTAGAAGGCGAAGAGCCGGGAGCCACGCTGTTCGTCATGGGCGGCACGCACCCCGAGGAGCCGGCGGCGCGTCTGGCCGCGTGGCTGTTCGCCGAGAACGCCGTGATGGAGCAGGGTCGGCTGATCCTGGTGCTGAGCGGCAACCGCAGCGCCACCACGGTGACCCGCCTGGGCGGCGCCTACCCGCCCGACTTCACGATCCCGACCGATTGGGGGTCGCAGACGTTTCGTTTGGGTGACCGCTGGTCGAATCCCCTGGATCAGTGGCCTGATCCCGAGGTGTACATCCACTACCCCAGCCGGCAGTACCTGGCCTACGTGGACATCCGCAACCTGAACCGGACCTGGCCAGGCAGGCCGGACGGTACGCTGACCGAACGCACGACCCACGCGTTCATGGAGCTCATCCGACAGGAAGGTGTGGACATATTCATCGATCTGCACGAGGCGGAGCTACAGTACCCGGTGATCAGCACGATCGTCACGCACGAGCGTGGAGAAGAGCTGGCGACCTTCGTCTCGATGATGCTTAGCGACGAGCAATTCAACATCGGTACCGAGTACTCGCCGAAGAGCCTGCACGGCCTGTCGCACCGGGAGGTGGGAGATGCGTCGCAAGCCATCTCGCTGCTGTTCGAGGCGCCAGAGCCATTCCTCGACGCGACCCGAGGCCGCACTACTCGGGAACAGCTGCTGACCGGCATAGACGAGTTCGTGATGAAGGCGGGTGAGCACGGCCTCTTGTTCGAGCGGATCGATGAGAGCGGGTGGCCGATCGACGTGCGCGTCGGGCGTCACACCTCGACCGTGCTACAGACCATGGAGAGCTGGACGGAGCTCAATCCCGACCGACCGTTGAGTTGCAGCGGCGTTCCGCGGTACGCCGAAGTGATTGAGAAGGGACTCGGACACTGGCTGCGAGATCCAGCGGAGGCCACCGCCGGACGGGTGGCGACCGAGTGAGACATAGACATAGAGCAAGAGCGTAGATCGTGAGGCTTGGTACCGGTGCAATCGGAACAGGGCACTGTTGAGGAAAGGAGTGGTCTCGTGAAACGTATCATTGGCATTAGCGTGATGGGCTGGTGGGTCCTGGCGATGGCCGTGGCCGTTACCGCCGGGGCAGAGCGAGCTGCGGCTCAGACGGCGGATCTGTTTCCCATAGGGTCACAGTGCAGCGCATCCGCCGACGATCCAGGTTGCGGCTGTAATCCCGAGGTTCAGGACTGTGGATGCACCAGCATCATGGTCGGGAAGGACGCGTCCACGGATGGCTCCGTGATGACCGCCCAGACTTGCGACGGGAACTACCGAACCTGGCTGCAGATCGAGCCGCGGCGGCAGAACCCGGCGGGGGCTCAGCGGCCCATCTACTGGGGCAAGCTACACACGGAAACGCCGAGCGATTTGCGGGGCATGCGGCTGAAGGGGAATATCCCCGAGGTCGCGGAAACCTACCGCTACTTCAACGTCGCCTACCCGGCGATGAACGAGAAGGGTCTCGCGATCGGCGAGACGACCATCGGTGGTCGCCGCGAGCTGCGAAACGATGAGGGTCTGTTCCTGATCGAGAATCTACAGGCCCTGACGCTGGAGCGGACAACGACCGCTCGCGAGGCGATCCAGTTGATCGGCGAGCTGGTGAAGGAGTACGGCTACGGTGATTGGGGTGAGTGCCTGACCTTCGCCGACTCGAAGGAGGTTTGGCACTTCGAGATCATGGGCGCGGGCCCCTTCGAGGTCGGTGCCGTGTGGGCGGCGGTACGCATCCCCGACGGCCATGTAGGGATCTCGGCCAACATCCCGCGCATCAGCGAGCTGGACCTGGACGATCCGGACCACTACATGGCCAGCGAGAACGTCCATTCATTGGCCGAGGAGATGGGTTGGTGGAACCCGGCCAGCGGTGAGCCGTTCAAGTGGTGGAAGGCCTATGGCAGAACCGACCGTCAGGGCAACCTGCTTCCGCCGTACTCGACGCGCGAGTTCTTCGTCCTCAGCACGCTTGCTCCTTCGCTGAACCTCACCATGGACATGGAGGAGCTTCCCTTCTCGGTGAAGCCCGACGAGAAAGTCTCGGTTCGCGACGTGATGCGCTACTACCGCGAGACCTACGAGGGCACCGAGTTCGACATGACCAAGAACCTCGTCGTGATGGGCCCGACGCGCGCGACGAACGGCGACCAGGAAGAGCCGCAGATGGTCAAGAGCCCGGCCGTGAACAACTGGTCGATCCGCGGAGACATGGCGGAGATGCTGAACACGCTGAAGCCGGGCACGGTGGAACCGCAACGCACAATCGCCATCGCGCGCTGCTCGTACTCGCAGATCGTCCAGGCCCGTGACTGGCTGCCGCCGGAGATCGGCACGATCGCGTGGTTCTCGTTCGACAACCCGGGCCAGAGTCCGCGTATTCCCGTTTGGGCCGGAGTCACCGAGTTGCCGGAGAGCTTCAAGATCGGCTGCCAGAAGAGCTACCGGACCGATTCCGCCTGCTGGTGGTTCCGACGCGCCAACCGGCTGGCGATGATCAAGTGGGGTTGGGCGCGCGAGCATATGGAAGGCGCCGTGATGGAGTAC
>JBDHAS010000178.1:0-8349 GCA_039588015.1 Gemmatimonadota bacterium | reverse complement strand
TCCCGTGGCGGCCCCCTGAGCCTCGTACAGCTTCTGGCCCGCGGCCGAGAATGCCTGCATCAGTTCGTCGTGCGCGCGGTTCAGATCTTGTAGGTCCTGGCTTTCTTTGAGGACCTTCTTCGCGCCTTCGACTGCTTCGTCCAGGCGGCCCTTAGTGGCTTCATCGAGCTTATCCGCCCACTCGGCGGAATCCTTCTCCACGCGGTAGACCAACGTGTCGAGCTTGTTGCGCAGCTCGATCAACTCGCGCGCTTCCTTGTCATCCTTGGCGTGCTCCTCCGCGTCTTTGACCATCTTTTCAATCTCAGCGTCACTGAGACCGGAAGTCGCCTCGATGCGGATCTTCTGCTCGCGGCTGGTCGCGCGGTCCTTGGCGGACACGTGGAGGATGCCGTTGGCGTCGATGTCGAAGGTGACTTCGACCTGCGGTATCCCACGCGGCGCGGGCGGAATACCCGTCAGTTGAAACCGGCCGATGGTCTTGTTGTGGGAGGCCATCGGTCGCTCACCTTGAAGTACGTGGATGTCGACGGTCGTTTGAGTGTCCTCGGCCGTGGAGAAGACCTCGGTCTTCTTCGTCGGGATCGTGGTGTTGCGCGGGATCAGCGTCGTCATCACACCGCCCAGCGTCTCTATTCCCAACGACAGGGGCTCGACATCCAGCAACAGGACTTCGCTGACCTCACCGGCCAGCACGCCGGCCTGGATCGCGGCGCCAATCCCCACCACCTCGTCCGGGTTCACGCCCTTGTGCGGATCCTTGCCGAAGAACTCGCGAACCACCTCTTGCACCTTGGGGATTCGCGTCGAGCCGCCGACCAGAACCACTTCGTCGATGGCCTCGCGCTCGATCTTGGCGTCGTCCAGCGCCTTCTTCATCGGTGGGATCGTCTTCTCGATCAGATCCTCGACGAGCTGCTCGAACTTGGCCCGGGTCAACCGCATGTTGAGATGCTTCGGCCCAGACTGATCGGCCGTCACGAAGGGCAGGTTGATGTCGGTTTCCATGGTTGCGGAGAGCTCGCACTTCGCCTTCTCGGCGGCCTCCTTCAGGCGCTGCAGGGCCATCGGGTCCTTGGAGAGGTCGATCCCCTGATCTTTCTTGAACTCATCGACCAGCCAGTTCATGATGCGCTCGTCGAAGTCGTCACCGCCCAGATGCGTGTCGCCGTTCGTCGACTTCACCTCGAAGACGCCCTCGCCGAGATCGAGGATCGTGATGTCGTACGTGCCGCCCCCGAGATCGAAGACCGCGATCGTCTCGTCCTTCTTCTTCTCGAGCCCGTAGGCGAGCGCCGCCGCCGTCGGCTCGTTCAGAATGCGCATAACCTCGAGGCCGGCGATCTTGCCGGCATCCTTTGTCGCCTGGCGCTGCGAGTCGTTGAAATATGCTGGAGTAGTGACGACCGCCTTCGTGACCGGCTGGCCTAAATAGTCCTCGGCCGTCTGCTTCAGCTTCTGCAACACCATCGCCGAGATCTCGGGCGGCGAGTGCCGCTTCCCATCGATCTCTACGAAGGGCCTGTTGTGCTCATCGCAGATCACCTTGTACGGATAGCGACCGATCTCCGTTTCGAGCTCGTCACACGTGCACCCCATGAAACGCTTGATCGAGAACACGGTCTTGATCGGGTTGGTGATGGCCTGGCGCTTTGCAACCTGACCCACGAGCCGCTCGTCGTCCTTCGTGAACCCCACGACGGACGGGGTTGTCCGCGAGCCTTCCTGGTTCGGTATCACCACCGGATCGCCGGCCTCCATCACGGCCACGACAGAATTCGTCGTGCCCAGATCGATCCCTATGACCTTGCCGTTGCTGTTTGCCATAGCTGCTCTCTGTCTTTTTGAAATGAACGTCAGCGCTCCGCCGGCCGGGCAGAACTCACCACGGGCGTGAGCGCGTACCTGCGTTATTGTACCGGCTGGGGAGGTGCAACCCTTATGCCAGCCGGGACCAAGTGAAACCGGCCATAAATACAGACATTCTGGCCGTGATCGGGCCCGGGCATGCCAAACCGGCAGGCACGATCCGCAGGGAGTGCGGCGTTGACGGGTCTGCAACGGCTCTCTACGTTGGCGAGGCCATGATTCCGTACCGGGACGAAAACCCAACAGAGCTAACGCCGATCTTCACGGTAGGGCTGATCGTGGCGAACGTGGCCATCTGGATCGTCGTCCAGCAGATGGGGGCGAATCTGGTGCCATCCGTCTGCCGGTACGGGATGATCCCCGTCGAACTCACCGGGCGGGAGATCGTCGGCCCGAGGTCGTGTCCACTGGGAGGCCTGACGTGGCCGACGCTATTCACCTCCATGTTCCTGCATGGGGGGTGGATGCACCTGGTGATCAACATGTTGTTCCTATGGGTCTTCGGAAACAACATCGAGGACTCTATGGGCCACTTCCGCTTCCTGCTGTTCTACGCGCTTACGGGGCTGGCCGCGGCGGCCTCGCACATCGCCCTGAGCGCCGACTCGGCGATCCCGACGGTAGGGGCGTCGGGCGCGGTCAGCGGTATCCTCGGCGCCTATATCGTGCTGTACTCGCGGGTTCGCGTACACGTCTTCTTTCCGCCGTTCTGGTTCTTTTCGATGCGGGCGGGTTGGGTGCTGGGCTATTGGATCGTCATCCAGGTGCTGATGGGGATCGGGCAGCTGGGTGCAAGGACGGGCGGCGTAGCGGTTTGGGCGCACATCGGCGGCTTCATTGCCGGCCTGATCCTGGTGAACTTTTTCAAGCGGCCGCAGCTGGTCACCGCCAAGCACGAGGGCGTCCGTCTCGATCGCGAAGCGATTCGTTCGGAGCGCTACTGGTGGTGAGACGTTAGGCCGGACCTACTCTAGAGTGCCGGCCCAATGGTTCAGCGGACCATGTCCGGCGCCTAGCGCGGGAGCCGATTCGATAGCGCGCCGTGTGAAGCTTCGGGCGTCAGCTACGGCCTGAAGGCGCGTGCGGCCCAGTGCTAGCCCGGCACAGATGGCGGCTGAGAGCGTGCAGCCGGTGCCGTGGGTGTGCCGCGTATTGAGTCGTGGCTCACGCCATTCGTTCCACTCGTGACCGTCGAAGTAGATGTCGACGAGAGTATCGCCGGCCAGATGCCCGCCCTTGACCAGCACGGACTTCGCTCCACGCTCGATGATTGTCAGCGCCGCTCGCTTCATGTCGTCCACTGATTCAACCGTAAGGTCGGCGAGTATGGCCGCTTCGGGGAGATTGGGGGTAACGACCTCCGACAACGGCAGAAGCTCGGTCGCCAGTGCGGTCACGGCGTCCGCCTCCAGCAGGCGATCACCACTCTTGGCGACCATCACCGGATCGATCACTAGGTTCTCGAGTTCGGTGTCTTTGATGGCAGCGGCCACAGCCTCGATGATCTCCGCGTCCGCAAGCATCCCGGTCTTCAAAGCGGCGGGACTGAGGTCTTCAGCGACGGCACGGATTTGCTCCGAAACGATGCCGGGCTCGATCTTTTGAACTGCGCGCACGCCCACCGTGTTCTGGGCGGTTATGGCAGTGATCGCCGCAGTGCCGAAAACGCCGAAAGCGTGGAACGTCTTCAGGTCGGCTTGGATCCCGGCCCCGCCGCCGCTGTCGCTACCTGCGATCGTCAGGGCCACCTGACGCGTTGTCATCGGTTCTCCCTTCCGTCGGGCACACGGTTGGGCCACCTTGGTCTCGGTCGCCGTCGCTGAAACGCGGAGCTCGAACCAGATAGAAAGTCGAATGGTCACCCAAACTCAGGCGAAGCTGATCCGGAAGCTCGGGGCGCGCAAGCGGCGCGACGAGGAGGGGGCTTTCATCGTCGAAGGTGTCAGGTTGGTGGAAGAGCTGGTTGCCAGCGGTTGGGAGACGGAGTTCGCGGTGACGGCTCCGGCCTTGGCGAGCACCTCGCGCGGCAGGCGGCTGATCGATGACATCGAGCGTTTGGGCTGGATGCGGGCGGATGCCTCGGACGCCGAGCTCAAGAAGCTTGCCGCCACCGACACGCCGCAAGGAGTACTCGCCGTCGTGCGGAAACGCAGTTGGCAGCTGGCCGAATTTCGGCCGGGCGAAGAGGCCGCGGTGCTGGTCTTCGATCGGGTGCGGGATCCCGGAAATGTAGGGACGCTGCTGCGGACCGCCTACGCGCTTGGAGTCAACTGGGCCGTGGCGCTGCCCGGCTCCGTGGACCCGTGGAATGCCAAGACGGTCCGGGCCACAGCCGGTGCTGTGTTTCGCCTTCCGGTGTCGCTGGAGCCGTGGCCCGAGATTCTGACCTGGATGCGGGCGCACGACTTCACCATCTTATGCGCCGACCCCGGTGGGGAGGCACTGCCGCGGCACTCGGAACCCGTCGGCCGGTTTGCTCTCGTTCTTGGAAACGAGCCGTCCGGACTGGCGGGGGACGTGCTCGCCAGTTGTGATCGACGTGTGGCGGTTGAATTGCCGGGAAATATGGACTCGCTGAACGTCGCCGTGGCCGGCGCACTTCTTCTCGACCGGCTGCTCCCCGCGCAGGAAAGATCGGACAACTAACGAGCTCTGGTCGGCCGCAGGCGGTCCACCAGTGCCGAGATGGGCGGACGCATGTCACAACCGGAGATCTTGGTCTTCGCCGCGTTAGTAGGGCTGTCGATAGGCTCCTTCCTGAACGTTTGCATTTACCGGCTCCCGGCAGGGGGGTCCGTTCTGCGCCCGCCTTCGAGCTGTCCTTCGTGCAAGCGAAAGCTGCGGTGGTTCGAGAACATCCCGCTCTTCAGCTACCTGGCGCTGCGTGGTCGTTGCCGGACGTGCGGTTCGCCCATCTCGATGCAGTATCCACTCGTCGAACTGGCGACCGGCGCCATCTGGGTTGGCTCCTATCTGCTGTTCGGAGGGCTATGGCAAGCGTTGTCGGGTGCAGTGTTCGGGACTCTGTTGCTCGGCATCGCTATTACCGACGCCCGGGAATACATCATTCCGGACGAATTCAGCGTCGGAGGCCTCTTGCTGGGTTTGGCCTTGTCATTCGCACCGGGCCAACCGTCGCCGGTGATGTCGATCATCGGGGCGGTTGTCTGCTTCGCGTTCATGTACGCCGTCGCCGTAGTAGGCGAGTGGGCATTCAAGAAGCCCGCTTTGGGAGGCGGCGACATCAAGATGATGGCGATGGTGGGTAGCTTCATGGGGCCCCACGAGCCGGCCAGCATTCTGTACGAGTTTCTAGTCGACGTAGGGCTCGGCAACCTCTACGGAGCCATCCTCGGCCTGCTGACCGTATTCGTCGGCTCGGTCGTGGGCGCCGTCATCTTCGGCCCGATCGGATTGAAGACGGGGAAACTGGTCCCCTTCGGCATCTTCCTGGCCGTCGGCGCCGCAGTGGTCTACGCGTGGGGTGACGTGCTGATCAACTGGTACGCGGTCTGGAGCCTCGGTCTCTAGTCTACGGCGGCAAGCGGGGCAGCGTATCCTCCGACTTTCAGTTTTGGTCCCGAGTAGTTGAGACGGCTTCGTCGACCTGATCACATCCGGGGTCCCCGAGATCCGAGGGTCGGAGCCGGGGGAACCGCTCGCTCCGGTCGGCCCGGCACACGAGTGGGCAGCTCACAGCGGGAGCGTCCCGTGCAGCGCCGCCAAACCTACCCTGAGATCCGAGCCGGGCCGCTAAAACCAACTGCGCTCCGCGGTCCCCCCGGCTCCTCCCAGCCCTTTCGGGAGTCCCAGTCGTTCTGGCTTGTACGACAGGAGGAAACACTGTCGCATCATGTCCGACCGAGGACAGACTAGGCCGGCTTATGACCTGGCGGGATCGGAGCGGCCGCCTTGCTCTGATCCAAGTCGCTGTCAGGAGCATCGGTGCGGGCCACCTGGCGCGAGAGTCGCGCGCGAAGAACTTGCGTGTCGGTAGCCGAGGTCACTTCGATTAGGACGCCCTCCTTGGTGATCTTCTCGCCCGGCTCTGGTACCTGACCAAAGACCTCGAGTAGGTAGCCGTTCAGAGAGCGGTGCTCGAGCAGCGGAAACGTCGTATTGAAGAAGTGGTTGATCTCGCGCAGATCGGCGCTCCCGTCGACCAGTATCATGTTTCTGCTCAGTCGGATGATCGGTTCCTCGTCGATGTCGGTTTCATCGACGATCTCGCCGACGAGTTCCTCGAGAATGTCCTCGAGCGCGATAAGGCCGTCCACTCCGCCGTATTCGTCGATCACGATACCCATGTGAATTCGACGTTCCTGGAAGTCGAGCAGCAGGTTGTCGAGCGTGACGGAGCCGGGCACGAAGAAGGGCTCCCGTGCGAGGTTCTTCAGCCGGACGTCTCGCTGGCCGGAGATCAGCGCCTGATACGCGTCGCGGATGTACAGGACGCCCGTGATCTTGTCGATGCTCCCACGGTAGAGGGGTATGCGGCTATACCGCGCCGCACGCAGCTCCGACGCGATCTCGGCCAAGGTCTTGGTTTCGGGCCAGGCCAGCATGTCGACGCGCGGCGTCATTACGTCGTAGGCCGTCGTCTGATCGAGTAAGAAGGCACGCTGGATGAGACGGCGTTCGTGCTCTTCGATGACCGGGTCGGCATCTCCGTGTCCCACGATGTCGCGGATCTCGCGGTCGGAGATTCCCGGCATGATCTCGATGAACTTCGGCGCGAGCAGCCGCGAGATGAGCTCTGCCGGCCAAGTGACCACCCACAGCAGCCGCGAAAGGAGCCACGCCGGCGTCGCGGCATCGAGGCAGAATCGCTCGCCGGCACGCTGACCGAGAGTCTTGCCGGCGAACTCTGCGAGCACCATGACCATGATCGCGGCGGCCACGGCTAGCGCGATGAGGGCGGTCGAGGTCACAGAGATGATGTCCATCGCGCGCCAGGCCGCCATCACGGCCAGCGCCGCGCCGAGGACGCGGACGGACCACAGCAGCGACAGCAGAGCCGCTGGCCGCGCTCTCAGCGACGCGAGCGAGCGCGCCCTCCGCATCTCGGAGGACTCTAGCTCTTGAATGCGCTCGGCAGGGACCGAGAAGAACGCGACCTCGATCGCTGAAGCCGTCACGACCAACAACACGGCCGATGAGGCGAGCACCACGAGCGCGGTCATCGGTCTACACGCCCCGTACTGGGGGTGCTCGGGTGTCTACTCGGAGGGTCCTCTTTTATGTCCATTCCTGGCTCAGGTCCAACAGCTGACTGATGATATCCTCGGCGGTTTGACCGTCCGCCTCGGCTTCGAAATTCGTGACGACGCGGTGGCGCAATACGGGCAGCGCTACGGCGTGAACATCCTCATAGTTGGGCATGGCCCTGCCGTCGAGCGCAGCCCTTGCCTTCGCCGCGAGAACGAGGTGCTGAGTGCCTCGCGGCCCGACCCCCCAGTTCACCCAGCGTCGGATGAAATCCGGCGCCTCTTCCGCCTCGGGGCGACTCGATCGGCACAGCCGCACGGCCAGCCGGATCAGGCTGGGCGGCACGGGGACTCGCCGAACCAGGCCCTGGAACTCGAGAATCTCGGCGGCCGACATGACAGGAGCGACTTGCTCGATTCGATCGGTCGTCGTGCGGCTGGCGACTTCCTCTTCCTCGGCGGGCGAAGGGTAGGTAATTCGGGCTTCCAGCATGAACCGGTCGAGCTGAGCCTCCGGCAACTGGTACGTACCCTCTTGCTCGATAGGGTTCTGCGTCGCGAGAACGAAGAAAGGCTGCTCGAGCTTGAAGGTCTCACCGCCCGCGGTCACTTCCATCTCCTGCATCGCCTGGAGCAGCGCCGCTTGGGTCTTTGGCGGCGTGCGGTTGATCTCATCGGCTAGGACGACGTTGGCGAAGATAGGCCCGTGCACGAAGCGGAAAGCCCTGCGTCCCGTCGAGACGTTCTCCTCGATGATCTCGGTGCCGGTGATGTCTGACGGCATCAGGTCGGGCGTGAACTGTATGGCCAGACCGGGTACACCGACCAGCAGAGCGTGGCCGCCGGCTAGTATGGTGATCAGGAGGCCCTCGACGATCTCCTTCTGCCCGACGACCTGCTTGCCAATCTCGACCTCGACGCGGCGCCTGGCCTCTGCCAGCTGTTCCAGCAGAGACACGTCACGGTGATCGGTCTGTTCTACTTGCGTCGCCGATCGTTGACCGTCGGCGGGCTCACCGGACGCGGCCGGGTGACCGCCGATCTCTTCGTTCGTCTCGTTCGTCACGCCGAGCTACCCTGCCTCTCGACCGAGGAGACGGCTGCGCGAGTAAGATACGTGGTGAGTATCACGAGCGGGGAGTCGAGGGCCCGCGGGGGTAGTCTGTGCCCCTGCGCACGCAGACGAGCCGCAGCTCGATGGTATGGGGTCTGCCAACGTCCACAAAACAAGGTAGACAAAGAGGAAAAGTGGCGTCAAGGGTGGCTTGCGCCA
>JBDHAS010000177.1:0-8112 GCA_039588015.1 Gemmatimonadota bacterium | reverse complement strand
GACGAGTTGGCGGCGCTCACGGCGATAAACGAACGCGATTACCAGGCTCACCTCGAGTTGGCAGAGGTCCGCGAGGCGCTGGGCGACAGAGACGGTGCCGCCGGTGCGCTCGAGGGCGCTATCTACATCAGCCCCTACGATATGACGCTGCACGCGCGTCTGGCCGCTATGTACTCGGAGGCGGGAGAAGCACAGAAAGCGATTCGGGAGCGGCGGGCCGTGCTCGCCCTGGATCCCGTAGACCGAGCCGAGGCGCTGTACCAATTGAGCCTTGCCTACTTCGAGGCCGGTGACGTGGCCAACGCGCGTCGGACCGTGCTACAGGCGCTGGAGGACGCTCCCAGCTTCGAGAAGGCGCAGGATCTGTTGCTGGAGATACGTGCGAGCCGAGGAGGAGGTACCGGATGATGCGGAGCGCGATTCGACTTGCCGCCTTCGCGTTGTTGCTGGCTCTGGTAGCGCCGGACCCGCTGGCGGCGCAGTCGCGCCGCTCGCGGCGAGCGCGGCCCGAACTCGAGAACGTCGAGCAGCTGAACGTGGGGTACTCGGGCCGCTTCACTTTCGTACGGTTGCGCTATTCGCCGATGTCGGGATTCAGTGGCGGTGGCGGTTACTTCCGCGGCGACCAGAAATGGGATCACGATTACCCGCGGGCCGAGCGTAATCTGGTGAGGATTCTGGACGAGCTGACCGAGATCGAACCGCAAGTCACGGGCAGCAACATACTGACCGTGGATGACCCCGAGCTATTCAAGTATCCCTTGGCCTATCTAGCCGAGCCCGGTTTCTGGACGCTGACGGCGGAGGAAGCGGAGAGCCTGCGTGACTATCTACTGAAGGGCGGTTTCCTGATCTTCGACGATTTCGTCAGCCGGCACTGGTTCAATTTCGAGCAGCGCATGAGAGATGTGTTGCCGGATGCCCGGCTGGTGGAGTTGGATGCATCGCACCCGATCTTTCATTCGTTCTTCGAGATCGAATCGCTGGACCACTCGCACCCGTATTGGGGGTACGAGGCGATCTTCTACGGGATATTCGAGGACAACGACCCAAACAAGCGGCTAATGGTCGTCGTGAACTACAACAACGACATCGGCGAGTCGTGGGAGTGGTCCGACACGGGCTTCATCCCCATTGAATTGTCAAACGAGGCGTACAAGCTGGGCGTCAACTACATCGTGTATGCGATGACCCACTAGAAAGCGTACCCGATCCTAGAAGGTGGAGTTCATGAACAAGGAGCAGAAAGTAGCCCTCGAATCCGCCGATGACATCGCGTTGGCCGAACGGATGCAGCAGGCGATGGACCGTATCCGGTCGGAATTGCGGAAGCTGATCGTCGGCCAGGACGACGTGATCGAGGAAGTGTTGTTGTCTCTCTTCGTGGGAGGTAATAGCCTGATCGTCGGTGTTCCCGGGCTGGCCAAGACGCTGCTGATCCACAGCATCGCACAGGTGCTGGATCTGAAGTTCTCCCGCATTCAGTTCACGCCCGACCTGATGCCGTCCGACATCACGGGCACCGACCTGATTCAAGAAGACCCCGACACCGGGCAGCGAAAGATGGTGTTCGCGCCGGGGCCGGTCTTCGCCAACATCGTGCTGGCGGATGAGATCAACCGTACCCCGCCGAAGACGCAGGCTGCGCTGCTGGAGGCGATGCAGGAGCATCGCGTGACCGTTCAGGGGCGCACCTACGAGCTGGGAGAGCCTTTCCACGTCTTCGCGACCCAGAATCCGATCGAGCTGGAGGGGACCTACCCGCTTCCGGAGGCCCAGCTCGACCGCTTCATGTTCAAGATCGCGATGGACCACCTGCAGGAGGACGAGGAGCTGGAGGTGGTACGCAGCACGACGGCGGTGCAGGACTATCGGTTCGAGAACGTGGTGACGGGCGAAGACATAGTGGCGTACCAGCAGCTGGTGCGGAAGGTGCCGGTTTCCGATCCGGTCCTGAGGTACACGCTCGATCTGGTCAGGACGACGCGCCCCAACGGTGACGGTTCGCCGGAGTTCATCCGCAGGTGGGTGTCTTACGGCGCAAGCGTTCGGGCGGCCCAGTACTTGGTGCTGGGAGCCAAGGCACGCGCGTTAGTGCGCGGGCGCTACCACGTCAACTTCGACGACATTCGCGCGCTGGCGAAACCGGTCCTGCGCCACCGCATCCTGACAAACTTCCACGCGGAGTCGGAGCAGGTGTCTTCGGATCAGTTGGTTGAACAGCTGCTCGAGGCGACGCGCGCTCCGAGCTCGGGCTTGTGAAGATCTCCAGCTTCCTAGATCCGAAGGTGCTGGCCAGGATCGACAACCTCGACCTCCTGGCGCGGACGGTAGTGGACGGTTTCATCAACGGGCTGCACCGCTCGCCGTACCTGGGCCTGTCGATCGACTTCGCGGAGCACCGTCCCTATATGCCGGGCGACGACATCCGCCGCATCGACTGGCGGGTGTTCGGCCGGACCGATCGCTTCTACGTGAAGGAGTTCGAGGCCGATACCAACGCGAACTTCATCGTCGTTCTCGATATCTCGCGCTCGATGGACTACGCCAGCGAGGGAATCACCAAGCTCGATTACGCTCGCTATCTGGCGGCCTGCCTCAGCTATTTCTCTCGACAGCAGCGTGACCGCGTCGGACTGGCGACGATCGATGACGACGTCGTGGAGTTCGTGCCGCCGTCGGCGAAACACCTCGAAATCGTTTTGCACAAGATCGATCGGATAGAACCTGGCGGCGCGGGCGACCTGGAGGCGACGCTGCTGAAGATTGCCGAGGCCGTCACTCGCAGAAGCATCATCGTGCTCATCTCCGATCTCTACGAGGAGCCGCAATCGGTTCTGCGCGCGGTGAGTTACCTGAAGGACAAAGGGAACGATGTCCTCGTGTTTCAGGTGCTCGACCCCGCCGAAATCGATTTCCCGTTCGAGGGACCCGTGCATTTCGAGGACCTCGAGAGCGGCGAGAAGATTCCGGTGGTGCCCGAGCGCCAGCGTGAACAGTATCAGCAGCTGATCCAGGCGCATCTGAATCAGCTGGCCCAACTGCTGGTGGAGAACCGAATCGACTACTTCCTGTTCAATACGTCGAAGCCGCTGGACCACGCGTTGTTCGTATACCTGTCGCGTCGGGAAAAACAGGGCAGGTCGCGCTGATGGGTTTCTCGTTTCTCGCTCCGTTGTTTCTGGCTGGATTGGCAGCGGTCGCCATTCCAATCCTGATCCATCTGACGCACCGCGAGCGCAAGGACGCGATCGCGTTTCCCTCGCTGATGTTCGTGAAGCGGATTCCGTATCGCACGACTCGGCGCCAGCGAATCCGCCACTGGCTTCTGTTCCTGATGCGGACGGCAGCCGTCGTGCTGGTGGCTGCTGCGTTCGCACGGCCGCTGCTCGAGGACGCGGGCGCGTCTGCGGTCGGAGACGGGGGCGCGCAAGAGCTGGTCATCCTGTTGGATCGGTCGCACAGCATGGGCTACGGCGATCGCTGGGAGCGAGCCGTTTCCGCCGCGCGCCGGGCGGTGGACGCGATGGGACCGGAAGACCGTGCGACGCTGGTCGTCTTTGCCGACCGAGCGGAGGCCATCACGCAGCCGACAGCGGATCGCACGATCCTGCTCGCTGCCGTCGACGAGGCTCGTCTGAGCTCGAGAGCCACGCGCTATGGGCCCGCCCTCCAGCTGGCCGGCGAGATCGTCGGGCGCTCGGATCGTCCGCGGCCGGAGGTCTTGCTGATCACCGACTTCCAGAAGACCGGCTGGGACGCACGGCAGACCGTCAAGCTGCCGGAGGGGACGACGCTGAGGTATGTGGACCTCTCCGACGAGGATGCAGTGAACGTGGCCGTGATCGCGGCAATCGTGAGTAGGGACGATCAGGTTGGCAGGGGGAGGGTCGCCGTCACGGCTCACGTCGCGAACCTGGGCGACGAACCGCTGAGCGACGTACGTGTGACGCTGGAGCTAGACGGGGAGAGCGTCGCGACGCAGATGACGGACGTCGAAGCCCGCGGAAGCAGTAGGGTGCAGTTCGCGGCGGTGGTCCTGCCTCGGCGGACCGTGCGAGGAGAGGTGCGGGCGGGCGCCGACGATTTGTCGGCGGACAACGCATTCCGCTTCGTCGTCGCGCCGCAGGATCCAGTCTCGGTGCTGATGGTGGAGCCGCGTAGCGCAGGATCGGATCACAGCCTGTACCTATTGCAGGCACTCGCGATCGGGAGCCAACCGCGGTTCGCGGTCGACGTCCGTCGTGTCAGCAATCTGACCGTTGACGATCTGAATGACCGTTCTTTGGTCATACTGAACGACGCGCCTTTCCCCGCAGGAGCGGTGGGTCGACGCCTGAGCGATTTCGTGGAAGCGGGAGGCGGCTTGCTGGTTCTACTGGGTCGTCGTAGCCCGCCGAGCGTCTGGCCGGCCGAAGGCCTCGCCCTAATACCCGGTTCGTTCGGCGCGCCGATCGATCGGGCCGGCGAAGGCGGCGGGACTTTGGGCTATCTGGACTACGACCATCCTGCGTTCCAGCTGTTCCGCGAGCCGAGGAGCGGCGACTTCTCGGCGGCCCGCTTCTTCCGCTACCGGCGGCTCGAGATAGCGGATCCCGCGCGGGTCCTGGCGCGTTTCGATGACGGAGGCGTCGCGCTGGCCGAGGGCGAGTACGGAGACGGCAGGGTTTTCGTCTGGGCCTCCGGTCTCGAGAACTTCTGGAACGACCTGACAGTTCAGCCGGTCTTCCTTCCGTTCGCGCACCAGCTGGTCCGGCATCTGTCCGGGTACAGGGAACCTCAGCTCTGGTTTCGGGTCGGAGATGTGATCGATCTGGCCGGGGTCGAAGCGTTCGCCGACGACGCTTTGGACGTGGGAGCTGAGCTGGTAGCTGAGAACCCGGTGGGCGATCCGCGTGTTCTGCGCCTGGGTCCCGAGTCGCGGTACTTCGAGCTGAGCGAGGCCGGCTTCCACCGGATCCGCGCGGCGAGCGACAGCGAGGACCGAGAATTCACCGCGGCGGCGAACATCGAGCCGGCAGAATCGGATCTTGCCGTGCTCGATCCGGACGAGTTGGCGAACACAGTGACGGTGACCGGGGATGTTGATGTTCGAGTCACGGAAGCGATGGTTCTGTCACCGGAGGAGCGGGAACAGCGTCAGGGTCTGTGGTGGTACCTGTTGGTGAGTGCCGCCGGGCTTCTGATTCTCGAGACTCTAATATCGAACCGCGCAAAGCGATCACCCGCAGCCTAGAGTACGGGGAGGGGCAAAGGAATGCGATCCAGATCAGGGCATGACCAGCTTGTCCGTGTGATTCGTACGGTTCGTCGGCGCTGGCGGCTGAAGGTAGCGTTGCGCGGCGCAGCCATCGTGATCGGCGCCGCCCTGCTCGTGTTCCTGATCTCGGCCTATGGCATGGACCGTCTGCGATTCACGCCGACGGCGATCACCGTCTTTCGCGTTTTCGCCTATGCCGCGCTGCTCGGGTTGGTCGTTCGGTTCTTAGTAATACCGCTGTCGCGGCGCGTGTCGGATGAACGAGTCGCCCTCTACCTCGAGGAACACGAGCCGTCGCTAGAGGCGCGTTTGTTGAGCGCCGTAGAGCTGGGGGGAACGGAAAGGGAGGCTGCTGCCGGGGGCTTCTCCCCGCTGCTGGTGGAGAAGCTGGTGGAGAACGCGGCCGACCGGTGTCGCACCATAGATTATGGCCGCAAGGTAGAGGCTAAGCCGTTGGCGCAATCGTCCGGCCTTCTTGTCGGCACCACGCTGCTTGCCGCAATCGTCATGCTGCTGTCGCCGCCGTTCGTTCGGCACAGCACTCCCTATCTGATCCCGCTGGGAGAAGCGAGCCCGGACAACCCGTACCGCATCGAGGTGTCGCCCGGCAACACGCGAGTGGCCATGGGCGCCGAGGCCAAGATCACCGCTCGCCTATTCAATTTCGACTCGGATCAGGTCGAGATTGCGGTACAGCGCGGTCCGCAGGGGGATTGGGAGCGCTTTCCCATGACCTGGGAGGAGGGGGCCGGCGAATATCTGTTCTTCCTGTTCAACCTTGAAGACGAAGCCGAGTATTTCGTCGAGGCGAGCGGAGTTCGCTCTTCTCTCTACCGGATCGAGGTCGCGGAGCTTCCCTACGTACAGCAGTTGACGTTGGAGTATCACTTCCCGGCGTACACCGGACTCAGCCCTTTGCTGCAGGAAGACGGCGGCGATATCGCCGCGCTGAGGGGCACGGAGGTGCGGTTCAACGTCATGCCGACGATCCCGGTCGCGTCGGGAGCGATAGCGATCGAGGGGCAGGATTCGCTGCCGCTGACGTTGTCTGAGGATGGCATGCTGACGGCGAGCCTGAGCGTGAGGCAGGACGGTATGTACCGCATCGCGTTCGAGAGCTTGGCCGGGGACCGCGTGGCCGGTTCTCCCGATTACCTGATCGATGTCTTGACGGACCAGCCGCCTATCGTGGCGTTCACGAAGCCCGGTCGCGACATCAAGGTCACGAATATCGAGGAGGTGTTCGTCGAGGTCGAGGCGCAGGACGACTACGGCATTCGTCAACTCGAGCTCACCTACTCTGTCAACGGGGGACCGGAACAGACGCAGCAGCTCTACAGCGGCAGCAGGAAGGACATCGTTGCCGGGCACACGCTCTACTTGGAGGAGTTCGAGCTCGTGCCGGGCGACTTCATCTCGTACTACGCTCGCGTCATGGACGATAACCGCGTCAGCGGGCGGCAGGATGCGACGACCGACATCTACTTCATGGAAGTACGCCCCTTCGACCGCGAGTTTCGCCAGGCGGATCAGTCCGGCATGGCGGGCGGCGGAGGAGGCGGGTTCGACAGCTCGCTCTCTCAGCGACAGCGGGACGTGATAGCCGCCACGTTCAAGATGGTGCGCGACCGCGAGGCCTACTCGGACGAGGACTATCAGCAGAACCTGGCCACGCTGACGCTCGCGCAGGGGAGATTGCGCGAGCAGGTGGAGCGGCTGGCGGAGCGAATCAACGCTCGCGGTATCGTGCAGCTCGACTCGACCTTCCAGAGCGTCGCTGAGGCGCTCCCGTTGGCGGCGGAGGCGATGCGCGAGGCCGAAGCGCTTTTGGGCGAACGGAAGCCGAGCGAAGCGCTATCGCCTGAGCAGAGGGCGTTGCAACAGCTGCAGCGCGCCGAGGCGGCCTTCCGGGAGGTGCAGGTCGGCCGCGATAATCCGGCGGCCGGCGGCGGTGGCGGCGGACAGCCCGACGCTGAGGAGTTGGCCGAGCTGTTCGAGTTGGAGCTGGACAAACAGAGAAACCAGTACGAGCGGGTGCAGCGCGACCAGCAGCAGCAGATCGACGAGCAGATCGACGAGACCATGCAGAAGCTGCAGGAGCTAGCCCGCCGCCAGCAGCAAGAGAACGAGCGGCTCAGAGCTCGCGCGAACGAGTCCCAGGGCCAGGGTGGCTCCGGTCGCTCGCAGCGCCAGCTGGCCGAGGAGGCGGAGGAATTGGCGCGCAAGCTGGAGCGACTGTCACGGGAGCAGTCGCTGCCGGAGATGAACCAGACGGCCCAAGAGCTGAGGCAAGCAGCGGAGGACATGCGCCGAGCCGCGGCGAACCGAAGGAGCGGTGGGGTAGCCGAGGGTGTGTCCGCTCTCGATCGGCTGAGGGAAGCCAGGAGGCTGCTGGACGAGAACCGCTCGGCCGGTCTGGAGAACGAGGTTGAAGATGCTTTGCGACGGGCGGAGCGGCTTGCCGAGGAGCAGCGTGACGTAACGCGCGAAGTCGAGCGGCTGGGTCAGCCCGGCGCGGATCAGTACGAGCGCATGCGCCGGCTGATGGAGCGGAAGGAGGAGATGGCCGCCGAGGTCGGCGATCTCGAGGCTCAGCTCGATCGTCTAGCGCGTGATTCAAGGCGCCAGCAGCGGGACGCATCTCGAAAACTGCAGGAAGCGGCGAACTCGATCCGCGACGACAAGCTGGAAGACAAGATCCGGTACTCAAGGGGCGTCGTTCAGCAGCGATCTCCGGAATACGCACGCAACTTCGAGGAGCAGATCTCCGAGGATATCGAGCGGCTGCGAGAGCGGATCGATGCGGCCCGCGAGGCTATAGGCGAGACCACGGAACAACGACTCGCGCGGAC
>JBDHAS010000176.1:0-8138 GCA_039588015.1 Gemmatimonadota bacterium | reverse complement strand
CCTAACCTGGACGGCCGGCTCGATGATCCGGCGTGGGCGCTGGCGACGCCCATCACAGACTTCACGCAGAGAGATCCCAACGAGGGTGAGTCTGCCACGGAACGTACCGTCGCTCGAATTCTGTACGACGATGGTGCGCTATACGTAGGAATCCGGGCGTACGATAGTGAGCCGGAAAAGATCGTCGGGCAGCTAACGCGCCGCGATCAGTTCTCCTCGTCCGATTGGCTGGTCGTCAGCATCGACTCGTACTACGATCGCCGTACGGCGTTCGTGTTCGCCGTGAATCCGGCTGGTGTCGAGAGGGACGAGTATCTCTTCGATGACACGAACGAGGACGCTTCGTGGAACGCGGTGTGGGATGTGGTGGCGGGTGTTGACGATGAAGGCTGGGTGGCGGAGTTCAGGATCCCGTTCTCACAGTTGCGGTTCTCGAAGGCGCAGCAGCAGGTTTGGGGCTTCAACATCCAGAGAGTGATCCAACGAAAGAACGAGACCGTCCAGTGGAAGCCGATCGCGAAAGACGCGTCCGGCTGGGTCTCGGAGTTCGGTGACCTCGAGGGGATCAATGGAATCAAGCCGCCGCGGCGTCTCGAGGTGCTGCCCTACGTCGTTGCCCAGCAGGCCCTAACGCCGGTACAGGACGGAAACCCGTTCGAGACCGGGAAAGACTTCCACGGCACCCTGGGCGGAGATGTGCGGTTCGGACTCACCAACAGCCTGACGCTGAACTTGACGGTGAATCCCGACTTCGGTCAGGTCGAGGCCGATCCTTCCGTCGTGAACCTCTCGGCCTTCGAGACGTTCTTCTCGGAGAGGCGGCCCTTCTTCCTAGAGGGAGCCAACATATTCAGCTTCGGCCTCGGTGGTGGCGGAGACCATTCCTTCGAGCAGCTGTTCTATTCGCGGCGCATAGGTCGGAGCCCCCAGGGATGGGCTGACCCGCGTGGAGGATTCGTTGAGTACCCGATCAACACGACGATCGCTGCAGCCGGCAAGCTCTCGGGCAAGACGGCTGACGGGTGGTCCGTGGGAGTGCTCAATGCAGTGACGGCGGAAGAGAAGGCGACGGTCATCGACGGCGAAGGGAATCGGTACGAGGATATCGTTGAACCGCTCACGAACTACGGGGTGGCCCGCGTACAGAAGGATCTCAACGATGGACGGAGCGCGCTGGGCGGGATTCTGACCACCGTCAATCGCAGGTTGCCGGTAGCGATGGCGTACTTGAGGTCATCCGCCTACGCAGGAGGTGTCGACGGCCGCCACCGTCTTGGGAGCGGCAACTGGGAGATTTCGGGTCAACTTTTAGCATCCAATGTGAACGGGTCGCAGCTTGCAATCGCCAGTACGCAGGGCAGCTCCGCTCGCTACTTCCAGCGACCCGATGCCAAGCACCTGGACTTCGATCCGGAGAGGACTTCGCTGACCGGGACGAGCGGGGCCTTGCGATTCGGCAAGATCGGAGGTGGGCACTGGCGGGGCTCGGTTTCCACCAGCTGGATTTCGCCGGGCTTCGAGGCAAACGACCTGGGATTCCTCAGGCAGGCCGATATTTGGCGGAATAGTATCTGGATCGGCTACCGGGAGTTCGAGCAGGGCAAGATCTTTAGGCGCTACGGCATCAATCTCAACGCCTGGAACTGGAACACGTTTGGTGGCGAACGGACTGCCACCGGCATGAATATCAACGGGAATTTCACCCTGCTTAACTACTGGGGCGGCTTCGGCGGCCTGAACCGGGAATTCGCGGCCACCAACACCAGAGTATTGAGGGGCGGCCCATCGATGGCCTACCCCGGAGGCTGGAATTGGTGGGCAGGGTTCTTCAGCGACAGTCGCAAGAAGGCGGTGGTGGAAGTGGGGACGTTCCGCTGGTTCGACCAGGAACAGTCCTATGCACGTGGCTTCTTCGGTCATCTCGTGCTCAAGCCGCTCGCCAATTTCCGCCTGACGTTGGGGCCTGAATACGACCGCATGCACGATGATTGGCAATTCGTGAGCGTGCAGGAAGCGCTGGGATCCGAGCGTTACATCATGGGCGGCCTCGACCAGCAGACGATCGCGTTGACAACGCGGCTTGAGTGGACCTTCACGCCGGACCTGAGCCTGCAGTTGTATGCCCAGCCCTTCGTCTCGGCAGGGGACTATACGTCGTTCAGCCAGGTGGCGGCGCCCCACGCGGGGAACTACGAAGATCGCTTCGACTGGTTCGGCCCTGATCGCCTGAGGTATGAACCCAGCACGCGGCCGGATGTACCCGGCACCTATTACGTGGACCTGAACGGCGACGGTTCGGAGGACCTAACGTTCGCGGACCCGAACTTCAGCGTGAGGGAGCTGCGCTCGACCTTCGTCCTGCGTTGGGAATACCTGTCCGGATCGACGCTGTTCTTTGTCTGGTCGATGAACAAGTCGGCTTTCGACTTCAGCGGACGTTTCGATCCCGCCGCGGATCTCGCGTCGCTGCGAGGGATTGAGGGCCGCAACATCTTCAGCGTCAAGATCAATTACTACCTGAATCCCTAGCTGACTGCCGCCGCCCGGTTCGCCGGGCCGCGGATTCGTGTCCGGCGCCGTGCCGCGAGATTTGAAGGCATGGCGCCGGCATTTTTCTGACAGCGGGATGACGCTATATCTCATTCTATATTCGGCGCCCTGAAACACGTACGGTGTGGCGTCGGCCAGACCAGCAATCCGAACGGAGGGACTATGCGCTTCAGCGGCAAGGTGGCTTTCGTGACCGGTGCTTCGAGCGGGATCGGGAGAGCTTGCGGAGAGCGATTTCGTGAGGAAGGCGTGTCGGTCTTTGCCGTTGCTCGACGAGAGGAGCGGCTAAAGGGAGCCTTTGAGCGGTATTCGGTTGCCGATGTGCGTGACGAAGGGCAAGTCCGCGGTGCGGTCGAGGGCTGCATCGATGTATTCGGCCGGATCGACTACCTGATCAATGCGGCCGGCGTGATCGGAGTCGGTGGGGTCCTGGACACGCCACCGGATGAGTGGGAGCGCCTGTTTTCCAGTAACGTCGACAGCCTGTACCAGGTCACGAGGCATGTGGCCCCGCATATGACGGAGAATGGCGGCGCGATCGTGAATGTGTCGTCCGTCACCAGTATGCGGCCGTACGGGAACCTCCTCTCGTACTGTGCGTCCAAGGCGGCGGCCGACATGTTCACTCAGTGTGTGGCCCTCGAGCTGGCTCCTCACGGCGTGCGGGTGAACGCGGTGAACCCGGGCGTCGTCGTCACGGAGTTGCACACGGTGACAGGTACCATAGCCGACTACGAGGCGTTCTTGGAGCACTCTAAGACTACCCACCCACTCGGCCGTGTCGGACAACCGGATGAGATCGCCGCTCTATGCGCGTTCCTCTGTTCGGATGAAGCCGGGTGGATAACGGGCGGTATCCACTCTATCGACGGGGGGAGAGCACTCCTTTCGGCCAGGTAGAGGGCGGCATCCACCGCGCGGCGACGACTGCGTCTACAGCGCCTGGGCTATTGCCGCCGCCACGGCAGCGTTGTTCTCGAGCAGCCCTAGGTTGGCTTGCAGCGAGCGCCCGTCACTGTGTTCGGCTATGCGGGCGAGCAGAAATGGTGTCAGCGCGGGTCCCGATATCCCGGCCATATCCAGGTCGCCCATTGCACGGGATACGGCTCGCTCGGCCTCCTCTCTTGTCAGCGCCACGTTGGCCGGCGGCGGGACGCACACCACTAACGATCCAGGCGCCCCGACGTTTCGTGCCGCCTTCCAGATTTCGGCGATCTCCTCCGGGGTTTCCGCTCTCAAGTCTAGCTTCAACCCGCTCTGAGCGGACCAGAACCCTGGAAGCTCGCTGGTCCCCAAACCGATCACGGCAACTCCCAGCGTTTCAAGCCGCTCGAGAGTTGCGCGTAGATCGGCGATCGCCTTGGCCCCGGAGCAGACGAGAATGACGGACGTGCGCCCTAGCTCGTTCAAGTCGGCAGAGATATCGAGCCCGCCGGGAACGCCGCGGACGATGTGCACGCCTCCGATTCCGCCTGTGGCCGCTACGGTCAGCCCGGCTCTCTCGGCCAGGAAGATCGTGGCTGCCACGGTCGTACCGCCGTGTTGGCCCCGAGCTGCTGCCGCAGGCAGATCGCGAGTGCTGAGCTTGATCTCCTGCTGTGACAGGAGGGCGATCTCGTCCGGCTCCAGGCCGACGATGGGGCGCCCGGCGACGACGCCAGTGAAGGCGGGTTCGACTCCGTTCGAGCGGATGGCAGCGGCCATTCGCTGAGCCGCGTCGAGGCGGTGTTCGCTGGGCAGGCCACTGGTCAGAAAGGCCGTTTCCACCGCAACTGCTGGGGGTTCGACACGCGTGATCAGCTTGCCATCTTCTGACACTCAGAACTCCTGTGGTTGTGCTTGCGTGGTCGCCCCTCGGTAGACGGCATTGAAGAGGATCTTGAACGTCTCGTGCGACTGACCGCGGTACTGGGGTCGGAAACCGAATAGGATTGCCCGTCCGGCTCCGTAGCTGGCCTCGACCAGGGCTGCCTTGCCGTTCATGAAGTCGGCATTGAGGACGTATCCGCTCATTAGCTGGCTGGTCTCCGGATAACTCGCCACGACAGTCACCCCGCTCGCACCCTCCTCGACCTGGAACAGCGGGCTATTGTTGTAGTATACCGCTCCGGTTTCCGGCATCCCGAAGGCCAGCGGGTGGTTCACGTCGATGTTCACCGCCATGATCGAGCCGGGGGCGTAGAACGCTTCACCGCTCCGTCGCTCGCTGGGAGACGGCCGGGCATCCGCCACCGCCAACCCGAGTTCTTGGATGGCGAATCCGGAGGACGAGTCTAAGCAGATCAGCGTCCCTCCAGCCTTCACGAAGTCGCGAAGCGCGGAAACGCCGGAATCACCCAGACCACCGGCAAACTGTGGCGGCACCGTGCCCGGAGCGCGTCCCTCAATCAGCGACCGCGACTCGACGTCCGGGAGAACGATGACGTCATATCGCTGCTCGAGACCGCCGGCCTGAATCTCGGCGTCGTGCAGCGTCTGGTAGGGGAGCTCCCACGACTCGAACACCCAGCGGGTCCAGCCCTCATCCATCGATGCTGTCCACGGCTGGTAAAGACCGACGCGGAAGCCGCTCAGGCTGTGCCCGGTAAATTGCCCAGAGACGGACGCTGCCGAGAGTCCGTGGCTCTCGGCCAGTTCCTCCAGCGTTTGTCGAACGCCGGGACCCGACAGCACGGCGCTGCCAGTCGGCCAGGTTCGGCCGCCAACCTCTGCCGGCTGTGACAGCAGCGTCACCCGGCCGCCACGCTCGACGGTCCGATGGATCGCTAGGTTGGCCGCGTTGGTGACGTTCTCGACAGCGAAGGCAGGGCCCGAGCCGGCTACTGTGCCAACGGGCGGGCGGATGACGTCCGTCTCGAGCTGGAGTTCCGCCTCGAGCGGCGACTTCACCCCGACCGCTTTGACCCCCATTTGGAACGGAAGCGTCCAGCCGGCCGCGTCGTAGGGCGTATCTGGTGGGCCGCCCGGGTACAGGCGGCGGTCCGGGTACACTTGCGGCTCGAGCAGGTCCTTCGCGTGTGCTCGGTACGGCTGGGCCATCAACACCACCCAGTCCCCGGCGGAATACGCGATGCCATCGGCTTCGAACGGGGCCACCGCGCGATGGATCTCGGCTCCGCCGCGGCGTATCGTCCGGAGCATGGCCACGGCGCTACCGACGTCGCGCTGTTGCGAGGGGATGATGTACGCGAACGGCGGCTCATTGCGACCGGCGTCGATGGCGCGACGGCCAATCTCTACGTAGTTGCTGATCAACGGGCGACGCCAACGGGCAGCCAGTCCGATGATGGAGCGTGAGGCGATGACCTGGTAGTCGATGATATCTCGAATCCGCCACCACCCGCCCGGCCACGGGTTCGGGTAGTTGTTGCCGCGCTCCGACTGCCTGTCGACCTGACCGGGCTCTTGAAAGATGGGCGAAGCGATCCGCGCACTGGCCGACTCTGAGAGTATTCCCACCATGTTGTGCCGAGCGGGGACCGAACGAAGTCCGCCGTGCCACCAGAGGTCGAAGCGCTCGCCGTTCAAGACTCCCGCTTTGCCGGCCGCTTCGAGGTCGGCAGATACTTGCAGGCCGAACAACGAGATCGTTCGTACAACCAGTGGGTCCAAGTTCGGGTTGACGGGATCGTCAAACGGCGGGATGAAAAAGCGTGCCCCCCGGTTCCCCATCTGGTGAACGTCGTATACGACCTCTGGGAACCACGTTCCATACAGCAGGTCGTTGACCATCTGCGACTCGACCTGCGTCAGCATGTAGAAATCGCGGTTATTGTCATGACCCACATAATAGTGGTACAGCCACGGCATGCGGCTGCCTTCGTACGGGGTTCCCAGCGTGCGACTGTACCAGTCCACGACCATTTGCTGACCGTCGGGGTTGACCGACGGCACCAGCACGACCACGACATCCCGTAGCGCTTCGAGCATCTCCGGGTCGGTGATCAGGGAGTAGGCGAGCTCCATGACACCTTGGCTGGAGGCGATCTCGGTCGAGTGGATGTTGTGGGTGATGGCCACGACCGCCGGGTGTGAGTCGAGCAAGGTCTCGAGTTCGCCTTCCGCCAACTTCCGCGGATCGGCAAGCCTCGCCTGGCTGCGGCGGATCTCCTCAATCCGCTGCATGTTCTCTGGGCTCGTGATCACCACGGCCAGGAATGGTCGGTCCTGCGTCGTGCGCCCCAGCGTGTCGACTCGAGCCGCCGGGGAAACCTTCGCCAGGTGGCTCATATAGCTGGAGATCGAGTCCCAGGCCGCGAGCTTGAAGTCGGCGCCGACCGGGAAGCCCAGGTATTCGGCCGGGGCTATGGGTGCGGCCGTAGCGGTCCCTGTGCGCGTTCCCGTCGAGCGCTGGGCCTCCTGGCTCTGTACCGGATTTGTCGGGGCGAGGATCGCCAACGCCGCGAGCGAGATAGCGAGACGAAGATTGTATGGCATTGTAGGCCTTCTCGTGTGTGGAAGCGGTTTCCCGGGGCTGTGCAGCGAAAGGTTACACAGGCGGGGAGCCGGGGCAAGACGGCTGACTTACAGGTTGCGAAGAACCGGCCACAGCCCGGTCACAGCATGGACGCCGGCTGGCCAGTGGAAGCCAGTACATGGTTCCAGACCTCGCCGTCTGGAGCCAGGTGTTTCCGTTGTCCGGCCACGAGACGAAGCGGTACGTGTGTGAAGGCGTGGTTCCAGTATCCCACCATCATGTCGGTACGGCCTGCCATGCCCGCGTGCGCGGCGTGCTGTCCTAGGATCAGACAGAAACCCGAGTCCATCGAGTTCGCCGGTAGGCTGCGGATGGTGTAGCTAGGATCGATGTACTTGACTGTGGTCTCCACACCGCGTGCCGCGAAGTGGCTCTCGATTCTATCGCGCAAGAAGCTGCCGATATCACGCAGCCGTATGTTTCCTGAGGCGTCGCGTTGCTCGGCGCCGGCTTGTTTGAGCAGTTCCTGCCCCGCCCCCTCAGCGATGGCGACCACGGCGTGGTGCCGGATGGCGAGCCGGCTCTCCAGGGCGTGCAGGAAGCCGTTTCGCCCGTCGAGCGTGAACGGTACCTCCGGGATCAAGCAGAAGTTCACGTCACCGCTAGCGAGTGTGGCATAGGCGGTAATGAAACCGGAGTGCCGGCCCATCAACTTGACTATCCCGACGCCGTTCCAGGCACCGCGCGCCTCTGTGTGTGCGGCGGCGATGGCATTGCGCGCTTCGTCAATGGCTGTGGAGAAACCGAAGCTGCGTTCGGTCCAGAGCAGGTCGTTGTCGATCGTCTTGGGCACACCGACGACGCCGATATCGAGGCCGCGCTTCGCGATCTCTCCGCAAAGCGCAGTTGCGCCCCGCAGCGTGCCGTCACCGCCGATGGCGAAGAGTATGTCCACGCCCCAATTCATCAGCGTATCGGCCATCGCTCTCAGGTCCTGCGGACCGCGAGAGCTGCCAAGGAGAGTTCCGCCACGCAGGTGGATGTTCTCTACTCGCTGCGGGTCGAGCAGCATCGGTTCGCTGACCGAATCGGGGACTAGTCCCGCATATCCGTAGCGAAAACCGATGATGCGGCGCACACCGTAGGCGTGCGTAAGAGTCAACACTATCGA
>JBDHAS010000175.1:0-11065 GCA_039588015.1 Gemmatimonadota bacterium | reverse complement strand
ATAACGTAGGATCAGGAAGAAAGCCACACGGTCGAGCGGTCCTGGGCGCTAAATGAACGACGCTAGTCGGTTCCTTTCGTCTGTAAGGTTGTGGAGCCTGAAAGAGGAACTTCTAAGCGGGGGAATTAGGTCACCTGGGGGAATGGGCGCCTTCTCATTTCGGCTCGCGCATTCCCATATAGGCAGCAGCCGTGCCACAATTCTCGCAAACATTTGTGCCCACCAAGCCAGACCCACTAACACATTGTAATGATTGCACTTACAGTGCTGCTACTTTTTGCATCGGCACCGTCGAACACGCCCGGGGGACGCCCTCTGTTCGGGCAAAAAGCGCTTCGGTCAGTCAGTTTGCCTGACTTCACGGGCGTTCTGCATGGGTGGGCCAAGC
Organism: Gemmatimonadota bacterium; assembly: GCA_039588015.1. Taxonomy (GTDB): domain Bacteria; phylum Gemmatimonadota; class Gemmatimonadetes; order Palauibacterales; family KS3-K002; genus JASFMO01. The sequence goes on along the minus strand of JBDHAS010000175.1, from coordinate 10,677 downwards.
TACATGCAATGTGGGGTCGACGGGGTGGGCGACGACGTTGGTCAGACAGAGCTGTCAGGAGGGTTCGAAGAAGAAAACGGGGGACCCAATAGGGTCCCCCTACTGCGGTTCTAAGCTCTGGCTTCGGGACTGAACTGCCGCTGGCCGAGCTGACGATCGAGCATCAGCACGGCGGGCCCTTCGCCACCGAGCATCTTCAGCTTGGCGACGATCTCGCTAGCGGAGGCTTCTTCCTCGACCTGCTCGTCGACGAACCAGTCCAACATGTTCTTGGTGGCGTAGTCCTTCTCATCGACGGCTTTGGCCACGAGCGCGTGGATCAGGCTAGTGACGTGCTGCTCGTGCTTGTACGCAGCCTCGAAGGCGGCCAAGGGCGAGTCCCATTCGGTCGGCGGCGCGTCGATAGCCGCCAGCTTCACACGACCACCTCGATCGATGATGAAGTTGTAGATCTTCATAGCGTGCGCGACCTCTTCCTGGGCCTGCGCCGTCATCCAGGTCGCAAAACCCTTGAGGTCTACGGACTCGAAATAGGCGGACATGGAGGCGTAGACGTAAGCCGAATACATCTCGGCGTTGATCTGGCTGTTCAGCGCCTCTTCCATCGTCCTCGTGATCTCCATCGTCGTTCTCCCTGTAGTTCCTGTGTCGCACCATGCGCTTAGGCGCACGGCCACCGTCACGCGTCACCCGGCGAGCATGGCGATACCCATTTCGCGATGCGTGAAGCTGTCACTTCCGGTATCACTGGCCCCGCAATTATACGGCAAAGCGAGCCTTTGTAAACTCGATCGCTACGCCCCATCGATTAGGAGCGGGACGAGCGCGAACTCGCCTACGTCGACCAGCCCCATGTCGGTGATCTTGAGCTCCGGTATGACGGCCAAGGCCAAGAAGGACATGGTCATGAGCGGGTCCGGCAGAGTACCGCCGAGCCCGCGAGCCGCCTGCGACATCTCCTCAATCCGCCGCCTCACGTCCTCAAGCGGCAGGTCGGACATCAGGCCGGCGATGGGCAAAGGCACCGAGGCCAAGACTTCGCCGTCCGCTACTACCGCCTGACCACCGCCCGCCTTGGCCACGACCCTGGCGGCGGTCTTCAGATCCGAGTCACTGGCGCCGACCACAACGATATTGTGGTTGTCGTGAGCCACGGTCGATGCGATGGCCCCTTTCTTCAGTCCGAAACCGCGAACGAACCCGACGCCGACGTTACCAGTGGCGCGGTGTCGCTCGATCACCGCGATCTTCAACAGGTCGCGCCCCGGGTCGGCCACGGCACGCCCGTCCTCCACGCGCATCTCCTCGACGCTCTGACCAGTGACGATCTGACCCGGTATGGCGTGGATGACCCGCGCCTGTTGTCCGATCTCCGCCGCCACCTCGAAGCCGACGGCCTCCCACTTCACCTTCACTCCGCTACCCGGAGCCGGAGGGGGCGCCGGTCGCGCACCGACATACTCGCCGTCCTCGGCAATGACACGCCCGTCGACGAACACCTTGCGGGCACGAAAGTCTGCGGGGTCGTCGAAGACGACCAGGTCAGCGCGATAACCCGGTGAGGCTTCGCCCAGCCCGCGCAGTCCGAAGTACGACGCAGTGTTGATGGTCGCCATCTGGATGGCCGTGACTGGATCGAGCCCTTCGGCGACCGCCATGCGGATCAGCGCGTCGATGTGCCCTTCCTCCAGCAAATCCTCGGGGTGCCTGTCATCCGTGCAGAACGAGCAATGCGCGGCGTTATGTGGCGTGACGAGCGGTAGCAGGTCCTTAAGGTTGCGTGCTGTTGTCCCTTCACGAATGAAGATATGCATGCCGCGGCGCAGCTTCTCTCGTGCTTCCTCCAGCTGCGTGCATTCGTGGTCCGAGCCGATTCCCGCCGCCGTGTACGCGTTAAGCGGCAGGCCGGAGAGCCCGGGCGAGTGGCCATCCACGGGACGATCGCCGGCGGCCTCGATCTTCGCGAGAACCTCGGGCGCGCCGAGGAAGACGCCTGGGAAGTTCATGACCTCCGCCAGACCGATCACGCGCGGGTGCTCGAACAGCGGCTCGAGGTCGGACGCTTCAAGGCTGGCGCCCGAGGTCTCCATGTGGGTGGCCGGCACGCAGGACGAGGCCATCGCGAACACGCGCAACGGCAACCCCTCGCTGGAATCCAGCATGTAGTGAATTCCGGTTAACCCCAAAACGTTCGCGATCTCGTGCGGGTCCGTGACGACGGCGCACGTGCCCCTCGGCATGACCGCCCGTGCGAACTCGGGCACCGTGACCATGCTTGACTCGATGTGCACGTGCGCATCGATCAGACCGGGACACACGTACTGGCACCGCAGGTCGACCGCATCGCGCGCCTGGTAGTCACCGAACCCGGCGATCCGGCCCTCGAAGATGGCGATGTCGGCATCGTGAACTTCGCCGGAGCGGACGTTGACGAGGCGCGCATTCTTCAGGAGCGTGTCCGCCGGGGCGTCCGCTCACGCATAGGACCCTGCAGCCTCTTTCGTGTCTAAGACCACCGAATATCCAATATCGAACGCCCGTTAACGAATGATGAAGTGGGGCCGGCCGGCCAACTTTCATCATTCGATGGTGGATATTCGGTATTCGGTATTCATACCACTTCATGTCACGACTACTCTAGTCGCATCAATCCGGCCGCCGCGACGTTCTCCAAGTACCGAAGCACCGCTTCCGGCGTGACGGTTCCATAGTAGAAGTCACCTGCTTCACGCGCCTCCGCAGCTACGTAGCGATAGATCTCGAGGCCGTTCCTTTCGCCGTTGACTGCATTCAGCACCTCGAACGCCATGAGCGAGTGGAGGCCGCGGGCTCCTCTGATCCGCCTGCGCCCTTCGAGGAACTGGTCCGGGCCGCCGGTCACGACGGGCTCGAGCCCGGCCAAGCTCTGCTCGACTTCGGACAGCCGCCGCTCGGGAGCGTTCCGGCCCGCGCTCTGGCGATACGCAACATCGAGCTCGCGGATAGCCTGCTCTTCACGCCGGTCCAACTCATCCTGCAATGAGCCGATGCGACGCTCCGCGCTGGCGTGGGCCTCGGCCAGCGAAGCGATGGCGAGCCGCTCGCGCTCGGCCGCAAAGCGCACCTGATCGATCGCTTGATAGTAGGCGGCGTCTTTATCGGCCGCGGTTGCGATCCACGTCAGTCCCAGCCTGACGTTCCGTGCCAGTCTCTCCTGCCCTCTGCCCACCGTCTCCGCGGCTAGGGCCGGTACCGAAGCCTCGCCGGCGCTGGCCATCGTGTAGGCCATCAGCGCCACCGCCGCCGCGTTACGCCCGAGCTGCGTGCGATCGATGTTCCACAGCTGATCATCGCTGGTATGGATGTAATTGTCCGGCCAGTTCGTGAAGGTCGTACCCGGGACACCGATCGGCGCCTCGTTGAACGGCATGTGGTCGGTGTTGTTGTGGAAGAAGATCATCTTGGCGTTGTAGCGATGACGAGTGCCCAGATGGGCTAGGTGCGGTTCTGGATAGAACCCGTTGCCCGCCTGAGCCTGAGCGAGCTCCGCCGTGTTGCCTTTAACCATGTACTCGATCACCGACTCGACGACGTCGTTGAAGAAATGGAAGCGGGTCGCCGGCAAGCGGGTGATGTTCTGTGCGCGCATCACGTCTTGCGCCTGGTTGGCGCCCACCATGTCCTGGTTGAGGTTGACCCACATGCCCATGTGAGCATCGGGATTATCGGCGAAGTACTGCCGCTGGCTCGATATCTCAGTCACCCACCAAAAGCGGAGGTTGCGTCGCGGCCTCTGCAACCGCCCGCTCTCGATCAGCGAGTTGAGCGCCCGGGCGATCTCGAGGACGCTAGCGGTTCCGCTGGCATCGTCGTTGGCGGATGTCCCCTCCTCCTGCATGTGCCCGGTCAGAACCACATCCTGAGCGAGACCCGGCTCGGCCCCGCGAATGAATGCCTCCACCATGACCTGCCAAGGCTCGGAGCCCTGGCTCGAGCTGAACTCCGCGTCCACCACCGCCCGCACTCGGACCGGCTCGGCAGCGGCCGCCAAGCGGCTTCGCAGTTCCAGCCCCTGCCGCAGCGATAGCCCGAACGCGAACGTCGGCTCGAAACCATCGGTTCCCTCGCTCGGGATCCGGCTCCAACGGAGCTGGTCCGGATAGGCGCTCTGACCACCGAACGGACTCGGGAACCAGATCACGCCGGCGGCGCCGTGCTCTCCGACCGCACGCCGCATCACGGAGAAGAGTGAACCGTAGGTCAGCACGACCTTGCCCGCGACATCTTCCGCCTCGAAGTCGGCCGGCGTGCCGGCTCCAACGTCCAGCAGTTCCGCGGTCACGTCAGTGGTTCGGCTGTAGTCGGCTAGATGAAGCGCCGACTGCAGTGTGCTAGCCAGACGCTGCGGCTCCGGCTCGACGATCCATAGATCGGCGAAGCGAGCGTTCCAAGGGCGCGTGCTATACGCCTGCTTGATAAGCTGGACATCCGCCAGCCCGTACTCGCGCGCCTTCTGCTCGTAGTATTCCGCGACCTTCCACAGCCCATCGGCCCCACCGCGCGGCCGGTGATAGTGGCTGTTGTGCCGAATGTGCTCGTAGGCGGCATCGCCTGAGATTTCCTGAGTGATCAGCCGCACGTGCGAGGGATCGAGGACGGGGAGCTCTTGGCCCACCGCCGCGTGAGCGGCGACCAGGCTTAGGATCGCTGCCATCAAGGGAGGGAACCATCTGCTACCGCGCATTGTCGCTCTCCTATTCGTGTTGTCTTCGAGATTACCTGACATTAGTGATCTGCTCTATGAGCGCTGGGTCGTCTGGAAGCAGACCCGAGGCCGGCAGGCGTGGCACGAGCGTGCGCCAATCCGGCCACATGTCGAAGGCCCGCTTGAAGAGAGGGAGCGCTTCCTCGACACGCCCTACCCCGGCCAGCGTCGCCGCATGCCAGAAGATCATCTCGTGACTGTCTGGAACCAGCTCTTCCGCCATGTTGTACGCGTCGACCGCCTTCTCCACATCACCCTGGGTCATGTACTCGTCGCCCCGATTCATGTGGTTGTACGCCCGAGCAAGCGTCAGCAGCCGTCTTATCTCCTTCAGCGGCTCCGCGTGGTCTTCGATTCTCAGGTCGATGATGCGGCCGCCCCAAGCTGGCGCTTCGCGATCACCGCTGACCACCAGAATCGCCACCGACTGCTTGCCGCGGATGTCACCGCCCTCGGCCTGTGCCGCCTCGAGCGCCGACATCAGGCGCTCGGCGAGATCTCCGTCCGTCGCTTCGTAGGCCTCTGCCATGGCATCGCACACGGTCGAGTTCAGCATCAGGTTGGCCTGCACTGAGTAGCCGTCGCCAGTACGATCACATGCTTCTATAATCGCGTTCTTTCCCGTATGTACGGCGACATTGCCCCGCGCATCGACCATCGCCACCTGGCGCACATCGGTGTGCTCGTCACCGGCAAGCAGCGCCCTAAGCGTCTGATCCGCGCTCTTGCCCGCGCGCATCAGGTCGAGCCCCAGCGGACCATACGAGACCTCGACGAAGGACTGCGTCGCCACGGCTCCGACCCCGGGTTCGGCCCACGAGACGATGGCTCCCACCGAGAACCAGTGGGACTGAACCGCCACGCCTAGGTGTCCGTTGGCCGCGTCTCGCGCCACGATCGAGTAGGTGTGGACGGGCCGAAGCGGCCGGCCGGCTTCCTGAGCCCAAGCCGGCGCGAAGGCGAGCGACGCCCCTAAAGCGGCGACGAAGACGGCGCGAGTCCTCATTTGGCCTCCCGACTGACGTTTTGCATTGCGACGAGAACGGCATTATAGGAAAAATGGCCGTAGTCAGACAGCGCCCTGAAACCGAGGCCGTCGGCGGCGGGTAGTGTACGTCACCAACGTCTTCCGAAGGCAGGAATACACAATGGAATCACCTATTCCGGTCGATCCGCTCGGCTCGGACGACACTAGAGAACAGGCACCGGCGGACTCAGACTCTGGCGCCGCAAGGATACTGGACGCCTATAGCCAGGCCGTGATCGAAGTTGCCGAGCTACTTCGACCCGCTGTCGTCAACATCGCGGTCACAGGTCGGCAGTTCGCGTTCTGGGACGACCCGACCGGTGGAAACGGCTCCGGGGTCGTGATCGCGCCCGACGGCCTGGTCGTAACCAATAACCACGTCGTCGAGAACGCGCGGCGAGTAGAGGTGACCTTCGCCGACGGCGAAGACGCCGAGGCCGAGATCCTGGGCACGGACGCGGCCAGCGACTTGGCCGTTCTGCGCGCCAACGCGAGCGGCTTGACGGCGGCCGATTTCGGTGACGCCGGCGAGCTTCAGGTGGGCCAGCTCGTCCTGGCAATCGGAAGCCCGTACGGCTTTCATTCCACCGTCACCGCCGGCGTGGTCTCCGCGCTCGGTCGGTCCATGCGCACAGTGGCGGGGCGGCTGATCGATAACGTCATCCAGACCGATGCCGCCATCAACCCGGGCAACTCGGGTGGCCCGCTGGTCACCAGTCACGCGCTGGTCGTAGGTATCAACACGGCCGCAATAGGTCGCGGTGCCGGCATCGGGTTCTCGATTCCGGTCAATCATACGACGCGACGCATCATGTCCGCGCTGATCTCACACGGAATCTATCGCCGATCTTACCTGGGGATCTCCGGTCGGGAGCGGCCGCTATACGCCAGGGAGGCGCGTCGCTTGTCACGTGACCAGCAATCCGGCGTAGAAGTTGCGGAGCCCGAATCGGGCGGACCGGCGGACCGGGCTGGAATCCGCGCCGGCGACGTTGTAGTGTCGCTCGACGAAGATCTCGTCCTGGGGATGGCATCGCTCCAAGCGGCGCTCTCTCCGGAGCGGATCGACCAAGAAGTGTCGGTGGAGATAGTCCGTCGAGACGAACGAATGGAGATCGCAATTCGATTGGGGGTATGGCCGGCGAAATGAGATTCCGAATTCCATTCGCAGCCTTGGCCGCGCCGCTAGCGATAGCGGTGCCGGCGAGCCAGTTGATCGCGCAGCAGGCCGAGCTGAAAGACTCGGCGGCAAAGCACCTCGCTCCGGAACCACGCCTCGTTGCCACGATCGATGCGGCGATACATCCCACGGTCGCGCCCTCGCCGGACTCGCGCTTCTATGCCGCCATCCAAACACGCCCGGACCCCGTGCTCTGGATCGTCCCGACCGACGGGAGCGATCCGTTCGCATTCCGGAAGATGTGGGCGGCCTACAACGCCCGTTGGTCGCCCTCGGGAGATAGGGTCGGTTTCATAGCGGCCATTGGTCCGCCCCGAGTCTGGACGGTGGAAGTCGACCCGGCCAGCGGACGTCCGATGGACCCACCTCGATTGCTGATCCGTACAGGAGCCAATGCCTTCGCTTTCTCGCCGGACGGTGCTCGCATCGCCCTAGTCGCCTCGCTATCAACGGCTGCTGCGGCCAGCGAGATTCACATCATCGACTGGCAAACGCGTCAGGTCATAGTGTTGCTGCGCGAGCGGGGAATGGTCTACCGCCTTGACTGGTCACCCGATGGGCGCTCGATCTACTACGGCCTCGATGCAAGTTCCGTCACCGACGCGATCAACCAGATCAAGCAGGTCTCTCTAGCAACAGGGTCGGCCAAGACGGTGCGGGCCGTCGGCGAGTACGTCGGCCTATCTCCGGACGGGAAAGCCCTACTGGCAAGACCGGTTGAAGGTAACCCGGACGGCAACAATCTGGTGGAGGTCGTGGCACTCGAGGACGGTTCTGTGATCACGATCGAGCTTCCAGCAGGCCTTCGTTCCTTAGGCTGGGCCGCAGACTCCGCCGCCCTCGTTCTGGTGGCGCCGGCTGAAGGCAAAGACGGGATCTGGCAGATTCCAATCAAGTCGACAGAGCCGTAGCCCATAGAGCGAACTTCCGCGGCGCTCGACAAGTGCCGCGCGAAGTCAGGTCGCCGAGCCCTTCGTAAGCTGGAAAGCCGCGGGGCTCGGCAACCGCCGGCGCCGAGCTCCGCGCGTCCGAGCGATCAGAGAAACAGACCCAGCCTCAAGGCTTCTGGCACATCAGGCTACCGCGCCTCCCGCCGCTGAACCAAGTGCCGGCAACGCCCTCACCCTCTGCGTGTAGCCGCGTATCGGTGAGACGGCCGCGCTCGTCCACCGAGATCAAGCGGGTCTCGCTGGCGCTGCTCGAAGCGTAGATGATCCGGTCCGTAGTCTCGTTGCCCCAGACGATACGCCCCCAGTAGTCCGACGGGTCGCCGCGGAGATCCAACTCGCCCGTCCCAATCGATTCGCCGCGAAATTCCCCCGAGCACCGATAGGCGCCGCTCAAGTTCGGTCCCGTACCCTCCGCTTCAGCGGCCAACTGCTCGGACGCCAGGAAAGCCTCTAGGATGATGAGAGACGGTACGTAGCCCGTCGGCGCCTGACTCATATTACCGACCATGGCGACGGCCGCCTCGTGCTCCGGTAATACCAACAAGAACGTGGTACCGCCCACCGAGCCGCCACCGTGGCTCGCCCATCGGGACCCTCCGCCCGTCATGCCCACGCTCCAACCGATGCCGTAACCCGTCTCCGAGCCATCGTTGGTGCGCTGAGACGTCCAGAGCAGCTTGGTGGTTTCCCGCTCGAGCAGCTCGTCGCCCAGGTGCGCCATGCCGAAGCGCACCAAGTCCTCCGGCGTAGAGAGAAATCCGCCGCCGGCCCACTTGTAGCTGTTGTCCACGAAGCGAGCATTGAGAACCCGGCCGTCCTCTGCCCGCTCGTAGAAGCGCGTCCGGTGCGGGATTATGCTGTCGGTGTAGCCTGCGATCGTGTGGACCATCCCCAGCGGCTCGAAGACCTTCTCCTGCATATAGGTGAGGAAACCTTCCCCGGACGCTCCTTCCACAACAGCGCTGAGCAAGTTCCAGGCGTAGCTCGAATACGACCAACGAGAGCCGGGCTCGAACAGTAACGTGTCATCCTGAAAGATCTCGAGCCCTTCCGTAACGGTTTCGTACCGCCTGCTGCTCAAGAACTCGGCTCCCCGGTAGTGCCGGATGCCTGCCAGGTGTCCCGCCAGCTGCCGCGTCGTGATCGGCCAACGCTTCTCCGGGAAACTCGGCACGTACCGCTGAACCGGCGCGTCGAAGTCGAGACGGTCTTGCTGATAGAGCAGACCGAGCGCCGCTGCAGTCACCGGCTTCGACACGCTGCCGATCCGGAATTTCGTCTCCTCCCATACGGGAACCCGATTCTCGACGTCGGCGTAGCCGAAACCCTCGGACCAGATGATCCTTCCGTCGATGCCCACCGCCACCGACATCCCCGGCGTTCCGCTCTCCTCCATTACAGCGCTCATCACGACACGGGCGAGGTTGACGGCCTCGGCGTAGCGCCCGGGCGCGGGTGCCTCGGCGAAGGCAGCGGCCCTCTGCGCATCGAGCCGCGTCGGGCTCAGGCCCAGCGACAGGACAAGACACGCGACAGCGATAACCGGGCGGTCCAATATCGGTCTCACAGCTCTCCTCCTGTGTTGGCGGATTGGTCGGGGCATCCAGCACGCTCGCGGCGAGGAGGACGACGGCCAGCAGTCACTGGCCCTGCTATTAACTCTGACGAACACGTCCAAGATACAGCTTGCCGGTCAGCCGGACAGATCCACTCTGGCGGCTGCGCTTCGCCCGAGAGAGACCGCAGGCAGGGACCCCCGGAGCACCCGCACTTTCGGAGGCCGCTGCCGAAGCCCCATCTTCATCTCCGTACCCAACTTGAGATACTCCGGTGGCCTGGGAAGTTGGGACTCTAAGTCTCGCTTTGGATACACACGTGGAGGCACGATATGGACAACCTCGTTCTCATAGTCGTTCTCGCTGCGGTCGCCATAATCGGCATCGTCCTTTACAACTCGTTGGCGTCGCTACGCGTTCGCGCCGACGCGGCGTGGGCCGATATCGATGCGCAGCTCAAGCGTCGCTACGACCTGATCCCCAACCTCGTGGAGACGGTGAAAGGATACGCGAGCCACGAGAAGGGCGTGTTCGAGAAGGTGACGGAACTCCGCTCGCAGGCGATCGCGGCACAAGGGCCGGCGGAGCAGGCGAAGGCCGAGAACATGCTGACGCAAGCGCTGCGTTCGGTGTTCGCAGTCGCCGAGAACTACCCGGACCTGCACGCCTCCGAGAATTTCGGCCAGTTGCAAGGCACCCTTGGCGAGATCGAGGACAACATCCAGAAGGCGCGCCGTTACTACAACGCGGTCGTGCGCGACTACAACACCAAGGTACACGTCGTGCCGTCCAGCATCATCGCCCGGCTGTTCAGCTTCAAGGACCGGGAGTACTTCGAACTGGAGTCGCCGGAAGAGCGCCAAGCCCCGAAGGTCGATTTCAGCTAAGAGGGCCGCATCATGCTGTTCTTGAACGCGCGAAAGCTGCGCCGCCCGCTGCGAATAGTGCTCTGCGCGGCGACCGCGGCGCTCGCTATCGGTTACACAGCATCCTCGACGCCTCTATATGCCCAAAGCCGACGTCTCGCGATCAACTTCTTCGACGCGACATACAACGTGGAGCTAGACGGGTCGATCCAAGTCGAAGAGCGCATCACATTCCGATTCGACGGATCGTGGAACGGCGTCTACCGGTTCATACCGGTCAAGTACGTTTTGGATGACGGCAAGAGGCACCGCATCAGCCTGGACGTCGAGTCGGTGATGGACGGCCAGGGCAAC
>JBDHAS010000174.1:0-8283 GCA_039588015.1 Gemmatimonadota bacterium | reverse complement strand
TTCGCTTCGGGTCCCAGCCTGTTGATCCTGCTTGCCCTGATTCTGCGGCGATTCACCCGCTTCGACGCGGGCTGGGAGGCGATTCAGAAGCTCGCCACGATCGTCGCCTACGCGATGGTGGTCAACCTGTTCTTCGTTCTGGTCGAGTTGTTCACCGGGCTCTACAGCGACATGCCGCACCACCTGCACGCCTTCGAGTATCTATTCGTCGGCCTCGAGGGGCGGGCCGCCCTGGTTCCCTGGATGTGGATCAACGCGGGGTTGACGGTCCTTGCCGTGGTGCTGCTGCTGATTCCTGGCATTCGCAGGCAGCAGAGGTTCCTGGCACCGCTTTGTGCCGCGGTGATCCTCGCCATCTGGATCGAGAAGGGTCTGGCGATGGTGGTGACTGGATTCATCCCGTCGCCCTTGGGGGAGGTAACAGAATACGCGCCGACCGCCCCCGAGGTAGCGATTACAGTCGGAGTATATGCACTGGGTTTCTTCGTGTTAACGGTTCTATATAGAGTCGTAGTGAACGTCAGGGAGCGGCTGGAAGCGACCTGACCAGAGGGTAATGGAAGCGCCATCATGCCCATCCGAAAGGAGCCGACGATGGCAGAGAAAGGCAACAACGGCACCCCGATGCTGGATGAGCTCGAAAAGGGGCCGTGGCCCAGTTTCGTAACGCAGATCAAGAAGACGGCCGAGAAGAACAAGATGAGCGAAAGCCTCTTGGGGCTGCTGGAGCGGTCCTACGAGGAGAAGATCGGCCACTGGAAGCACGGCGGCATCGTGGGGGTCATGGGTTATGGCGGAGGCGTAATCGGCCGCTATAGCGACCTGCAGGAGGAGTTCCCCGATATCGCGCATTTCCACACGCTGCGCGTGAACATGCCGAGCGGCTGGTTCTACACCGCTGACGCTTTACGGACGATCTGCGACATCTGGGAACGCCACGGATCCGGGCTGACCAACATGCACGGGTCGACAGGCGACATCATCCTGCTCGGCACGACTACGGACGAGCTCGAGCCCACGTTCGCGGAACTCACCGCTGCCGGTTTCGACCTGGGCGGTTCCGGTTCGGACATGCGCACACCCAGCTGCTGCGTGGGTCCAGCCCGCTGCGAATGGGCGTGTTTCGACACACTGCACCTAACCAACGATCTCACGCAGACGTTCCAGGACGAGCTGCACCGTCCGGCCTTCCCGTACAAGTTCAAGATCAAGTGTGCGGGCTGCCCGAACGACTGCGTCGCTTCGATCGCGCGAGCGGACATGTCGATCATCGGCACATGGCGCGACGAGATCCAGATCAACCAGGCGGAGGTGAAAGCCGCCGCAGATGCTGGCCTCGACATTCAAAGAGACGTCTGCGGCAACTGCCCGACCAAGTGCATCGAGTGGGACGGTTCCAAGCTCGAGATCGACGACGAGAACTGCGTGAAGTGCATGCACTGCATCAACGCGATGCCCAAGGCTCTCAAGCCCGGCAAAGACCGCGGTGCAACCGTCCTTTTGGGCGCCAAGGCGCCGATCGTAGAGGGCGCACTTCTTTCGTCGGTGCTGGTGCCGTTTATGAAGCTCGAACCACCGTACGAAGAGCTCAAGGATCTCATCGAGCGCATCTGGGATTTCTGGGGCGAGCACGGAAAGAACCGGGAACGGGTCGGCGAGCTGATGCAGCGCGTCGGGCTCGGGAACTTCCTCGAGGCCATCGAGGTGGAGCCTATTCCCGAAATGATCGCCTACCCCAGAGAGAACCCCTACGTCTTCTACGAGGAGTACTTCGAGGAGGAGGATGAGGAAGAGGCGTAGAGCGACTGGGCGTACAGGGAATGGATACCAAGATACTCTTCTGGGGAGATTGAATCATGGCAACGGAAAGACTGACTGATATCGGACCTCCGAACTATGAGAAATTCCTGCCTCCCGTGATCAAGGACAACTATGGGAAGTGGGATCACCACGAGATACTCAAGCCCGGCGTTATGGTCCACGTCGCCGAGTCCGGTGACAAACTCTTCACCGTGCGCGCGTCCTCGCCGCGGCTACTGGGCGTCGAGAGGATCCGCGACTTCGCGGCACTGGCCGACAAGTACTGCGACGGGTACCTGCGTTTCACCAGCCGCAACAACGTCGAGTTCCTGATCACCGACGAGTCGAAGATCGACCCGCTGATTGCGGATCTCGAAAAGATCGGACATCCGGTGGGTGGTATCGGCAACGCCATATCCAACATCGTGCATACTCAAGGTTGGATACACTGCCATTCGGCTGCGACGGACGCGTCCGGCGTGGTGAAGGCTGTAATGGACGATCTTTGCGACTACTTCACCGGGAAGGAAGTACCCGGGAAACTGAGGATCGCCCTGGCCTGCTGCCTGAACATGTGCGGCGCGGTGCACTGCTCGGACATCGCGATCCTCGGCATCCACCGCAGACCGCCGAAGATCCTGCACGACAATCTCAACAAGGTGTGCGAGATCCCCAACGTGATCGCTTCCTGCCCCACGGCGGCGATTCGGCCAGCGACCGTAGAAGGCAAGCCCTCCGTCGAACTGGAGGAGGAGCTGTGCATGTTCTGCGCAAACTGCTTCACGGTTTGTCCGTCGTTGCCGATGGCTGACGCGCTGAACGACGGCGTATCGATCTGGGTGGGCGGCAAGGTCTCGAATGCCCGTTCGGAGCCGAAGTTCTCGAAGCTGGCGATCCCCTTCCTTCCGAACAATCCACCGCGCTGGCCGGAAGTCGTCGAGGCCGTGCGGAACATCACGGAAGTCTGGGTCGACAACGCTCGCAAGTACGAGCGCATGGGCGAGTTCATCGATCGTATCGGCTGGCCCCGCTTCTTCAAGATGACCGGCATCGAGTTCCAGAAGGAGCATATCGACGACTTCAAGTTCGCGGGCCTGACGTACAAGCGGTCCGCGCAGCTCAGGCACGCCTAGGAGGTGCGCGATGGCTGTAACGACGGAACAAGTCGCGGACGCCATGTATGCGATGGTCGCTGAATACCAGGGTAAGAAGAAGCTAAAAGCCAGCGATCTGACGAAAGCGATGATTCAGAAGTTCGGCGAGGACGAAGTCGACAAGAAGGCGTGCAAGCTCGCTATTCGCTCCCTGATGGATTCCGGACGGTGCGTCTACACGTACTTCGGCGGCAGCTACATCGAACTTCCCCCGGATGCGGGCGGCGGCTGATAGTAGCCGCTATTGGATTCAAGTACTCTCAAAGGCAGCCGCGTTCCCACCATGGGAACGCGGCTGGAGCAACGAACAAAATACCACGCGGCGGGCGGGGTGACTTATGGCTGTGAAGAAGGTAAAGAAGAAGAAGAAAAGCTTCGGAACGAGGGGATTCTCCAGCGGTGCTTCGCGTGAGATGTCGCCTTTGCGGCCCAAGCACGTCGAGAAGAAGCCCCCGTGCCACGCGACGTGCCCGAGCGGCAATCTGATCAGGCAGTTCTGTACGACCATCGCTCAGGCAGAGCAGTTGGAGAAGCCACGAGAGCAGGCCTTCGAGGAAGCCTGGTATATCTACACCGATACCAGCCCCTTCCCCTCTGTCTGCGGCCGCGTGTGCCCCGCTCCCTGCGAGACCGAATGCAACCGGAAGGAACTCGAGGGCGCGGTCAACATCAACAAGATCGAGAGGGCCATCGGCGACTACGGCATCGAAAAGGACCTGCCGCTGAAAAAGCTGAGCGACGAGAAGAAGTCCGAGAAGATTGCCGTCGTCGGTGCCGGACCCAGCGGTCTCTCCTGCGCCTACCAGTTGGCCCGGCGGGGCTATGGGGTGACGGTGTTCGAGGCGATGGAGCAAGCCGGGGGGATGCTGCGCTACGGCATCCCGGGGTATCGTCTCCCCGAATCGGTGCTGGACACCGAGATCCAGAAGATCCTCGACGTCGGCGTGGAGTTGAAGTGCGGCGAGAAGATCGGCCGGGAGGCGAGCGTAGAGGACCTCAAGGGTTCGTACGACGCCGTCTACGTCGCCCTCGGCGCCCAGCAGGGAGTCAGCCTCGGCGTCGAGGGGGAAGATGCTCCCAACGTGTATTCCGGAGTCGACTTCCTCAGTCGTTTCCACCACGGCGAGAAGCTGGAGTTGGGCAAGGACGTGGTGGCGATCGTGGTCGGTGGGGGTGATACGGCGATCGACGCGGCTCGGATCTGCAAGCGCCTCGGCGCGAACGTGACGGTCCTCTATCGGCGCACCCTCGCCGAGATGCCGGCGATCAAGGAGGAAGTGGAGGAGGCGATCAACGAGGGGATCACGATCGAGTTCTTGGCTGCACCGATCGGCTTCAGGCAGGAGAACGGCCGGGTGGTCGCGATGAAGGCCATTCGCATGGAGCTGGGCGAGCCTGATTCCTCCGGCCGCCGGCGACCCGTTCCAATCGAGGGATCGGAATTCGAGATCCCCGCCAGCGCGGTCATCTCGGCTGTAAGCCAGCAACCGGACTTCAAAGGGTTCGAGTCGCTGATCGAGGGCAGAGACTGGATCAAGGTGGATGACGAGGGGGCCACCAAGGTCGACAGCATCTGGGCCGGCGGTGACGTGACGTCGCTCGACCTGGTCACCACGGCGGTCGGCCATGGTCGTAGGGCAGCCGAAGCGATCGTCCGGAGATTCTCAGGCATCCCGGCCGAGACAGACGGCATGCCGATCATCCGACCCGACAAAATGCTGTTGGATCACTACGAGAAACAGGAGCGCGGTGAGCCCACGGCCATCGACGTCGACCAGCGGATGGCGTCGGTGGACCTCGAGGTCAACCTCGGTTTCAGCCAAGATGAGGTAGTCGGAGAAGCGCGGCGCTGTATGAGCTGCGGATACTGCTTCGACTGCGAAAAGTGCTGGATGTACTGCCAGGATCAGGCCATCGAGAAGCCGCTCGAGAGAGGCCAGCTCTACCCGTTCAAGATGGTGAACTGCACGGGCTGTAAGAAGTGCGCGGAGATCTGTCCCTGCGGCTTCATCGAGATGGTGTAACCCATGAACTCCCCCCGGATCCTGATCGCCGGGGTGCGAGGCGGTAGCGGAAAAACACTCGTCTCACTGGGACTCGCGGCGGCCTGGCGCAAGCAGGGCCGCCGCGTGGCTTCTTTCAAGAAGGGTCCCGACTACATCGACGCGGCCTGGCTGTCCTTGGCCGCGGACCAACCCTGCCGGAATCTCGACCTCTTCCTTATGTCCCCGGAAGCCGCGTTGCGGTCCTTCGCCGGCTCGAGCGCCGACTCCGACGTGGCCGTCATCGAGGGGAACCGCGGGCTGTACGACGGCATGGACGCACAGGGCAGCTACAGCACAGCCGAGCTCGCCAAATTGCTGCAAGCTCCGGTCGTGCTCTGCGTCGATTGCACCAAAGCAACCCGAACGATGGCCGCCGTCGTTCTGGGCTGCCAGCGGCTAGATCCGCAGGTTCCCCTACGAGGCGTTATCCTGAACCAAGTGGCGAGCGCTCGGCACGAATCGGTGCTGCGCGAGGCCGTCGAGGTCACCTGCGGGCTGCCCGTGCTGGGCGCCATTCCCCGGATTCGCGAGCAGCTCTTTCCGGAGAGGCATCTCGGACTCGTACCACCCCTGGAGCACGGCGGTCTCGCGAGCGCCGTAGAGCAGGCCGCCGACGTGGCTCGGGAACACATCGATCTGGAGGCCGTGTGGGAGCTGGCCCAGCGGGCCCCGGCGCTGGAGCCGCCTTCAGTCAGCGCGGCCGCTCGAGACGTATCTGGCGCGGAGGTCGCTCGGATCGGCGTGTTTCGGGATGCCGCGTTTCAGTTCTACTACCCTGACAACCTCGAGGCCCTGGAACGTCTGGGAGCGCGTTTGATCGACGTTTCGCCCATACGCGACGCGGCGCTACCGGCGGTCGAAGCGCTCTACATCGGCGGCGGTTTCCCGGAGACGCTGGCGCCGGCCCTGGCCGACAACCAACCGTTCCTCGACTCCGTGCGCCGTTCGATCGAGCGTGGGTTGCCCGTGTATGCCGAGTGTGGCGGGACCGTCTATCTAGGCGAGAAGCTCTTGTACGAGGGTAAGGAGTACCCCATGGTGGGCGCGCTGCCCGCCGTCTTCGCCTTCAGAGCCAGGCCTCAGGGGCATGGATACACCGTGCTCGAGACCGTCGAGTCCAATCCGTTCTTTGCGGTTGGGGAACCGATACGAGGGCACGAGTTCCACTACACGTATCTGCAGTCCTCTGCAGAAGGAATGACTTTCGCGTTCCGCGTGCACCGGGGACATGCCTTCGACGGCGAACGCGACGGTCTGTGCCACCGCAACGTGCTGGCGTGCTACACGCACGTGCATGCTCTCGGCACCGAGAGTTGGGCCCCCGCGCTCGTTCGGGCCGCGGCTCGGTTCAGGGGAACCCCTGCACCTTCCTGAGAGCCACTGAGCTATCGCGTGACAGACCAGACAAGAGGGGCGGTGCCGCATTGGTCACCGCCCCTTCAAGAACAAGCGCAGAAATCGATCTCTCCGTTACACGTACTCCACGCGCTCAGCGGCCTTCCCGTTGACGAGAATGGCGCGAGAGAGCATATCGTGGACGCCTCCAATCTCGATCTGCTCTTCGTGATGCTCGATTAGCTGTGTTAGCTGGCGCTTGCAGTTGGAGCAAGCGGTGGAGACGTACTGAGCTCCGGTCTCGCGAATCTGCTCGAGCTTCTTCTTGCCCGAGATCTCCATGCGGAACTCCAGGATGTCGTCCATAGCCGACAGCCCGCCGCCGCCCCCACAGCACCAGTTATCGCCCCGATTGGGGTACATCTCGCGAAAGTCGGTGCAAGAGGCCTCGAGGATGACCCGCGGCTCCTCGGTAATGCCGCAGGAACGTCCGAAGTTGCACGGGTCATGATAGGTGACAGGCTGCTGGTTCTTCGACTTGTCGAACTCGAGCCGGCCGGCCTTGATGTGATCGGCCGTCCACTCCATGCAGTTGACGATCTCGAAGGGCAGCTCGCCCCACCAGCCGGTCTTCTCCATCATCATTTTCATGATGCGATAGGCGTGGCCGCATTCACCCATCAACATCACCTTGGTGCCCAACTCCTTGGCTTCCTCCACATAGAGCTTGTTGTCGGCCTTCATGTCACCGTCGTTACCGGTGAACAGCCCGTAATTGGCGCCGTCGAAGCACCGGGAGCTCATGGTCCAGTTGTCCGCCATTCCCAAGACGTGAAACACCTTGGCGACGCCCATCGTGGCCTCGGGGTTGACCAGCACGTCACCAGAGGGCGGGACGTAGAAGTATTCGGCGCCCTTCGCATCGATCGGAATCTCGATGTCGATGCCGTGCTCGTCCTTCATCTCCTCCTCGAGGAAGTCGATCGCGGCCCGGAACGCGGCTGCCCCTGCGCCGTCCGTGTTTCCCGTCTCCAGCGAGACCTGGACCACTTTCGCCATCGTGTCCGGCGTCATGCCCAGTTTGTCCAGGATCGCTCGGCCCTTGCGTGTAACCACGGAATGATCGATCCCGAAGGGGCAGAACATGGCGCAGCGGCGGCAACCCGTGCATTCGTAGAAGATCTGCTGCCAATCATCCAGATCTGCTTCGTCGAAGTCCTCGGCCCCGGCAAGCCTGCCGAACAGTTTCCCACCCAGCGTGTTGTGCTTGCGGTAGATGCGCCGGATCAGGTCGGTTCGTTCGGCAGGATTGTACCGCTTCTCGCTCTTGCCGAAGTACACCGGGCAGACAGAGGCGCACGTCCCACACTTGACGCACATCTCCATGTACATGCGAAGCGCGCGGGGACCGTCCTTAATCGCGTTGATCGACTCAACGACTAGCTCTCTTTTGTTGTTCTCGGACATGGTTGTCTCCCCAGCCTCACTGCTTCCGAATGAGTTGATGAGTAAAGAAGATCCCCCCGAAATGAAGGATCTTGCTGAACGGAATGATCATGATCAGCAGAAACGCCAGGCCCATGTGGACCAAGAACACGTTGTTTTGCAGTGCGGCTTCCTCCATGACACCGCTGAAGGTTGCCAGCTTGGCGAAGTAGCCCCGCGTGAGCGCAAGGTCGAAGTGCTCGGCTCCGAACCGCATCATGTTGCCGGTCACGATGATCGCCCCGATCAGCACGAGGGCGAGAATATCGGCCGCACCGGTGACCTCACGTACGCGCGGAAGCACAAACCGCCGTACTAGCAGCAGAATCGTCGCGACGAGTATCACCACGCCGGCCGCTCCACCGACGCTGCCGGACATGGCCTGGATCGCTTGGTCGCTCATCCCCATCGTCATCAAGGTCGCGTCCACGTTCGTGAAGACGCGAAAGTGCCCCAGAACGATC
>JBDHAS010000173.1:0-8297 GCA_039588015.1 Gemmatimonadota bacterium | reverse complement strand
CTGTGCCATCCCCTCGTTCATCCGCATCGGTCGCCACAACTCGGCAAAGGATGGGAAGGCGAAGCCCGCCGGCATCACGCCCACGACTTCGTACACGTTGCCCTCGAGGCTGACCGTCTGGCTGACGATGTCCGGGTCGCCGCCGAACCGCCGTTGCCAGAGCCCATAGCCGAGCACGATCGGATTGCCCGACGTCGGATCTTCATCATCGGCCAGCAAACCGCGGCCGACGACGGGATCCACGCCTAGTGTCTGGAACAGATTCGACGAAACCGCCGATCCAACCAAGACCTCCGGCTCATCACCGCCGGTGATCACATAACGCTCCGGCGACCAGGAATAGGCCGCCAGATACTCGAGCGTCGTATTGCGCTCCCGGTAGTCCACATAGTCGAGCGCCGCGACCGTGTTGTTCTGGCCGGCGGGCGTGACGCTCCACATCCAGACCAGCCGGTCGGCCTCCGGATACGGCAGCGGCTCGAGCAGCACTGAATCGACGACGCTGAACATGGCGGCGTTGGCGCCGAGGCCGACGCCGAGGATCAGGACCAAAATCAAGGAGAGTAGCGGGCGCCGCGCGACGGATCGAAGCGCATAGCGCAGATCGGACAGCGTGGAGGCGAGCATCACGAACGACTCCTGTAGGACCCGAAGATGGTTGCAGCTAGCACCGCCCTAGTAGACAGCGATTCGCAGGACGGGGTTGCATCTCCCGCTGGAACCGACGGACAGCGTCTCGGGCTTCTCACGAGGAAAGGGGCTGCTTCCGATCGCCAATACGAGGACGAGCCGGCACCGGTTTCGGCACGAGCGCTCTCAAGCCTGGCGACTACTGGTCCGCAGACTAGTTGGGACGGGTAACACCTCTAACAGTGATTGAAATGAATAACCAACAGCCGATATTCGACGCCCGATTTTTCAGCTTCCTTTCAACGTTCGACTTTCAACGGCTCGACGCACGATTAGCCGACTCCCTTGACTGGTACCCGAGCGTCGGACGTTGATTGTCGATAGTCGAAGAGTCCTTGTGAATCGACCATCGGCTACCGGCTGTCGATTATCGAAGAGCAAGAATCCTCTAAAATGCTCCCCGACCGGCTACCCTCCGTTCGTCTTCGCCGTAGTCGTGACGGGCGTTTCCTCCGCGGCCGGTCGCGCCTTGTAGCGCTCCCAAAGCTCCCGGTGCTTGTTCTGAGTGTCCACCGGGATGCCCTTGATGAACACATGCCGAACCTGAGTCTGGATCTCCAACGGGTCACCGTCGGTGACGATCAAGTTCCCCAGCTTGCCCGGCTCGATCGTACCCAACTGATCACCGACTCCAAGGATCTCGGCGGCGCTGATCGTGACCGCTTTCAGCGCCTCGTCGTACGGAAGACCGAACGGAACGGTGTTGGCCGCTTCGTAGGGAAGAGTCCGGGAGTCGGCAGAATTGAACGTCGCGAACGCGATCTTCACGCCGGCCGCGTGCAGCTCGCCGGCTAGGGAGAACGGCAGGTAGTACGGATCGTCCTGCTCCGCCGGTAGCGACTGCGAGGGGCCCAGTATGACCGGGATCCCCTTCTCCGCCAGTAGCTCCTTCACTTCCCGCGCATCGCGCCCGCCGGCGAGGATGATGCGAAGCTCGTAGCGCTCGGCGAACTCGAGAGCGGTCTCGATGCCCCGCTTGTCGTTCGCCACCACGATCACCGGCAGGCTACCGCCGAAAACGCGGCCCAGGTGCTCGAGCTGCAGGTCGCGATCGAACTTCGACGGATCGCCGCGCTCGACGGCCTGCTTGTAGTGCTGCGCCGCCTCGAACCAATTCTCCAGCTCTTGCAGCTGTTCGTCATACTCCTTCTTCGCCTCGGTGAACGGCCGCTCGGTGACCTGGAAAGTGGTGAAATCGAAGCTGCGAGTCCGGATGCTGGGCCACTGGATCACCATCCCCGCCGACGGTTGGATCGCCATTTCCTCGATCGTCCAACCATCCAGGTGCATCAGGGTCGCCTGACCGGGAATACCGCCACCGCCCCCACCGCGGAAGCCGCCGCCACTGCCGGGCGCGGATACGGCGTGCGTGACTCCATTCGCCCGTGCGACCGGGATGTGCTCGCTGGCCGGGTATATCGCGGTGTACGCAGCCAGGTGTGGGTTCCAGCTCCCCAGCTCATTCGCGTCCTGGGTGGCGGGCACAGACCCGACCTCGGTCAGCCCCAGCCGGCTGAAGGCGTCGACCATGCCGGGGTAGACATGGAGGCCGGCGGCGTCGATCAACGATGCGCCCGCGGGTACGGCAAGGTTTGCCCCCACCTCGAGGATCCGGCCGTTCCGAAGTACCACAACGCCGTTATCGATCGTCTGCCCCGCCAGGGTATGGATCGTGGCGCCGGTTATGGCGTACGTCGAGGCGGGGGTGACGTGGGGGTCGTGCTGAGCCGCGGCATCCCGGACCGCCGCAGCTGCGAGGGCGATGGGAATGAGGATGGCGACGGCGATGGGGAGCGTGGAGCTCGGAGCCCGGACGACTCTCCTCTGATTCGCGTGTATAGACACGGTATTCTCCTTTTGTCTCATTTTCCGCCTACCGGCTCGACGAGCTGGAGTCGTCCTGGCTGGAACCGTCGGGACCGCCTCGACCGCTCGAACCCGAGCCGCCCAGACGCGCCTTCAGCGCTTCCTTCTCTGCGGCGATCCGATCCTGCCGTTCGCGATCCCGTTCGACGTCGAAGACAATGCGGCCGTCGACGATCGTCGTAAGGGTCTTCGCGTAGACCGAGAGCGGGTAGTTCTCCCAGATCACCAGGTCGGCGTCCTTACCCGCCTCGATCGAGCCGACTTTGTCGCCTACCCCAAGCTGAATCGCCGGATTGAGCGTCACCAGCGCCAGCGCCTCGTCTTCCGACAGACCGCCCCACTTCATCGTCTTCCCGGCCTCCTGGTTGAGATGCCGCGCCTCCTCCTGGCTGTCGGAGTTGATGGAGACCAGCACTCCGCGACGCGTCATCAGCGCCGCGTTGTAGGGTATGGCGTCGTAGGCCTCCATCTTGTAAGCCCACCAGTCCGAGAAGGTCGAAGCGCCGAATCCGCTCGCGGCCAGTTCGTCGGCCACTTTGTAACCCTCGAGCACGTGCACGAAGGTCGCGATGTGGAAGCCGAACTCCTGCGCGATGCGGATCATTTGCAGCGTCTCTTCGGCCCGATAGGTGTGGCAGTGGACCCACCGCGTGCCCTCCAGCAACTCGACCAGCGGATCGAGCTTCAGGTCACGCGCCGGCGGCACCAGGTTCCGCTCGGACCGGCGGCGCCGCTCGTAGTCATCCCACTCTCTCTTGTACTCGCGCGCGTCGATGAACGCCTGGCGAATCACGTCCATCGTCCCCATCCGCGTCGCCGGATAGCGCCGCTGTGTGCCCGGCGTCGGCGAGCGGCTCGAGCGCTTCACGTTCTCGCCGAGTGCAAACTTGATCGTCGGCATCGCGCCCTCGAACAGCAGTCCGCCGGCGTCCTCGCCCCAGCGGTGCTTGATGGTGGCGTTCTGGCCGCCGATCGGGTTCGCGCTACCGTGCAGCACGTGGGACGCGGTCACGCCGCCCGCCGCCTCGCGATAGATGTTGATGTCGGAAGGGTCGATGACATCCTCGATGCGCACCATCGACGAGACGGCGATGCTCCCCTCGTTCGTCGCATCGCTCGCGACGTGTGCGTGAGCATCGATGATGCCGGGGGTCACATACTGGCCGGTCGCATCGATGACCGTCGCGCCCGATGGAACGCGAACATCGCTCCCGACAGCGCTGATCTTCCCATCACGCACCAGAATCGAGGCACCTTCCAGCGTCCCCTGGCTGACCGTCATGACTGTGGCGTTCTGGATCACCAGGGTAGGCGCCGGAGCGTCCCAATCGACCGTCGCATCCATGGCGCCGGCGGCAGGATCGAGATCATCGGCGGGTTGAGGACGCTCTCGTGCGGCTTGTTCCGGGCCGGCCGCCTGCGCGGTTGCGGCCGCAGCCACAGTACCGGCGGAGCTGGGCCCCTTTGTCCCCTTGAACTCGCTGGAGAAGCGGCCGAAGGAAACGCTGCCCTCCATCTCGTCACCCTCGACCGTCCCGCTGTAGACGGCCTCCATCGAGCGCTGTCCCATCGTCATCGCGACGGTGAAGCTGAACTTGCTTCCGCTTACCCAACCCTCGGTCACGCTCCCTTCGCCGCGCTGGCCGCGAACAGTGCCGGAAAGGGTCCCGTCCTCTTCCATGGACAGTTCCGCCGTGGACTCCTGCGTACCGCGGGGCGACTCGATGGTGACGGTCCAGGTGCCCGTGAGGTCGGTCGCCGGCGCCTCCGTGGGTCGGCCTGCTTCGTGCTTCTCGAATTTGCGGCCGTCCACGAAGACCATCTTCACCTTGGTCTTCTCCGCCAGCAGGTCGCCGTCGGTGACTACGAGGTTCGCCAGCTTGCCCCGCTCGACGCTGCCCAGGCGGTCGGCCACACCGTAGATCTCGGCCGGCCCCAAGGTGAGCGCCCGGACTGCAGCCTCAGAGGGAAGTCCCGCATCCACCGCTTTGCGGACGCGCTCCATCACGGCGCGCGGCGATGCGAGGCCGCCAGAGTAGAAGGCGAACGAGACGCCAGCCTCGTGTAGCGCCTTCGGCGTGCTGGGCGCCCACGTGCGCTGCCGCAACGAGGCGAGCGATTCCTCGCTCTCGGGGTCGGCATCGCGCGTTCGCTCCGGCCACTTGAGGTTCACGAGCACTGGGGCATCTGCCTCGGCGACCTGAGCGGCGACGTCGTATCCCATCTGCGCCCCGTAGACCACCGTCTGCACGCCCATTGCGGAACCTAAATCCAGCGCCCGCAGGATCTCGCGTGGCTCGTTCCCGGGGATCAGCACCGGCCAGCGTTCGGCGACCGCCCGGCTCAGCGGCTCGAGCGTCGCGTCATGTACTGGCCGATCGAGTCCAGCGGGCCGCGCTTGGTCGGCGGCCATCGCGCGGGTATGCCAATCCGCATCGAGGAAGAGTTGCTTTTCGTAGGCGATCACGCCGAATAGCGATCCCGGGTAGCCACGCGTGCCACGCGGCGCCCGATGGTTCAGGCGGAGCGCGACCGGGCTCTTGACGACCATCTGCTGCGGTTCTCCGTTGCCCAGGGCGATGACCGCGCCTTGGCCGGTCACGAATCCGTCGCCGTGGATCGTCATCACCACGGTGAAGCCACCTTCGCGCCAGGTCTCGATCCGTGAGTCACCGGTCGTCAGCGCGTCGGCCGCGGCCCGAGACGAGTACGTGGCGGGCCGATCCTCGGGCCCATCCGAGGCCACTCCGCCACCGCCAGGCGCTGAGACTCCCGCCCGACCGCTCGGCGCACCGCCGTCTGCCTGTTCGAGCCCCAGATCGGAAAGCGCATCGAAAAGGCCGGGGTAGACGGTCATCCCCTGGCCATCGATGATCCACGCCTCCGGTGGCACATCAACGTTCGCGCCAACCGCCGCGATGAGGCCATTGGCAATGACCACAGTCCCGTTCTCGATCACGGGGCCGGCGACGGTGACAATGCGAGCGTTGGTGATGGCGTAGTAGGGCGGAGGGTTCGGCGTGTCGCTCGGCGCCTGGCCTGCCGCCGTGGCGGGCAAGACACCGAGGGCGAGGACAAAGGTGAGCGCCAGGCGATGCCAGACGCGTACCCATGCCACTGCGGCGGAAATGGATGGATGTCTCATCTCGTTCCCTTCCGTGGCTTGTGGGGGCTTTTTCGTGAGATACAGGGTAGCGCCGTGAGGCGCGGCGCTCAAGAGATGGAAACACCCGGCAAGCGTAAACCGTTGACCCGCGAGTTGGTGCCAGGCTGTCGTATACTGTTCTTGGGAATTCGACAGTCGATGTTCAATGTTGGCGATTCAAAGCCCGCCCCACGTCCTTAGCGCTCGCCGGCTTCCCTAATCTTCGTGATTGCTGTTCGTTTTGCAGATGATGGAGGCGGCGTCGGTTGATGGTCGATGATCATGACTCCAGGCTTCGCGACCAAGCGGCGCTCAGCCAGTCGCAGATCGTCATCGGTGCGTAGGCGGGAATCGGGTCCAGGCGACCCGACCACGAAGGAGTCGGCGGACAGCTCGAAGTAGTAGGAAGAACCCCAGGGATCCTCTCCACCCCGCCCCCTCTGTTCCAGCCACGCTCTCAGCGCGCCGGAGGCAGGATAGGCACCGGTCTCGGCGGCCGCCTGTCGAATGTCGGACGCGATGAATTTCAGCGCGTGCTGCGCGGTACGCTGCTGGCCGCCTGAGCCAATCTTGCCGACCAGCTGCGTGATCTGCTCACGGGTGTTGGGGACCAGTACGGCGAGACCCGCCAGGGCCAGTACAAGCACGAAGATCTTGTTCACGTTCCCCTCCCGGGGGGCCTGACAGGGGACTCAAACGCGGCGGAAAGACAGGGAGGGCGCCGAGGTGAGGGACGGCGCGTACGCCATCCTCGTCCCCTATAGAGAGCACAAGAAGAGATATTGTCAAGAAGATCCGAAGGAACCGCACCACTGGACCTGGGAGCGGGGAGGTTAGTATACTTCTCGGCCATGAGCCCCGACCAGAAGGCACGCAGCTTCGTCGATCGACTTAAGTCCGCGCGTCTCGCGCGGATCCTGGTGGTGTATCTCGCCGTCTCTTGGGGCGTCATCCAAGCGCTCGACATCCTCTCGCAGCAGTTCGCCCTGCCCGACTGGTTCTTTCCAGCCGGGATTGGACTGCTTGCGATCGGGCTCCCGATCCTGGTCGCGACTGCGTTCATCCAGACTCGGCTGGCCCGAGCCGACGCTTCGGCCGTCGCCCGCGTGAAGGCGAGCGGGACCACGGCGTGGCATGCGCCCCGCCGCTGGTTCACCTGGCGGCGGGCGATCCTGGGCGGCGTCATCGCCTTCGCGTCTCTCGGGAGCGTGGGGATCGGGCTCGTCTGGTCGCGGAATCGCGGGCACGATCTGCAGCCCGACGTCGTGGCCGTGTTGCCCTTCCACCCCGTAGGCTCCGACGTCGCGCTGTGGGGTGAGGGGCTGGTCGACCTTGTGTCCACGGCTTTGGACGGGACGGGAGCGTATCGCGCCTCAGACCCGCGAGCCGTTCTAATCAGCTGGGGCAAGGCGATAGGCGGGATCGACGAGCTCGCGGCTCCCGATCAGGCCGCCCGGGTGGCGACGGCCTTGGGCGCCGGGAACATGATTCTGGGCAGCGTCATTACGACGGCCCCGGGCGAGGTACGAGTCGCTGCCGAACTATTCAACGTCCGCTGGTTGCGGAAGGACGCGTCGGCCGCAGTAGAGGGGCCCGAGTCGGAGATGACTGCACTAGTCGACCAGTTGACGGTCGAGCTGCTGAAGTCGATCTGGCAAGAAGGCGAAGTTCCCGAGGTGCGGGTATCGACGATCACGACGTCGTCGATCCCGGCGCTACGCGCCTACCTGGAGGGAGAGCAAGCTTTTCGCCGCAGCCGTTTCACGGAAGCGCAGCAGGGCTTCGGCCGCGCGGTGGAACTCGACTCGACGTTCGCCATCGCCGCGCACCGGCTGTCGTTCGCCTACGGCTGGGCGCTGGGCGCCTTCGAGGAAGAGCACATCCGGAACGCGGAGCTCGCGGCTCGACACACGGCCGGGCTGCCGGCACGCGACAGCCTACTAATCACGGGCCACAAGCTGGTGGACATAGACGGCGACCTGCACGCCATCGAGCTGTATGAGAACCTGACGCGCCGATACCCGGACGACTACGAAGCCTGGTACGGCTTCGGGGAAGCGCTTTATCACCTGGGCGATCAGGTCGGCTACGGGCATGACCGAGTCATCGACGCAATGGCCCGCGCCTACGCTATCGACTCCACAATCGCACCGTCGCTCTTCCATCTCATCCAGGGCACCTTCCTTCGAGATGAGGAAGAAGCCTCACGCAACTGGACCGCACGTTATCTGGCAATCGACTCCACGTCAGCCTACGCGCACGGGTTGCGGCTGGCGGGCGCGCTGCGCCTGGGACCTGCGGAGGATTCGGCGAGCGCGGCCGAGGCGCTCGATACACTAGGCTTAGGCGTGTTCCAGCAGATGACCTTCGCCGTACCGCCGGGCCGTTCAAGCCTCGCCTACTCCGAGCAGGTTCGGTTGGCCTCTGGCGAGCAACGGTTCCCTGCCGCCGCGCGCGCCTTCGCGCTGGAATCGCTGGGCCGCCAATATCTCCGTCACGGTCAGATCGCGCGTTGGCTGGAGATCGACCGCGAAGCCGATCGGATACAGGGCCGCGAGGACGAGCTCTACCAAATGACCATGGCGCGATGGGCAGG
>JBDHAS010000172.1:0-11515 GCA_039588015.1 Gemmatimonadota bacterium | reverse complement strand
CCAGACTCCGTAGTGTATGCGGTGTTCGCGGTGGAGGCACTGGATGGGAGCCGTGTGGATCACAACCATCGCGGGCTCTGGGAGCTACTCATCCGGGAGCCCAATGGGAGACCACGATACGAAGCGCTGATCCAGAAAGAGAACGATCTCATCGGGCGCAACTGGGAGCTTGCCCTCGAGACCGTGCGCGAGATGACGCTTCTCTATCCCGATTGGCCCGTTGGGTGGTCGAGGTTGATGTCACTGGAGCGTGAGGTGCTGGGAGAGGCCGCGGCAGAGAGCTTGATGGTCGAGCACCGTGCTCGTTTCCAAACGCTACATCGCGAGATGAAGGATCGCCCACACCTTGCAGCGGAAGAAGCGTTGGGCATAAAAAGCTACGCCGTGAGGGCGGGCAGCGCTGAGGAGAGGCGCTACTGGAATGAGCGGTTCAGGCGAGAGTTCCCAGGGCACCCGAGGGCGATTCTTGAAACAACCAACAGTCTCCGGAACACTTTGTCCGCTGAACCAGACGGAGTGGCAAGATACTTCACGGAACTAGACGCGCTTTGGGAGGGATCCGCACGGCAGGGCATCCCGACATACGACAGGGTCATTTGGAATGCACTCGTTGATGCGCAGCAAGCAAATGACTCTGCCGCCTTCATGCGCTGGGCAAAGCGCTATCGCAGCACCGGCGGCGTGGCCCCCGAGAGGATGCAAGACGTGGCCAGTCTAATGGATCGCTGGCCCGGGCTGCAAAACGAGAAGATGCGCTGGCTTAGGGAGGCGCTTCAGATGCTGGAAGCAGTGCCCGACAGCTATCGAAGTCTCGAGAATAGCGTGGGGCAGCAGCGCCGGGAGAACCGGGAAGATGCCGTGCGGATCCTGGCCGACCTAGCTGAGAGTCTGGTCGCTGCCGGAGACACCGCCGCTGGTATGGATACTCTGAAGGTAGCCGCGTTACGAGGTTGGAGCCCCAAGGTCTTTCGCACACAGGCTGCGGTGCAGCTCGCCCTTGGGGACATTGCCACGGCGCTACAGAACTTGGCGAGAGTCGCGGCCGATCCGCTCTCGCACGCTTCCTTTGCGGATTCTGCCCGGCTCATAGGGGGCCATCACTTCGAACCTACAGAGTGGCAGAGCTGGGTTGCCACTGGTAGACTCGAGATGGCGGAGCAAATCCTTGCCGGCACGATGCGGAGCCCGTTGGGCACGGAGCTGAGTCTGGAAAACGAGGAAGGGAGGGTTCGCGCGCTGGAGGAGCTTCGGGGCAGGGACGCGACCGTCGTTCTTTTCTGGTCGAGGTGGTGCGGTCCAGCCGTACGCGCGGTTCCAATGATTGAGCGTTTGAACGCTTGGCTCCTGAAGCAGGGGGTCCCTCTCATTACCGTGGTTGATGAGGAGCGATCGGACGAGTTGCACGGATTCCTCAGGGAGAAGTTCTTCAGCGTTCCCATCTATTACGACCACAAACTGGAGGCAAAGAAAACGTTCGACAGCTTCTCGACCCCCGAGTACTACGTACTCGATGGATCGGGCTGGCTGACGTTCGCTGGATCCGGACGTCTGGCGTTGGAGAGGATACCTCGAGAGGTGACTGCACTTCTGACGCAGCCGTGATGTGAGCTCTGGCAAGCTATTCGCTGCACAAGTGGCGACTCACTCTTGAAGCGGTACAGCCGGCGCCTCATTTGCCGCGAGGGGAAAGAATGGGACAGAACGGCAAACGAACTGAGTGGAGATCGGGCAGAGGAAAGAAGGAATCGGTCGCTATCATCACCGATTGCGATTCTTGGGCTGACAGAGCCCTTGAAGGACTATTCGGCAATGGGACGATCTGTGAACGGCTCGACTGGAAAAGCGCGGCCTCCATTGAAGAACCAGCCGACGGCATGCTGCTCGACATCACACCGCCGTTTGGACCACGATCGCGGCTGCTTCACACTTGGGCGACCAGGGCATGGCAACCGGTCTGTCTCTGCTGTCTGGCGCCGACGGTCGGAGCAGCTGATCTGGCGGTCGAACTCGATAGTCTGGGTTACTCGATCGTTCCCCCAACGGCAACGCGAAATCACGACTGGCAAGAGGTACGATCGCTTCTGAACCTGACTGTTGAGAGTAGGGTTTCGCTCGTCCCGCAGGTTGCGAGGGTACTCGCCTGCCGCGACCTCGCAGTCATCGAGGTCCTCGAAGCAGCATTCAGGATCCTACCGACTCGGACTACGGTTGATGCCTGGCGCCGCGAACTCGGGCTATCTGGACGGCAGACACTGGCGAGTTTCCTGGCGAAGCGGGACTTACCTCCGCCAAAGGAGCTCTTCGAGTGGTTGCGCCTGGCTTGTGTCGTCGATCTTGCCCAGAGATCTCACGAGAAACCTACCAGAGACCTACTGGCTGAGAAGTTTCGGTATGCAAACGGTGACTATCTCGGACGACGGGCCAAGGAATTGACCGGAGAGCCTCTCGGAACGCTGCTTGCTGTCGGGTTGGATGGAGTGCTCGCGATAATGGCCGAACGCCTGAACCCGCGTGTCTACCCTTCCAGGGTGCCGCATAAGCGACCATCCATGAGTTTTGGCCCTCGGCCCTTCCAGAATAAGCGTGCGGTTGGCCAATATTGACGTGCCCAAACCCAAATAGGACGCCTTCCCGGACATAATCCACGTATGTTCCCCCGCCGTAGGCGCTAGAATAGGAACTACGGAGAGATCCGCACAGCCTTTCCCGGTTGTCACGGTGGCGGCCACGTCCGTCGGCAACAAAAGCCGTCTATGTAGACGATGTGAAACACCCGAAACGCCAGGATGGACGAATCATGACAAAGACAAGAAGAGTCGTGGTTGCCTTTCTGTTCGGTGTCGCTGTGGCCCTTGTCTTGCTCTTCTTTCGGCTACCTGAGACGGCCGAAGGTGGGGCGTGCACTGACCAGGGGTGCGGTACCAGTGAGAGTTGCGACTATCTATATGACAGCAATTGCGACCCAGGTCCGCCCTGCAAATTCACCTCGTGCAACAAAGAGTCTGAGGATGAGTCTGAGGATGAGCTGAGGGTTAAAGTCTGATCGCGCTGCCTATGTGGTGACTACGCACGCCAAACCTTGGAGTGACCGCCAGTATCCGTTAGACCGATGCGACAGGGGTGAGTATGGTCCGTGTAACAACACCAGAGGGAGCTGTTGTGCTGGCGCTCTTCCTGGCATTGGCTCCATTCGACGAAGCGTGACTGCCCTCGCTGTCCAAGATGAGGGAGATTGGCGCTCTCGAGCTACCGGGCGAGGAAGCGTTCGGCGAGATCAGCGACTTAGCCGTTCGTAGCGATGGGACAATCTTCATTCTCGATGGGATGTCTCAGGAGATCAAGGCGTTCAGTAGCGAGGGCGTTTTTTTGGTCTCCTCGGGACGACCAGGCAAGGGACCGGGTGAATTCACCGGTGCGCGTGCCCTCGCTCTGGACAAAGATGGTGCAGTCTATGTTCTCGATGAGCGCTTGGCCCGTGTTTCTAGGTTCTTCCCGAGCGCTTCGCTCTCTTATGAAAGAGCGGTTCTAATCAATCGACATGCAACCGACTTCTGTTTCCTCGGCGACCGGCTCTTTCTTATGGGAAATCATGAGGGCGGGGTCATCCAGGAAATGTCGCTTGATGGCAGACCGCTTAGAGCATTCGGTCGTCTTTATGAGGGTAAGAACCCACTCTTGAGGGCTTCTCTAAGCTTGGGACTCGTGCGGTGTGTTGCTGAGGCAGAGCTGATCCTAACAGTCTCGCCGGTGCTGCCAGTTGTGCGCGCCTATAGCCCGAACGGTGGCCTGATGTGGAGTGCGCGGCTTCCAGAGTTCAAGGAGACGATCTTCAAAGAGAACATGGATGGATCTGTTACGTACGAGGTAGGGCCTGACAAGCGCTACCACGTACTGGAGTCTATCCTGTATCTGCCTCGGGCGCTGGTGCTGGTGCAGGGAGGGTTACGTACGGTGGGCGCGCCCCAAGGGGAATACGACCTGATTCAAACGTGGGTTCTATCAGCTAAGGATGGTTCGGTTGTTTCGAGTACGGATTCGCTGCCCTTACTGAAGCACATTGGACGAGTCTACGGCTACGGAGTGACGACCGATCTATACCCCAAGCTCGTGCAGTATCGGGTAGACGAGCTTGACGGCGAGTGAGCTATGGCGAACCTGGCGAATAAGACCTTACCCAACGCGGTCGGCGCGGTCTCGGGATTCGCTGTCGTATTCTGCGTGGCGCTCTTGTTCGGAAAGTCGGGCAACTCCGGTTACAGGCCAGGTTGGGAGCTCGAGCTCGGTGCAAGCGAGCAGATCCGTATGGTCTTCTTGGTGTCATCGACCTGCGGCGCGAACGACCGGGTGGGCTTTGAGGAAGCTATCAGGACGGCACAGCAGAGCCTTGCTGAGAGGTTCACTGGGGGCGGACGGCAATTCGTGAGCACAGGGGTATTCGTTGATTGGCAACTCGAGAAGGGCATCGACTTCCTTGGCGGGATAGGAGATTTCGACGAAGTCATCATTGGCGGCAGCTGGCTCAACTCAGGAGCGATACGCTACATCTGGCGAGACTATCCGGGAGCATCTGCGCTACCGCAGGTAATCGTGGCGAAGCGGGCAGTGACCGTTGCGAGAAACACGATAGGCGTTGGCGAGGAGGAACTGCTTCTGCGTTTGGTGGGGGCCGAAGCGATCATGAGGTGGGTGGAGCTGGGAATGCCAATCGAAGTTGAATGAGTGCGCCGTTCACTACGGCCCTCGTCGCTTGGTGGGACAGCATCGCGGCTCTCTTTTGTGACGGAGGCGATATGGAGCTCCGAATAGACGAAGCGAGAAACATCGCCTACATCAAGCTTACGGGTCACGTGAGCAAACAGGATATCCTCGAGGCATTTGACGCCGCCGTATCGCACGAGAGGTACCGGATGGGGATGGATAGGCTGTGGGATTTCAGAGATGCAGATCTGTCCTCTTTGGATGCTCCTACCATACAAGAAATGGCGAGGTATTCTACGACGTTTCCTGCAGGGATTAACGACGTTAGAGAAGCATTTGTGACTAGTAGGAACTTGGAATTCGGCCTGTTGCGAATGTTCGAGGCCTACTCGGAGTCGGCTGACGCGAGAACAACGATAGCCGTCTTCGACGCGATGCAAGAAGCCGAAACCTGGATGGCAGTCTAGAGTGCTGTGCTGTGAGGAGGTTCCGGCCGGAAGACGGCTCAGCCCCGCCCCGCGGTGGAGGCGTGCAGTGAGCCACCGCGGACATGTCCCACCACGCAGCATTAGCTGCGAACTGTTCTCCGCAGCGAGGGGCGCCGGCCGCGGCGCCCCTCGGCTCCTAAGATGAGGCCTAGCGTTTGCAGCTGGCGCTGCCGCCCTCAGGCGTACGGGCATTGGTCGTGCTGCGCCCTGACGCTGGACTGACTCCTTATCCTGGAAGGCGCCAAGACGGACGGCTTAACCGCGAGCAGCGCGCGGCCCAAGGCAGCTAGCTAACCGCCTGGGGTCGAGACGTGCGCGACGCCGTTGTTTTGTGCCCAGGCATTCACGCTGGCAATGTCGGATGCATTGATGGCGTCAAGCTCCGCCTTTCGTTCGCTCCACTCAACCTCGAGATCCTCGAGCCGCTGCAGCGAACCTGCGGACACTGGCGCACCCGCCCGGTTCATGACGTCCAGTAAGTGCCTGAAATG
This sequence comes from Gemmatimonadota bacterium, assembly GCA_039588015.1. Classification (GTDB taxonomy): domain Bacteria; phylum Gemmatimonadota; class Gemmatimonadetes; order Palauibacterales; family KS3-K002; genus JASFMO01. The sequence continues at coordinate 5,838 of JBDHAS010000172.1, read as the reverse complement.
AACGTCGAGCATTGGCGGCATGCTGTCTTCATCTTCGTACGTGCCGTATTGGGTTTGTGTGACCTGGTTCTCCCAGTCCGTTAGACGGCGTACCGCCGACTCGCCGGGTGCGCGAAGCTCTGTCGCGTCTCCATGCTCCTCGAGTAGTGCTTCCACCTGTCCGCGTGCCTTTCGCGCAGCCTCGAGGTCCTCCAGCAGCTCGTTCAGAAGATCGGTTACTTCGCCAAGTTTGCCGGCGAGAAGAGCGTACTCGTCCGGCGTGGCATCATTGCGTGGGTCTGGAAGCAAAGTGAGATCTGCGGTGCTTTCGACGTCGCCGATCGCGATCCGAACATGGTAGTCGCCGGGGATTACACTCGCGCCGCCGAAACCGGCGAACAATTTGACATCGTCGATGCAGTGCAGTCCGTTCCGGCGCATGTCCCAGGCCCACTGATTCAACCCTTGCTTTGCCGATGGATAATGGACCTCGAACGGAAGCCGCTGATCCATGTTGCCGATAATGCAGCGCTCGAATTCGCCTTCTTCGCTCGAGTAGGTTCGGACGACATTGCCATCCGTATCGGTGATCTCGATGCTGAGAGGACCGTCTTGTTCGTCGGCGATGTAGTAGCTGAGGACCACGCCGTTGGGCGGGTTCTTTCCCTCGCCGGCCCCGCCGCCGCCGAACCGGATCATCGGTGTCGCCCTGGGTACGAAGAGGTGTAGGGGTTTCTCCGCAAGATCATTGTCGGCCTGCTGGATTACCCCAAGGTCGTCCAGCACCCAAAAACCCCGGCCCTGGGTCGACGCGACGAGATTGCCCTGCCGGATGGTGAGATCGGTGATCGGCACGGGAGGCAAGTTCAGGTCCAGCGACTGCCAGTTTCCGCCCCCGTCGAAAGAGACGAACATGCCGCCTTCGGTGCCCGCGTACAAAAGGCCCGCCCGTTCCGGATCTTCGCGGACGACTCGCACGAAATTATCATCCGGCAGACCCCGGTCGATGCGCCGCCAGTTCCGTCCGTAGTCGGTTCCTTCGTAGATGTAGGGTTGAAAGTCATTCAGCTTGTAACCGGTCACCGCGATATAGACGGTGCCGGGATCGTGGGGGCTGACTTCGATAGCGTTGATCTGGGCGCCTTTTAGATCGCCCGGCGTGACGTCGTCCCAGCTTTCGCCCTGGTTCCGAGTGAGGTGCAGGAGGCCGTCGTCACTGGCCACCCAGATGGTACCGGGCTCGTGCGGCGACTCGCTGATGTAGAAGATCGTGCCGTAGAACTCCGCCCCGACGTTCTCCGGCGTCAGCGGACCTCCATTCAGCCCTTGCTTGTCCTTCTCGTTCTTGGTCAGGTCCGGACTGATCTCTTCCCACGTCACGCCGCGATCGCTGCTGCGCAGCAGTTTCTGCGTGCCATAGTAGAGCACCTTCGGATCATGGGGCGATGCGATGACAGGCGCATTCCAGTTGGTTCGGTATTTCAGGTCCTTCGACTGCTGTCCGAACACGTACTCCGGGTAGGGCTTGATCGGCCTGACTCGTTTGTTCTCGTTATCGTATTCGGTAAGCGTGCCGTTGATGGTGGTGGCGTAGATGAGCCGCGGCTCGTCCGGGTCGAAGGCAATGTGTGCGCTCTCGCCTCCACCGACAGGGAAATAGTCCTCATGTCCGATGCCGCCACGGAAAGTCCGGCTCGCGATCGAGACCGTTGAATTGTCCTGCTGGCCGCCATAGATCCGATACGGTGCCCGGTTGTCCGTAATGACCCGGTAGAATTGCGCCGTCGGTTGATTCATGATGCTGGACCAGGACTCACCGCCGTCGAAGGTCACGGTGGCGCCGCCGTCGTTCCCGTTGATCATGTTCAGGTTGTTGTCGGGATTGATCCAGTGGTCCTGATGGTCCCCGTGGGGCGTCGGTCTCTTCTCGAACGTCACGCCGCCGTCGATTGATTTCATGAACGGCGCGTTGAGTACGTAGACCGTGTTCTCGTCGTGGGGGTCGGCCTTGATGTGGATGTAGTACCAGGCGCGCGACCACAGGATGCGATCGCCATTCATCAGAGTCCAGGTGTCTCCGTAATCATCGCTTCGATAGAGTCCGCCTTTGTCCAACTCCGCCTCGACGATTGCATAGACGCGGTTCGGTCTGCTCGCGGAAACGTCGATCCCGATCTTTCCGATCAGCTCTGGAAGGCCGCCCCCGAGCTTTTCCCAGCTATCGCCACCGTCGGTCGACTTGAAGATGCCCCCGGCCGTTCCGCCTGACTTGACGAACCACGGTTTGCGTCCGTGCTCCCACATCGCCGCGTACAGAATCCGTGGGTTCGTTGGATCCATCGAGAGGTCTGTCGCACCCGTTTCCTCGTCGACCTGGAGCACCGCCTGCCAGGTGGAGCCCCCGTCCGTGCTTCGATAGACGCCGCGCTCCTCGCTAGGACCCCAGATCTGCCCCTGCACGGCCACATAGACGAGCTCTGGGTTCCGTGGATGTACTATGACTCGGGCGATCTGCCCGGCGTCGGGTAACCCGATATGGGTCCACGTTGCCCCGGCATCCGTGGACTTGTACATGCCGTCGCCATGACTGGTTGTGACGCCGCGGATCGGGGCTTCGCCCGTGCCGACGTAAATCACGTTAACGTCCGACTCGGCGACCCCGATCGCTCCGATCGTGCCGACATTGAAATAATCGTCGGAGATGTTCTCCCAGGAGATGCCCGCGTTCTTGGTTTTCCATACGCCGCCACCGGTGGCACCCATGTAGTAGACTTGGTCGTTCCCTGGGATGCCGGTGACCGCCGTCACGCGACCTCCTCGCCATGGCCCGATCTCGCGCCATTTCAGGCCCGAAAAAAGGGCCGGATCGACACTGTCCTGCGCTAGGACCGAAGAGAGGACCGGATCGAATGTCGTACTTGCGAGGGCAAGCGACGATTGGCTTGACAGCAAGCCTGCGGCCAGCAGGAACGCCAGCAATCCCGTGATCTTGTTCATTCTGTTTCTCCCGGAGAAAAGGCCCGGATAAGTCACCACGATGGATCGGAAAGAGGGCCCTTGAGGAGGGAGAAGGTAAGAGTGGCGCGTAGGGATAGGCAATCCATGGACTCAACGGACCCTTGAAGCTCAGCGCCGGTGGGATCGAGGACCGGCTTGCGGGCCCCGAGGATTGTCCAGGTCACCGTCCCCTTGCGGGGGACCTTCCTCGGTCTTCCATTCTTAGCCGGCCTGGCTGACTGTGCCCGCCCGTCCGCCAGAAGTAAGGGCCCGAACTTCACCAAGGAGAAGGCCATGGAGCAGAACCGCGCCACGCAGTTCATGGGGCAAGGCTATGTTTGATCTGAGTCCGTGCTCTTGGCCGTGTGCCAGGAATTCGAGATTGAGACAGGGAACGATGTCATTCCTCAAATAGCCAGCGCCTTCGCCGGTGGGATCGGAAACACCGGGGCCGTCTGCGGTGCGGTCGTCGGTGCCGTGATGGCTATCGGCCTCAAGCAGGGGCGGGCCGACACGATGGAAGGCATGCTCAGCAATCTGGCGGTGGCGCGTGAGTTTCGCCGTCGCTTCGAGGCGGAGATGGGGGACATCGGTTGCCGCGAGCTAACGGGGCTGGATCTGAGCACGGAAGAGGGGCTGAAGCAGCTCATGAGCTCTGATACGCCTCAGAAGGTCTGCTTCCCGGCGGTCGGCGCGGCCTACCGGCTCGTGGTGGACCTGCTGAACGAAACCGCGTAGATAGAGGCGGGCGATGCTCGAGCCGCCATTGAAGCGCGGCGGCCTGGGCGTCCGACCAGCGTATGCAGCCGACCCGGAGGCCATCATGAAACCTGCTGCCTTGCTAACGGTGCTCTTCCTAAGTCTCGTCGCCTTGTTGCATCTCGTACGAATGATAATGAGCGTCGAAGTTGCTGTGGACGGGACGTTGGTCCCGCTGTGGGTGAGCATCTTCGGCGTCCTCGTTCCTGGCGGGTTGGCGTTCTGGCTGCGGCGCGAGCAGCAAGCCTGAGGCAGCGCTGACGTGATGTTACTCGGGGATCAGCGTCGGATAGTTGCCAGCGGTCTTCTTCTGGCGGTGGGAATCGGCCTGGAATTCGTGAGTCCGGCAACGGGCCGCGGACAGGACACGGTCCCGCCGCCGGCTTCGCAGAATCCCTCGCCCATGGTGGAGCACACGCGCGAGCACGGGCGCATTCCGGAGAGCGAGCTTGCGGGAGAGGTGCGGTCGCTGGACGTGGGGCTCCGCCGCGCGGTACGGCTGTTCGTGCCGGAGGGGAGGGCGTTTGAACGGCTCCGACTGCTGGTTCACTTCCACGGAGCCGCTTTCATCCCCGAGTACGCCGTTAGTGAGATAGATGAGCCCTATGTAGTCGCGACGGTTTACCTCGCGCCGGGGTCCAGCGTATACCAACGCGCCTTCGACGATCCGGCGGCTTTCGATGCTCTCCTGGCCGCCGTCAACCGGGAGTTGACCGAATTGGCCGGAGCCCCGGTGACGTTCGAGCACTTGATGCTCTCCGCCTTCAGCGCCGGCTATGGGGCGATCTGTGCCTTACTCCGACACCCGGGACACTTCGAGCGCATCGACGCCGTTCTTCTCCTGGACGGGCTGCATACGGGCTATCTGCCCCCGCGGAAGGTGCTTCATGACGGAGGGCGCCTCGACGCCTCGAAGCTCGAGCCGTTCGTGCGGTTCGCCCGCGCGGCGGTCGCGGGCGAGAAGCGGTTCTTGATCACGCATTCCGAGATCTTTCCCGGCACGTTCGCCAGCACGACGGAAACGGCGGACTATTTACTCGGGGAGCTTGGGCTTCCGCGCGAGGCGGTGCTGGAGTGGGGACCGCTCGGGATGCAGCAACTCGGCCACGTCCTCTGTCGTGGCTTCGAGGTCCAGGGCTTCGCTGGGAACAGCGCTCCCGATCACATCGACCACTTCCACGGCATGTACTACTTTTTGGAGGTCCTAGAGAACCTCGACTCCACGGAATCCGGGAACGAGGCCACCGATCTTCGCTGTGAGCGATGAACAGACGGGACGGTAGCTATTCATGTTGAGGCGCGAAGGTGACAGAGTGTGGCTCGATCTCGATGAGTTCTACCCGCCGCCGGATAAGCATCCGAACACTGTCTTCAAGTCGATGGCGATCGCATTTCAAGCAATGGGCTCGCAAACGAGCTACGTGGACTTGATGGGGCTATCCGGCGCCGCGTTCCGATTGCAGGTCGGCGCCAACCTGTGTCCAAGCTCTCCGCATCCCCATCTCGGGTACCCGTGCGACTCGCTGGCGCAGCAGGCGCTCGGCTACGAGTACCGCGAGTGCGAGTGGGATCCCAGTCACACAGACAAAGCGACGAGGGCCAGAGAGGTAGTGGTCACGAGCATCGACGCCGGAATTCCACTGCTCGCGGAGGCTGAGGAGACCGGGCTGGTTGTGGGGTATGTTGACGTTGGGCAGGATATCCTACTTCGTCATCCGTACAGCAAGAGAGGTGAAGAGCCGGAGAGCTTGGGAGACTGGCCCGGCTGGGCGTTCACCCTCATGACAAAGCTGCCGAGTCAACCGACTCGCGAGGGCATTGTCGAGTCGCTGGCCGTCGGCGTAGGACTGGCCGACGCCAAAGAACCGATCGGCAGCGGTTATTTCTCGGGCTTCAGCGCGTATGAGCGTTGGATCTCGGATTTGCAGGATAGCTCGTTCCTCGCGCGGGCGACGATGGACGCCGGCGCCATCGTCGTGGGCAATGCTCACATCTATTACTGCTTGGTGGACGCCCGCCGCTCGGCATCTGAGTACTTACGGAACATGCAGGGCCAATTCCGCGAAGATGTCGGGTCTCATCTGGATCGCGCCGCGGGGCACT
>JBDHAS010000171.1:0-8312 GCA_039588015.1 Gemmatimonadota bacterium | reverse complement strand
CCGGGACTGGTCCTCGATCTCCGCGACAACCACGGCGGCTTCGTAGACGCCGCGGTGCGGACCGCCGGCCGTTTCGTCGATAACAAGACGATGATTGCCCGCGTCCAACTAAGGGAGCCGGGGTCGGAGGAGTTCGCGGCCGGGTTCTGGGACGAGAAGCGCGGGGTGCACGCGGCCCCACCGGTGCATGCCCAGCCCCGCAAGCCCATCTACGAGGGTCCAGTCGTCGTCCTGGTCGACGCCGGCTGCTTCAGCGCTTGCGAGGTCCTCGCCGGCGGGCTCCAGAGCATCGAGCGCGCCACGCTGGTGGGTCCTAGCCGCACCGGCGGCGGCAGCGGCACCGTGGCCAGCCATCGGCTACCGAGCGGGGCCGTCATCACGTTCTCCGTCTTCGTGTCCTGGCGAACCGATGGGGCGCAGATCGATTTCGAGGGGATCGCGCCCGACGTGCTCGTCTCCGAGGATCCCGCCGATTGGGTCGCGGGGCGCGACCGAGTCCTCGAGTCGGCGATCGACATGCTGGAGAACGGCAAGGCGCCTACGCTGGCCGATGCCATCGTGATCAAAGGCTGAAGCGCCCTCTCACAGTAGATATCGAAACGACGCTATCAGGTGGCGACTGTATCGGTTTCCGGATGAGGAGGCGGTTACCTGGGTCTTCGCTAGGTGAGGGCCATTCTCGATAACAGGTCTGCGAAGCGAGGGTCTTCGCGCAAATTGTCGGCCCACGGATCGGCCTTCAGGTAGTAGATAAGCCAGGCGGAATCACGCTGCCTGTGCGCTTTGTCCAGCCACTCGAAAGCCTGGTCCAGCTCGCCTAGGCCGGCATAAACAACGGCCATTAGGTAGGAGGGCACGTTCACTCGCGTCGCGAGCGCCTTCAGGTGCTCGATCGTGTCCAGGGCCTCGTCCTTCCGCTCAGAAACAGCGTACGCGTAGCCGAGCATGCCGATGCCGCTGGGATGCTGTTTCGACAGACGGATCGATTTCCATAGCGATTCGACCGCCTCGTCTATCCTGCCTGCCTGAACGTAGGCTCGTCCCAGGTTGACGTGGGCGGGCCAGAACGTCGAGTCCATGTGCAGCGTCTTCTCGTGTTGAGCGATGGCCTCGTCGTAACATCGCGCGTAGTAATGCAGGTCCCCCATGTCGGTGTTGATGATCAGCGACAGCGGGTCCAGGTGCAGCGCCTCCGTCACGCGCGCGATGGCTTTCTCCGGCTGCTCACGACCGGTCAGGTACCAGGCGTACCAGTGATGCGCTTTGGCGTAGCTGGGGTTGAGCGCGATGGCACGCTCGAACGCGGCCTCGGCCAACGACCAGTCCCAGTCGTACCAGCTCTCGACGAACGCGTACGAGGTGTGAGCCTCGGCGAGCGAATCGTCGAGCTCCAGAGCCGCCAGCGCCGCGGCCCTTGCCTTGGGGTGGGCCTCTCCGGGGTGGGCATCACCATAGAACGGCAACAAGTTGTAACAGTCTGCCAGGCCGCAGTACGCGAGCGCGTAGTCGGGATCCAATTCGATGGCGCGCTCGAAGTGTTCGATGGCCAGCTGGAATCCTTCACCCGTCCTCTTGTTCCAGTAGAACATCCCCAACAGGTACGAATTGTGAGCCTCGAGGTTGCGTGTGGGCTCTCGCTGAATACGTGCCCTTACGTCGGGCGAGAGCGTCGCCTTGAGTGCGTCGGCGATGCGCAAAGCGACATCGCTCTGGATGGCGAAGATGTCCGTCAACTCTCGGTCGTAATTCTCCGCCCACAGATGCTGATCGGTCCTGGGATCGACCAACTGCGCCGTGATGCGTACGCGGTCGCCGGCTCGGCGGACGCTTCCCTCGATGACGGTCGTGACTCCGAGTTCCTGGCCGATCTGGCGGAGGTTCTTCTCGGTGCTCTTGTACTGCATCACCGAGGCGCGCGATATCACCTTGAGTCCGGAGATCTTGGTGAGATGCGTGATGATGTCCTCGGTCACGCCGTCGCTGAAGTACTCGTTATCCGGGTCGGCGCTCAGATTGGCGAACGGCAGTACGGCGACCGATCTCGGTCCTTCGGATGGCGGCTCCGCGCCCTTGCCCGTTGGTGGTACGATCTTGCCGGTGGTCTTGAATTGGAACGCCAGCGCCAGCAGCACAACGATGGGGAAGCCGGCCAGCGTTGCCACGACGATGAACGTCAGCGTCCAGGTCGGGAGGTTGAGGGCGGGGACGGCGATCTCCGCCGCCTGCCACAGCACGAAAGCGACGGCGGCATACACCACGACGATCCGGAACAGCATGCTCCGCTTCAGCTGCTCTGTGCGTCGTGAAAGATGGGACACGAACTCTGCCTTCCGCCGCTGAGTTAGTTTCTTATATAGACGACTGATTCAGGCCGAAAGATGTACTTGAAAATGTCTTGGAGCAATCTAGAGCCTGATCTGGCGGCCCGATCCCCGCGCCCCCCGAGCTCGAGCCGGTCGACGAAGCCACGTACGAGATCTACCGGAGCTTTTACGATTACGAGCCCATCGACCTGGATGTCCGTGTGCTGGCGGCCGACACCGCGGAGCATTGGATCAGAGAGAAAGTCGATTTCACCGCCGCCTACGCCGACGAACGGGTGAGTGCCGACGTGTACCTGCCGCTCGGCTCCGAGCCGCCGTATCAAACCGTTACTTACTTCCCGGGCTCCCGCCTTCAGGCTGCGCTCGTCCGAGAACCTGACCGAGGCGGCGACGGTCGTGTTCATCCCGAAGAGCGGCCGCGCCCTCGTCTATCCTATCTATAAGGGATCGTACGAACGCTACATCGAGGACCCGCGGCCGGGTCTGGCCGCCGCGCGCCAGCGCATGGTCTGGATGACCCAGGACCTGCAGCGCTCGGTCGACTTCGTCATGGCGCGGGAGGATCTGTGCAACGACGCGGTCGGCTTCATGGGATTGAGCCTGGGCGCCGAGGTCGCGGTGCCGTTCGCCGTCGAGAAACGCTTCAAGGCCCTGGTTCTGATCGGCGGCGCCTTCGATGCGAAATGGCGGGGCCGCTATCCGCCCGAAGCCGCACCCTGGAATTTCGCCTCACACATCACGACGCCGACGATGCTGATCAACGGTCGCCGCGACTTCATGCATCCGTACCAGACAGGGTAGGTGCCTTACTTCAACGCGTTCAACGTCCCGGACGAGGATAAGGAATTCGTCGTCCTGGAATCCGGCCATGTCCCCGACTGGAACGAAGTGATCCGCCACTCCCTGAGCTGGTACGACCGCTATCTCGGACCCGTTCGCTGAGCCGGCCCTGGGCTTGGCTTTTTGGTCCAGCGTCCCATCTTTCAGCCGATGACTAGCCCCAATCGACCTCTGCGCTACCAGACCTTTCTGGCTGAGCTCAAGCGCCGCCACGTCTTCAAAGTCGCGGCGGTCTACGGCGCTACCGCCTTTGTAGTTCTACAGCTGGCCGACATTGTCTTTCCCAGCATGGGCCTGCCCGAGTGGACCATCCCCCTCATAGTCGGCCTGACCATGACCGGCTTCCCGTTGGCGTTGGTCCTGGCCTGGGCGTTCGAGACGACGCCCGACGGTGTGCGGAGGACCGATCCGGCCCCGTGGGGTGAACTGGAGGCCATCGTCTCTCAGCCCCGGGGCGCGCGGTGGCCGTCGGGCTTGCTGGCGCTGCTGGGTGTGGTACTCCTGTTCGGCGGTGGCTGGTGGGTATTGGGGCGCGGGGGCGGCGACTCCGGTGCGACCGACGCCGCGAGCTCTGCGGTCGTGTCGGCGGACGCCGACGGTCGCTCGTCCATCGCCGTGCTGCCGTTCGAGAACCTGAGCGCCGACCCTGAGAACGCGTTCTTCGCCAGCGGCGTGCACGAGGACATCCTCACCTACCTGTCTCGGGTGCGCGAGTTTCGGGTCATCTCCCGCACGTCGGTTGAGGGATACGCCGGCCGCGACGCCACCCTGAGAGAGGTGGCGAACGAGCTCGGTGTAACCTACGTGGTGGAGGGAAGTGTTCGCCGCTCGGGCAACCGGGTGCGGGTGACAGCCCAGCTAATCGATGCGAACTCCGACGAGCACCTCTGGGCCGAGAACTACGACCGCCAGCTGGCCGACGTGTTCGCGATCCAGACGGCCGTGGCCCAGGAGATCGTGACGGCGCTGCAGGCGAAGCTCACGCCGGAAGAGGAACGGTCGATCAGCGAGCAACCCACCGAGAACATCGAGGCGTACGAGCTGTACCTGCGCGCGCGCGTGAGCATGGGCACCGGCGGTCTGTCTCTGAGGGCCAAGCAGGATGCGGAACGATTGCTCGAGCAGGCGGTGGCGCTGGACCCGCAGTTCGCCCGGGCTTACGCGCTGCTCGCCCAGGTGCATGGTGGCATCTACTGGTTCGCGGCCGACCGCTCGCCCGAACGGCTGGCCGCGGTGAAACAGGCAATCGACCAGGCGTTTGATCTCGACCCGGACCTGCCCGAGGCCCGGCTGGCGCTGGCCACTTACTACTATCGCGGGTTCTATGACTACGAGCGGGCGCTGGAACAGTTGGAGATGGTTCGACGCCAGTTGCCCAGCAACGCCGACGTCCTCTACTTCATGGGCCTGACCTTGCGACGCCTGGGCCGCTGGGACGAATCGGTGGCCGCATTTCATGAAGCGACGCTGCTCGACCCGGCCAACGTGACCACGGCCGCCGAGCTGATCAACACGGCGCTCGACGCGGGGGACCTGGAGGCGGCCCGGGAAGCCTCAGAGCGGCTTCTCGCTCGCTACCCCGACAACGCTGTATTGGTCGCTCAAACCGCGCTGCTCTACCTACACGGTGAAGGGGATATCGAGGCGGCGCGCCGTTCGCTGGACGCCGTGGAGCCGATGGACGAATGGACTTACGCCTACGCCGCCATGGAGACGGCAGTCTTCGAGCGGGACTACGAGGCGGCGCTGGCGGTGATATCGGAATACGGGGGCAATTTCGATGTGGGGGCGCCGGGGTACTCGCATTTTCTATCCGGCGAGGTGCTGGCCCTTGCCGGCGATGCGGCCGGCGCAGAAGAACGACTGGAGAGGGCCAGGGCCGTTCTCGAAGAGGAGGTTGGGAAGCCCTACGCCAACCCGTACGTATGGCCCCACCTCGGCCTGGCGATGACCTACGCCTACCTGGGCGAAGCCGAGCGGGCGTTGGAAAGTTGTCGACGCGCCCAGACCATCCTGCCGGAGTCGAAGGACAAAGTTCACGGCGTTGATGCGTCCTACTTCTGCGCCTTCACCCGGGCGCGGGTCGGCGAGACGGACGCGGCGCTAGCAGAGATCGAGCGACTGCTGCACACGCCCAGCGGCGTTACGCGCCACCAGCTGGCCCTCGACCCGCGCTGGGACTTCCTGCGCGACGATCCAAGGTTTCAGGTGCTGGCCACACCCTGACTAGTGGTCAGCCACAGTGGTAATTACGTGTGAGCAGGGCCGTAAGGCGGGTTTTGAATTACCAATACTGAACTTCGAATATCGAATTTCCAAGAACAGTTGTTCTTTACTCGGAATTCGATATTCGGCGTTCGATATTCAAGGGGGGGCAATCCGTCAGTACTAGTGTGGTCAAGTACTAGTTCGACGCGGAGTTAGCCCCTTTGCGGTCTCCCCTTACCGGAGTTACCAAGGGTCAAAGCGGCATATTCGTAGAGTTCGGCTTGGAGGGTTCGCCGCCCCCGAAAGAGTCGTGACTTGACTGTGCCGACCGGGACCTCCAAGACCTCCGCGGTCTCGGCGTACGAGAGCCCCTCCATGTCGCTGAGGACGACCGCCTCCCTCTGTTTCTCCGGCAGGCGCGTTAACGCGGCAACCACTTGGTCGGACACGAGCCCAGCGAGGAAGCGACCTTCCGGGTCGGCCTCCTGCAATTGCTCGTAGAACGAGTACCTTTCGGCGTTGGTGAAATCCACGGGCTCGAGGCGTCGCGTGCGACGTCGGTGTGAGATGATGGTGTTACGGAGAATGGTGAGCAGCCAAGCCCGAATGTTCGAGCCCGGCCGGTAGGTGTGCCAGCCGCGATATGCCTTCAGAAAAGCGTCCTGCACCCAATCCTCCGCCTGGCTGCGATCGTCGGCGAACTGGACGGCGTACGAGTACAGCCGGTCGAGCTGCGGGAGCGCCTCCTGCTCGAACTGCTCTCGCTTACAGTGGGCTCGGTCTAGCCTGGCGCGATCGATGATCATCATGCCAACCCTCTGTTCTCGAGTCAGTGTGGTCTATTCCTCGCCTCGGGCGGTCCCGAGGCTCCGGCCACCGGGTCGATATCCTCTCCCAGCTCGGCCAAGCGAATCGCCCCGTCGGCCAGGAGCCGCACCAGCTGAGGCGAGTTCTGGGTAGAGGCCAGAAGCTGCAGGCCCTCGAGGTAGGCGAAGATCGCTTGCGCCGCCCGGCGCGGATCGGCGACCTCCAGATCTCCACGCTCCGCCGCCTCGCGCAGCTGGCCTTCGACGAACGCGACGCCGGCGCCGAACACGCTGGCCAGCTTCTCGCGGATGACCGGGTCTTGCGCGTTGAGCTCGGCGGCCAGGTTCCCGAATGGGCAGCCGATCGTGAGACCGCTCTCGTCTTGCACCTGTTCGTCGAATTGGCCGACCAGCAAGAAGAGTTGGCGGATTCTATCCAGCGGGGCGAGCTCGGGGTCGGAGGCACGCTCCAGGACACCACGGAGCCACTCGGTGTGGGCATCGATCACCGCGAGCAGCAAGTCGCGCTTGGAGGGGAAGAAGTGATAGAAGCTCCCCTTGTTCACGCCGGCGCGTTCACAGATGTCCTTGACGCCGATGGCGTTGTAGCCTTGGGCGTAGGTGAGCTCCTTGGCGGCCTGGATGAGGCGGTTTCGGGCGTCGCTGTGTCTACCCATGCAAAGAACTGGTGAGAGCAAGATTATAGTTGACCGGTCAGTATAGAATACCTACGATAGCCTTTCTTGTCAAGAAGGAGCTAGGTGATGGAGGACGTAAACGTGCAGCGTCGTAACAGGTTACGACGTTGCGCTATGCGCTAAATATGGGCGAACAGGAGGTGTAGCCCCTGCGTGGGGTGCCGTAGCGGATCGAGCAGCTGCCTCACCGGCGGAGGTGATCGCGTTGGCGAAGGTAGTCGCCGGGGGTCTGGATCTGGAGACCGGCGACGCTGCGGCCGATGTAGGGGCCGACGTGAGTGATGTCACCCGTGACTAAGTGGGTGGCTGCGGCGGCAATCGCGGCCTGGAGTATGGGCCGGTCCTTCTCCGGCAGCTCGATCCCCTCGGGAAAGGGGCGGTCGGGCGCTTCGGGTACGAGCCCAACCGAGGCCGAGACGCCGAACTTCCCGTACGGCGCGGGCGGAGGCGAAGGGGACAGCTGCTTGGGAGAAGCTACGGGTAGGACTGGACCTGTAGCCCCCACCTCCGGTGTGCTATCGGACCGAGCTGGTGCCGTGCGTATGACGGACCTTCGAGAACTACCGCGGAGTGATCAGGCGTCGCCGCCCGCCTTTCGGGTCGAAATCTTGAACGGTATGTAGCCGAGGCACACACCAGTGAAGCTGGTGACCAGGAACACTACGGCCACGATTCCGAGTACGATCGCGACCGTTCCACTGATCACGTTCATGAAATACAGTACGCCGACCGCAACCGCGAACAGTATGCGGATGACTCGGTCCGCCGTTCCCATGTTCTTCTTCATGCGTTGCCTCCGGTTCAAGAGCTCACGATTTCGACTTAGAACACTTGCTGTACCAGCAATACGAGCCCCGCGATCACGCCGATGCAGAGCAGGCAGGCCAGCACAATCTTGAACGCCTTCGTCATCGCGTCGTCGCCTCAAGGTCGCTCACGCGTCCACAATGCAAGACGGTGCTCTAGTGGAGTTCTCCGGCGAGCGCCCGGAGCGCGGCGCGCCGGGCCGCTTCGTCTCTGGATGCCGAACCCAGAAACGGCCGCCAGTGGCGTTCCAGCGCGGGCAGCTCCACGGTCCATCGCTCCGCCCGCTCGTACAACCCGTACTCGCCGTAGTGTCTGTAGCCGGGCTGGCCGTGTTCCTCGAGGACCAGGCGGGTGACCTCGCCGGTCGTGTAGAAGATGACGTCGTGCCACAATCGGTCGGGTGCCGCTCCGCCTGCGGCTTGAAAAGCCTCCTCGAGCCCGGTTCGGAGCACGAAGCTCCTGCCGACGGTCGCGGTGTATGTCTCCACGGCCGCGGCCCAGACTTGTTGCTCCTCGGCCTCGAGAAGCGGGCGCCAATGTACTCTTTCGGCGACGGAAAGGGCATACAGCGGCCACTCACGGACGTCGGCGCTCGCCCAGGCGACGAGGAAGTGGTGAAGGTCGACGCG
>JBDHAS010000170.1:0-8314 GCA_039588015.1 Gemmatimonadota bacterium | reverse complement strand
CGCTCAGCCGCTGCCAGTACTCCAGCCGCGTCATTCCGCTGGAGACGGATGACGCCCAAGAGAATGTGGATGTCCAAGTAGTTGGGTACCATCGCGACCGCCTGCTCGGCGATCGGTTCAGCTTCCGCAAGCTCGCCGTGGTCGGTGAGGTGGACAGCGAGCTCCGCGAGGTACTGCCCTTGATACGGCCAAATCTCGAGTGACCGGTAGTAGCGCTCCTTTGCCCCCTCCCAATCGCCTCGCTGCAAGTGCCGGTCGCCAAGCCACCACAGCACCCGCACCGACTCGGGATGATGCTCCAGCATGTCCTGGAAGACCGTGTCGGTGTTCTTCCAAACCGGGTTCCGCCTGACGGTGACGAAGGATCCGCCGGCAACCCACAGCGCCAGCCCGGCAACAATCCAACTGCGCAGTTGCGGGCGACTCGCGACCGCCGCAAGCGATGCGATGATCGATACGGCAACCGAGGGCACATAGAGCGTTCGTTCGGCAAGCACGATCTCGGCGACGAACACCAGGTTAGAGACCGGCAGCAGCGCGATCGCCGCCCAGGCGACGGCCATCGAGAACTCGGGCCGGCGCCGGAAGCCCAAGACGGCCAGCAACACGGTCAACGCGACAAGCCCGATGCCCAAGACACCCGTCATAGTGAGCTGGCTCGCGGGCAGAATCACCGCCGGCGAGTAGTCGGCGGAGAGCTCCGTGGGGAAGAACAGCAGATGGAAGTACCGCGGCCATACCCTGGTCATGGTGAAAAAGCGCGTCGCGATACTGGCATCGGGAATGAACACTCGATCCGGCACGCTCTCGACCGGAGCACCGAGCACCAGCCAGCGTGCACCGAGGTAGGTCAGCAGGACCGCAGCCAGCGTGAGGATGAGAGGGGCGCGAGACCGCGCGTAGGCGCGGAGTTGGCCGGCGTCCCCACGTGCCAGCTTGGGTACGTCCAGGACGAGCAGAAGCGCTGGGAGGACCACGCCCAGCTCCTTCGACAGCATCGCGAGGACGTACAGCACGGCTATGGCGGCCGTTCTTGCACGGCCAAGCCGATCCTCTCGTCCAAGCCTGGCGAAATAGATCAGACAGGCGGAGATCATGAAGAATGCGGTCAATAACTCCGCTCTTCCCACGACGTTGGCGACCGCCTCGGTATGAACCGGATGGACAGCGAAGACGGCCCCACCGGCCAGCGCGGCCCACCACGGGAAGAGGCGGAGCAGCAAAGCCGTTAGGACGGCCGCGACGGCGGCGTGGAGCAGAATATTCACGAGGTGAAAGCCGAAGGGATCACCGCCCCACAGCCACCAGTCGATCGCGAAAGTCAGCAGGGTGAGGGGGCGATACAAACCACTGCCGAAGCGGTCGGGCCAATAGTCGGTCGTGAGGAGTTCTGGCAAACGCCCGAAGCCATGCACCAGGTCTCGATGCTGGATGATCCAAACGTCATCGTAAGCAAAGCCGTTGGCCAGCGAGTTCGCGTAGACCAGGACGGCCAGCAGCGCCGCACCGCCAACAGCGAGCGCCGATGCAGTCGAGAAAGCGTGTAGTCTCAACCGGCTTCCGCTGCTAGCCATGTCGTGTCAGTTCCCGCCGCGGGCGTCCTCGCCCGCCATCACATCCCCGCCAAGGAAGACCTCCGGTTCGGCCGCGAATATCATCACCCCGTGCGGGGTCACGAATCGCAGGTTCAGGCTGCCAGGGTAGCGTTCCAGCAGCGAGTCGATGGTTTTCGCGGCCAGCGGTACGTTTCCACGCACCGCGACGTAATCGACACGCGCCTCGCCGAGCAGCACCGCGAGCGGCTCGACCGGCGGCTCACGGGTGCGGTACCACAGGTGGACCGGTTCGTAGTTGTTGGGCACGGCCAACCGGCCCGTGTAGAGCGCGACCAAAGGATCGAACTCGTACGCGATCACGGCGCCGGGGTCCGTGTTTGCGCTCACCCAATCGATCAACTCCGCTCCGGCTATCGACTTGTCGAACTCGGCACCATCCCACACCCGGCGGCCCAGTGCCCGAGTTTCCGTGACGGCCAGGTTGCCCACCAAAACCAGGCCGGCGGCAACCAACGCAGGGCGAACCCACCTCGCTCCCCCATGCCGCCCCGCGACGGTCGCTGCGCGTTCGGCGATCGCAAGCCAGGCCACAGCCGCCAGGACCAGCAGCATCGGAAACGCTACGAAGACGAAGCGGAAAGGAGGAAACGACCAAACCGAGACCAACGCGAGATAGAACCACGGATAGATGACGGTCGCCGGTGCCTGCCGTATCAGCTTTCGTGTGCCGAGGACCGCGAGCACGATCAGGAACGCACCTGCCAGAACCTGCGGCACGGCTCCCAACTGAGGAACCAGCTTGCCGCCCAACGTCTGCAGGATGGCCCCGAAGTTGGTCCAGAAGATATCCAGCGCGGCGGAAGGTGACCCTGCGAGGTTGGCAAAGTATAGCTGGACATAAGAGCCGTAGCGCGGCACGAGAGCATGAGGCACGCTCCCGGCGCTCACCATCCCGTAGACGGTCCAGGGAATGATCAGCACACCCGCCGAGCCGGCCGCGACCAGCGCCGACCGCCGGCCGACACGCACCCACAAACCGATGATCGCCGCGGCGACCGCCGCGATTCCAACAGTCCTCGTCAACATGGTCAGCGCCGCCAACAGCCCAACGACCACGCTCCCCCGCGAGCGCGCGTCCTTGGCCATACCGTCAGCCGTCCAGAGCGCAGCAAACAGCAGCACCAGATACAGCGGTTCCGAGAGCAGCCCGGCGGTCACCAGCATCATCGAGGCCGCAGCGAAGCCCAAGACCGCTCCCGCCGCCGCCAGCCAGACGGGCAGAAGGCGGAGGCTGGACACTAGCCACGTGAACAGGCCTGCGGCCAACCCGATGTAGAGGCCATTCGCAACCTTCATGGCCTGGAGCGCGCCGGCCTGGGACCCGGCGAAACTCCAGAACGGAGCGAGGCTCAATGGGTAGACCGGAGGATACTTGACCCCCGGCAGGGTCATCGGCAGGAACGTGAGCAGGTACCCTTCCCCATCGGCCAGCGCCTTCCCGAGTAGCGCGTAGATGCCGTCGTCGTAGTTGACGCCGACCAGTGCAGAGTTCTGCGCCCACACGCCGAGCGCGGACACGGCAACGCCGACGGCCACAGCCGCAATCAACCGTATGGTCCGATCCGACTCCACACTCAGATCCAATGCAGCCCCTCGCGTCACGGCCTCACCGCCTCGGTCTCAGGCCTCGCCCCTGTCGACGGGCGTGCGTGCGGGAAGAGCACGGGCTCGACTCCGGGTTCGCGGGACGGCGGCGCGTAGATGTAGGCTGAGCGTCGCGGATAGCGATCCAGAAGTCGACGGTTGATCTCCGGCCCCAGGTAGCGGGCGTAGATCACCCCCCGCAGCCATGGATCGTTACGCCACACGAACGGCTCATAGCGAATGAAACCGCTGTCGTCCCACGCGGCTTCGGAGTGGCAGCCCTGGGAGAGCGAGCGAGTCGTATCCATCCCTACACTCGCGTCTGGAAGTCTACCCTTGACCACGGGTAGACTTTGCTCTCGCCAGTCCACCAATCGCCGCCGAAGTTCTTCTCCTATCGCGGCACGATCGCGTTCCATCGCCGCCATGGAATCTGCTTCATCGAGGGCCCGTTGCAGCCGACAACCATCCACGGCTCGAAGGCTTCGCTTGACATCGGCCGCCGGTATATCCCAGCCCCTCAGACGGCCGCCCAATCGTTCACCCCAGCCCACCTTCACGAAGATGATGCCCTCTCCGATCCCTGCCGCTCGAGCCTGCGCATCGGGGTGCAGTTTGAAGTCCCGTTCCATCCCGGCAACCACACCGGCATTTTGCGGTAGCGTCACCGCCAGACCATAGAGAAGGCACCCTGCCACGCAGACTCTCAACGCTGACCGCCAGCGACCGAGGCGCCGATCGAGTGCGCCGATGCCCAGCGACGTCAATAGAACGGCTGGGACGACCGAGGCGTACAGGAAGCGGGGCCCGAGGTAGCTATCGTGATGCCAGTAGAAGAAGTACGCGGCGGGCGCCGCCACCAGCAGAGCGGCAAGCACGGCCGCCACGCCCCGCTCTCTCTCGTCGCGAGCTGCCACGAGCAGAGCCACAATAACGAAGACAAGGCAGGGTAACGGCCAACCGAACAGATCGATGTTGAGTCGTTGAAAATCGATGGCCGTGTTCGCGAGCGACATCGCTGGTGTGAACGGCTCGCCCCAAGGATCCGGATGGAACCCGAGGCCGTGGCCGCGTCCCCAAAGGAGCGTATACGCGAAGCGGAACGGCGATCCCGTCGTGAGCGTGTTGTACGCCAGTAGGGGCGATACGGCCAGCGCGCACGCTCCGCCATACATCAACCCACGCCTCCACCCTTGCCGATGCGCTATCCAGGCGCCAAGGACGATGCACCACGCGACCGCTTCGAGAGGCCGGATAGTCGCCGCTGCGCCGACCGCCATCCCCACTAGCACGACCCAGCGAGTGCCGTCCGCCCCATCCTGTGCTCGAACGGACGCATAGAGGGCCAGAGTTAGAAAGAACAGCGCCGTGACGTGGTTCATGTAGCTGCCGCTCATAAGCAGGACGAACGGCGACAGCGCGAAGAGCAGCGCCGCCAGCTTACCGCCATTCTCGCCTAGAAGCCGACGCGCGGCGCCGTAGACCAGAAGAACCGTAGCGGCGGCGGCCAGCGGGTTCACCAGCCAGGCGAGACCAACTCGCAAGCCCGCGGCAAGAATGAGCGGGTGACCGGGAGGGTACTGCGAGAACCAGCGTCCATCGTGTTGCAAGAGGAACTGGCCGATGAAGAACTCGATCCCCTGCGGAGCCGGTGCGCCCAGTTTCCCCTGCGCAAAGATCCGCGCGTGGAACAGTTGCGCAAAGGTGTCGATGATGTGCGGGTTGCGGTCGAAAGCGAAAACAGAGGCCAGCGCGGCAATTATCGCAGTGATCGCGGCGAGCGACGCACCGTAGGCCGGCACCGAGACCTTGGCCAGCGACGAGAGCCGGGATTCGACCAAGTGATCGAGCCGAGCCCCCAGCACCAGGCTAGCCAGGAAAGCCGCGACCAGCAGCGGCCCTCCCCACACGAGCCACCTGCGCACGGCGGCCTGGTAGAGCGTCACGTCCGGCACTCTGCCAGCGCCTAACCACTCGCCCCACGGCAGGAACGCTAGCGCTACAAGTACGAGCGCCAGCAGACCGCTGGCCATCGCGGGCAGATGACGGGGACCAAGCCGCATCATGCCGCGCCCATCACCGATGTCCGTCACCCGGCTCTACTGACCTCGGACTCGGAGAGCGAACCGGCGCCGGAAGGCGCAGTAGCTCCGGCTTCGACTCGAAGCCGGGCGACGTCCGCGTGTAGAGGAGGTATTCGCGATCCGGATAGCGGCTCATCAGTTGGCTGTTCTTCTGCGGACCCAGGTCGCGCGCGTAGATGACCCCGTCCCGAAGCCACGGGTCGTTGCGCCAGATGAGCGTCTCGTAGAATGTGTAGCCGGTCTCGTCTCTCTGGACTTCTCGATAGCAGTCCGCCGGCAAGGCTCGGGACGTGTCGACACGAACGCTGGGATCCGGCAGCAAGGTCCTCTCTATCGGCAGCCCTCGAAGGCGTAGCTCGTCCAGCCTCCCCTCGAGCCGCATTCGTATCTCCGTCCGACTCCAACTCGCGTCCAGCGAGTCGGCCTCGTCCAACGCACGCTGAATGCGACATCCGTCCACCAACCGAAATGTCTCCTCGATGCTCGTAGCCGAAATCCCCCAACCCATCAGCCGCGCGACGAGACGACTGCCCCAGCCCACCTTGACGAACACCAGCGGGCGCTGGAGTCCGGAAGCCTCGACCTCGCGCTCGGGATGCAGCTTCATATCTACCGACACGCCGGCCAGCAGGCCCGCCTGCGTCGGCAGGGTCAAACCGAAGAAGCACAGAACTCCGGCCGGAACCGCGACCCTCAAGGCGCTCCGCCAGCGCCCGAGAGCTCTATCGAGCGCAACGATGCCGGCAACGCTGAGCAAGACGGCAGGAACGAGCGAAGCGGAAAGAAAACGCGGCCCGAGAAAATCATCCCGATGCCAGTAGAACAAGTACGCCAACGGAGCGGCTAGAAAAAGGCCGGACAGCAAGACCGAGCCCTTCCTCCTCCCGGCGGCGCCGGCCGCCAGCAGCAAAGCCGCGACCAGGAAGATCAGCGACGGGAAGGGCCAGCTTAGCAACACGATATTCAGGCGCTGGAAGTCGAGGGCCGTGTTGACGAAGCCGTCCAACGGCGTGAAGGGGAACCCCCACGGGTCGGTGTGGAACCCGAGACCGTGGCCCTCACCCCAAAGCAGCGTATAGCCGAACCGCAACGGATGCCCGGTGGTCACGGCGTTGTACGCGAGGAGTGGGAGCATCCCCGCCAGGCAGACGGCGGCCGCGACGAGAGTAGCACCCCAACCGCGCCGAAACAGAAGCCAACTCCCCAGTACGGCAGTCCACGCCGCGGACTCCAGCGGCCGGATCGTCGCGGCGCAGGCGAGCGCCAGCCCCATCAACGCGGCCGACCCGTAGCCGCTACTTGCATCCTCAGCCGACACGGCCGCGTAGAGGGCCAGAGCTAGGAAGAAGCCCGTTGTTACGTGGTTCATGTGGCTGGCGCCCATGAACAGAGCGAACGGCGAAATCAGGTAGAGCAGCGCCGCCAACCTCGCAGGGCCTTCGCCCATGAGTCGCCGAGCCACCAGGTAGACCAGAACGATGGTTCCCGCCGAGAACAGAGGGCCTATCAGCCAGGGAAACCCGACCAGCAATCCCAGCGCCAAGAGCGCCGGGTGCCCTGGCGGGTACTGAGAAAACCAGCGGCCCTCGTGAATCACCATGTGCTGGCCGTTGAAGAACTCGTACTGAGCGGGAGCGGCAGCTGTCAGGCTACCCGCGCGAAAGATGCGAGCCTGAAACAGCTGTGCCATCGTATCGACCAGGTGGGGGTTGCGCGCAAAGAGCAACTCCGTCAGAACGATGCCTGCGGTCAGCGACACGATCACCACGACCGCCACGTAGACCCAAGCCGGAATTTCGAGGACCTTGCCCGCGATACGCTCCCATCTCGCATCGATACGCTGCCCCACTTTCCAGGCCAGAACCGAGGAGAGCAGGACGATCGCCCCACCCAGGAAGAGCCATTGCGTCACCGTCTCGCGGTACGAGATCGTCTCGCTTTCCCGGGCGTAACCCAGCCATCCGGCCCACGGAAGGAAGGCGAGCAACACGACCAGCACGGCGACCAAAGCCAGAAAAGCCGGGCCAAGACGCAGCCCCAGCGCTCTCATCACTCCAGCGGCTCCTGAAGGCTTAGCGTGCCGGCGGCGAAGCCGCCGACTTTAGGCGCCTCGCTCAGCACGATCGGCGGATGCTCATGCGCTCCGTTTGTTCGTGGCACGATGCTGCGGAGTGCGTCTCGCAGTTCCCGGTCGATCGAGATGACGACGTGAGAGACTCTGAGCCGTATCGGCGAATGGCCCACCGACGCGAGAAGCACGTGCTCGACCCCGATTCGACTGGAGTAGTGGGCGATGGCATCCAGCGTGGTGACGGGCAACGGCCGCCATTCCCAGCCCGCCCAGTAGGCTATTCGCGGGTGCCAGTGCATGAACCGCTCGACGTCGGGGAGGGCCGCGGCTAGATCTTCCGCGACTCTCCGGTCCTCCCCGGCCACAATCTTGAGGCGCATGGCCTCGGGTCCCTGGGCCCGGTCGCCCACGGATGCTAGGCTCGCGGCAATGAGCAGCAGAACAGCGATGCGCATCGCGACCGCTGGTGAACGGGTGAAACGCGTTGCCAGCGCCTCGACTCCGTAGGCTGCCCAGAACGCGAACGCGGGAACGAGATACAGAAAGAAGCGGGGCAGGACGACCAAATAGAAGCCGGTGAGTAGACTGGCGGCTAGACCGGCCACGGCAAACACCGGTATCGGCATCCTCCGCGCCATGACGATGCCGATGATCACAAAGGGAGCCAGGAGCGGGCCGCACAGCGTCCAGAGCATCAATCCGTAGTTCTGCAACCTGTTCACGAGGCGCTCCGACCAGGTGCGTTGTACGGGCGTTTCCGCAGCGGCGATCCAAGCGTAGTGACCTATCTGCGTGTTGCGATCGACGCCTTCGGGCGTGCCCCAATACGGGTTCAGCAGGTGCGCATGCGCCTCATCCAGACTCATCCAGGGAAGTACGTAGCGGCCATTGTAAATCTCGTTCCGAAAGACCTCCTGAAGCGTCTCGGCCATGGGGAACATCACGTCTGGTTGGCCGCT
>JBDHAS010000169.1:0-11860 GCA_039588015.1 Gemmatimonadota bacterium | reverse complement strand
AGCCGCACTAGGGAGGCAAGACGATGCTTTCGCGTTCAGGATACAAAGCCGCGCTTGCGCCGATTCTGCCTGCCCTACTGCTCATCGCTGCCTGCACGGGCGATGAGAGAGCGATCGGGCCGCGCTCCGACTACGCCTCTCTGGCGCGAGGATTGGAAACCTTCATTGAGCACGAGATGACCCTGAAGAATCTGCCGGCGCTTTCCATCGCGTTGGTGGATGACCAGGAGATCGTATGGGCGCGAGGATTCGGGTACGCGGACCCTGTCGACAGCGTTCCGGCCACCGCCAACACGATCTACCGGGTCGGGTCCGTGTCGAAGCTATTCACCGACATCGGCGTCATGCAGTTGGTCGAGAGCGGCGAATTGGATCTCGACGTGCCCGTCGAACGGTACCTACCGGACTTCGCTCCGCTGAACCCCTTCGCCAGGGATGTAACGCTGCGGCAGCTTATGTCGCACCGGTCGGGCCTGGTTCGCGAGCCGCCGGTCGGTCACTACTTCGATCCGAACGAGCCAACGTTGGCCGAGACGGTGGCGAGCCTGAACTCGACCGAGTTGGTGTACGAACCGGAAACGCGGATCAAGTACTCTAACGCGGGCATCGCCACCGTCGGCTACGTCCTCGAGGCCACGCAAGGCGAGCGTTTCGCCGACTATCTCGAGCGGGCGGTGTTGGAACCGCTGGGGATGAGGCATAGCGCGTTCGAGCCCAAGCCCGAGATCATCGCGGACCTGGCCGAGGCTTACATGTGGACCTACGACGGCCGCTGGTTCGAGGCGCCCGATTTCGAGCTCGGCATGTCGCCGGCGGGCAGCATGTATTCCAGCGTCGAGGATCTCGGGCTGTTCCTTCGCGCGCTCTTCGCCGGCGGTCGAACCGAGACGGGGCGTGTCCTGCGCGCCGAGACGATCGAGGCGATGTGGACCCCGCAGTTCGCGACCGCCGGTACGGAGACCGGATACGGCATCGGCTTCGCGGTCTCCGAGCTGGAGGGTCAGCGCGTGGTCGGGCACGGCGGCGCCATCTACGGCTTCGCCACGACCCTGGCCGCGCTGCCCGACGATCGGCTGGGAGTGGTGGTCGTGACCTCGAGGGACGTCGCCAACGCCGTGACGGACCGCATCGCCCAGGCCGCGCTTCGAGCGATGCTGGCCGTTCGCGAGGGCCGGCCTCTTCCTGCACTCCGCTCTACCGAACCGGTTTCACCGGAGCTGGCCGCCCGGCTTAAGGGCCGTTACGGCGCGAAGGGCGCCGGCGTCGAGTTGATCGCACGGAACGATAGGCTGTACGCGCTACCGGCTTGGTCGGGCATCGAGGTCGAGCTGCGCGCGTACGGGGACACGCTCGTCGTCGACGACGTACTCGACCACGGGCTGCGGCTGCTCCCGCTCGAGGCGGCGATCGTGCTCGGCCGTGATACGCTCGCCAGGCAGGCCGCTGAGCGTCCGGCGCCTGCGCCCGCGCGCTGGGACGGGCTGGTCGGGGAATACGGTTGGGACCACAACACGCTCTATATCCTAGAGCGCGACGGCCGGCTCCATGCGCTTATCGAGTGGTTCTTCCTCTACCCGCTCGAGGAGGAATCCCAGGATGTCTTTCGGTTCCCGGATTGGGGCCTCTACCACGGCGAACGGCTTGTCTTCAGTCGCGATGTGGACGCTCGCGCGACGCAGGTGGAAGCGGCAGGCATCCCGTTTCTGCGGCGGGCGGTCGGTCCCGAGGGAGACGAGACGTTTCGGATCGATCCGGTACGGCCGGTGGAGGAGCTGCGTGCGAACGCCCTGGCGGCGGATCCGCCCGTCGAGTCCGGCGAGTTCCGCCAGCCGGATCTCGTGGAGCTGGTCGCGCTCGACTCGACGATCAAGCTCGATATCCGCTACGCCAGCACGAACAACTTCATGAGCAGCGTGTTCTACAGCGAGCCGCGGGCCTTCATGCAGCGACCCGCCGCCGAAGCGCTTGCCCGCGCCCACCGATGGCTGAAGGAACGTGGTTACGGCCTGCTGATCCACGACGCCTACCGTCCCTGGTACGTGACCAAGATGTTCTGGGACGCCACGCCGGCCGACAAGAAGATCTTCGTCGCCGATCCGGCGAGCGGATCGCGCCACAATCGTGGCTGCGCCGTGGACCTGACGTTGTACGATCTGGCCACCGGGATGCCGGTAGAGATGGTGGCCGTCTACGACGAGTTCTCGCCCCGATCGTATCCGGACTATCCGGGCGGTACGGCGCTACAGCGTTGGCACCGCCGGCTGATACGAGACGCGATGGAAGAGCAGGGGTTCGAGATCTACGGGTTCGAGTGGTGGCACTTCGACTACGCGGATTGGGCGGAGTATCCGATACTGAACCTGACTTTCGATCGAATCACGCCCTCGCCGTGAGCCGGCGGCGCTCGTTGCGCGTGTCCTGTGTCGGTAGAATCAACCGACTGCTCCGCGAGTTGTTGGGTCGAGCGGCCGGGCAATTGCCCCCGGCTCGCGCTCAGCCCATCTTGTTGGCCGTCCCACGGACTTCTAGCAACATCACAAGAACCGCGGCCTGATGTAGTCAGTCGAACACAGCCCGACGGAGGTCCCACGCATGACCGACTCCCATGTCACGACCGGTGCTTTGAAACCTCCACCTCCGATGTTTCTCCGTTGGGCGGTGCTCTTCTTCGTCAGCGTGGCGATGTTCGGCAACTACTACGTCTACGACGCGATTGCGCCGCTCGCCGACGTCTTGAAGGACCAGCTGGGCTTTAGCGATGCGAACATCGGCACGCTGAACGCGATCTACAGCGTCCCCAACATCATCATGGTGTTGATCGGCGGGGTAATCATCGATCGAATCGGAACGCGCAGGTCCACCGTACTCTTCGCGTTCATTTGCCTGATCGGCGCCGCGGTCACCGTCGCGTCGCCAGACTTCTACATCATGGCGAGCGGGCGGCTCATATTCGGTCTCGGCTCCGAGTCGTTGATCGTGGCGGTCACAACGGCGCTGGCACGCTGGTTCCGCGGGAAGGAGCTGAGCTTCGCGTTTGGGTTGAACCTGACCCTGGCCCGTCTCGGTTCTTTCGCGGCGGACTGGTCCCCGACCTGGTTCGACTGGGCGTACGAGAGCTGGCGGGCGCCGCTGCTGATCGCCCTGGTGTTCGGCTTCGTGAGCTTCATCGGTGCGGCGATCTATTGGATCCTGGAGTCCCAGGCCATGGGCCAGTATCAGGTTGGCCAGGCCGCCCAGACGGACAAGCCCGCGTTGCGCGAGTTGTTCAAGTTCGGCCGCTCCTATCTGTACGTCGTGGCCCTCTGCGTCACCTTCTATTCGGCCGTTTTCCCGTTTCGGACGTTCGCGATCAAGTTCTTCATCGAGTACCACGATGTAACGCGTGAGGTTGGCGGGCAGCTCAACAGCATGCTCGTGCTGGCGGCCATGATCTTCACGCCGCTCTTCGGGTTGTTGGTCGACCGGGTGGGCAGGCGTTCGCTGTTCATGATGTACGGTTCGCTGTTGATGGTTCCGGTCTACCTGATGCTGGTCTATGGCTCGTTCCCACTCTGGCTCCCGATGGCGATGCTCGGGATCTCCTTCTCGTTGATTCCGGCCGTGATGTGGCCTTCGGTCGCCTATATCGTGGAGGAGTCTAGGTTGGGCACCGCCTACGGCCTCATGACGATGATCCAGAATATCGGGCTCGCCCTCTTCAATTGGTTGATCGGGTCGGTGAACGACCTTGCCGGCGCCAGCGCAGCCAACCCGGCGGGACACACCCCAGGCATGTGGATCTTCTCGATCCTGGGGTTCTTGGGCTTCTTCTTCGCGTTCATGCTGAGGAGAGCGGAGACGGGGCCGGACGCGCATGGGCTCGAGACGATTACCGTCAAATCGTCGCGGTAGAAAATACTGGGGGGCCGGGAGCTACGTTCTCCCGACCCCTGTTGGACTCCAAAACTGGTCGGCGGGGTGCGCCATAGCCGGTCCAGAGCGCTCATGCGCCGACGGGGGGTTGACTCTGGGCACCCCGCCATTGCCGGGGAAGGCAACTATTCCACCATCAAGGCTTGTGCCACTAAGTCTGAACACGTAACCTATTGCCGTGCAATGAGATGCGGGTCTGGTCGACCGGTCGTGTCGCTGTCGGGCTGCAACGGACGCGAAGAACCCGTTGCGCCTGTGCGTCGTGCCAGCACCCGGTGGACCGGAGGTACCTAATGATAATAGTGCGGTTGGCCTTGGCCGGTGTGTGTCTACTGATTACAGGGGGGCAGGCAGTGTCACAGGAAGCGATCACCAGGTACGTGAGATACGCTCACGAGGGCGTAGTCTCGTACGGCGTGTTGGAAGGAGAGACGATCCGCGAGCTCGACGGCGACCTCTTCGCGTCACCTCGGGAAACGGGGCGGACGCTCTCGATCTCTGATGTCCGACTTCTGGCGCCGTGCGAGCCGTCGAAGCTCGTCGCGGTGGGTCTGAACTACCGGAGCCACCTAGGGGATAGACCGGAGCCGGAATACCCGGGCCTCTTCGCCAAGTATCCCACAGCCGTCATCGACCCGGAGGAGGCAATCGTCATCCCGCCGGATGCGAGCGACGTCCACTACGAGGGCGAGCTGGTCATAGTCATCGGCAAACGAGCGAAGAACGTCTCGGCAGCGGAGGCGCCCGCTTACATATTCGGGGTCACCGCTGGCAACGATGTCAGCGAGCGGGCGTGGCAGCGCGCGGACCTTCAGTGGGTGAGGGCCAAATCGTCCGATACCTTCGCTCCGCTTGGGCCGGCCATCGTCAGCGGGCTGAACTACGACGATCTCCTGGTGCAGACGCGGCTGAACGGCGAGGTGCGCCAGTCGGAGCGCTCGCAGGATCTGATCTTCGGCGTCGACACGATCGTCGCCTACATCAGCAGCTACGTCACCCTGCTTCCCGGAGACGTCATCTTCACTGGCACCCCCGGCAGTACCTCGGCCATGAAGCCGGGCGATGTCGTCGAGGTCGAAATCGAGGGCGTGGGCGTCTTGCGTAACAGAGTGGTGGCGGCGAAATCGAGCGGGGCATCGGATAGCTGAGGAAGGGGAGGCCGGGGGCTCGCCGGCCGCGTCGGTCCGGTCAGGAGACAAAAAAAGCGACGGGGAACACCCGTCAATTCCTGACCGCACGGGCAGCGACCCGAAACCAGCCAAGTGTTACCCCGCCGCAAGGGGAGGAAAGAAGAAGCTGTACCCCCAGTCGATACAATTCCTGTGCCACGGGAGCAGCCGGCGAAATGGAGACATGTATGGCGCTTTCTTGGCTGCCCACGTGGCTCGTCGCACCGGGTCCGCAGCTCGGTCGTTGCGGCGCTGCCACGAATGCTGCGCCGCGGTGACCAGTCGCTGCCGCCGCCCGGAGGGCCCGATCGTCTCGTTCGCGACCGAACGGAGTGCGGGGACCGAGACCCTGGCCGGCCTCGATCCCCGTTGGTTGGTGGGTGCTAGGTTGGCAGGATCAGTTCACGGTGGCCCGCATCGGCAAGAAGATGTCGGCTGCCACCCCAGCGTGATCGGACGGCCACAAGCCGGTCGGCGTTCGGTCCGCTTCCTTATTACCGAAGATCGTGGTGTGGACCGCGCCGAGGATGCCGGGCTCGTGGAGCCCGAAGTCGCCGCGTAGCAGGATCACGTCGACTCGCCGGGTCAGGTCCCACGGACTCAGCAGGTCCTCGGCCTGGCAGCACGTCAGGCCGTCGCCCCGTTTGCCCCAGGCATCCTTGAAGCCGGCGTCGGCCAGGTTGCCGTAGGTCGGGGTATCGCTGCCATCGGCCGCCGAGTTGATGTCGCCCGTCACGATCACCGGCAGGTCGCCGTAGATTCCGGCTACCTCACTAAGGCCGGCGAGCAGCTCGTTGCCCTGCGCCACCTGGATCGCCGGAGTGGATTCGGGTTCCAGGTGCGTGGTCACGAAGCGGAAGTCGAGCCCCTCGATCGACAGGTCGATCGATGCCCAGCCGCGGTAGATCACCATCTCGTGACCTTGGAGCTGCACGACCTCGTTGGTGTCGAACCGCTTAGCATAAGGATTCGAGTAGTTCACGCCGTCCTTCACCAGGATGACGTCGAGGTCGGTCAGCGCGATCAGGCTGTAGCCGGTGGGCGAACCCGCGTTCTCCATCGGTACGAATCCCTGGAAGTTCTGCGATGCGGAGACCGCTTCGTAGTAGAGACCGCGCTCGACGAGCGCTATCTGCAACTCTTCCAAGTAGTTCAACGTCTCGATGGTCGGCGTGAGGTCCGGGACCGCGTCCATCGGGTAGGGTGTGATGACTTGGAAGACCGACACCTCCTGGAGACCGATCGCGTGCGGTTGCATGCGCTCGACCTCTTCGGCGATGGCCCGGGCCCGTTCTGGGAAGTTCGTGTCACCCACGTGCTTCCACAGCGCCGCCGCCGCTTTCGGGATGTCGGCTCCGGGCGCGTAGACCATCTCGACCGGAGCGCCCACGTACAGGTTGCGGGTCATCACGGTTACCTGCTCGGCGACCGCCGGGTCCGCTCGCAATGGAGGATCGGACACGTCGGTGCTGTCCGGACCGACGACGCGGTCCTCGCTACAGCCGCCTAGCAGCATAGCCGCGACGGCGAAGGCAGTCGCCGCCCGCATACCACTGAGGATTAGATTGTTCATTACGCCCTCCTTGTTGGCGGTTTTGCCCCGCCGGTACGCGGCTCCACAAACCGGCCGTGTCGGACACGGGGCATGGTCGATTCGTGACACCGCGCGAACGGTACGGAGGGCGAATCAAGTGATGGTCAAGCAGAAGAACCGCGCAGACAAAAAAGGGCCGCCAATCGGCGACCCTTGGTCTGATTCGAATCGGAACGTGTAAGTTCTTGAGGCTTCTTCCGTGATCTATGTCTAAGAGTCTGGCGACCCAGCTCCGTGCGGAGAGGCCGGCTGCTCAGGGCTGCGGTGGTACTCGGCCCAGACGCGTGCCCAGCTCTCCGCGAAGAGGAAAACGACCAGAAGCCAGAAAAGCCAACTCAGCTCGAACACCATCTCAACCCGCTGTCGCTTGAGTGATTACCTCGGTTGTCCTTACGATGCCGTAGCATCCGCGGTTTCGCCTATCTCTTGCTTGCGTCACCTACTTAGACGCTTCAAACGGCGAAAACGTTTACTCCGGCCTCTTTCCCCCGGCCGTGGCAGGTGGCCATCTTCAAGCCGTGGCGGCAATCGGAGGTGACTTCGCGATTCGCGGTAGGCGCGGCCGGCCGGCATGGGCGAAGGACGATACGATCGAGGAGCGGTGAAATGCGTCTGACCAATATGATCACGGCAGTCGATGCTCACGCGTGCGGCGAGCCCGGGCGCGTGATCGTCGGCGGCGTCGTGGATGTTCCTGGCGACACCATGTTCGAGAAAAAGGTCTACCTCGAGAAGCACGGCGATGGCCTTCGTAAGCGGATGCTGCGGGAGCCGCGGGGCTACCCGGCGCTCTGCTGCAACCTGATCCTGCCGCCGACGGTGGCAGAGGCGAATGCCGGGTTCGTGATCATGGAGCAGACGGAGTATCCGCCGATGTCCGGCAGCAACACGATCTGCGTCGCGACCGTGCTCATCGAGACTGGGATGGTGCCGGTTCGAGAGCCGGTTACCGAACTCGTCCTCGAGGCACCGGCGGGCCTCATCCCCATCCGCGCCGAGGTGTCGAACGGTAAGGTCACGAGCGTGACGTTCGAGAACGTGCCTGCCTTCGCGGTCCATCTCGACGCCGAGATCGATGTGCCGGAGCTGGGAAAGGTCACGGTGGACGTTGCCTACGGCGGCATGTTCTACGTCATCGCCGAGGCCGAGCGGTTCGGCCTGCGGCTCGTGCCGGAGGAGGGGGGTCGCATCGCTCGTATCGGGGCCACGTTGACGGCGGCGGCTCGCGAGCAGCTGTCCGCCGTCCACCCCGAGAATCCGGAGATCTCGGGGGTCTCGATCTCGCAGATCTCCGGTCCGCCCAGCCACGCGCAGGCGGCCCGCAAGAACGCCGTGACGGTCTCCACGGGCGCCGTCGACTGGCAACGCCCCGAAACGTGGACGGGCGCGCTCGACCGTTCGCCCTGCGGCACCGGGACCTGCGCGAAGATGGCGGCGCTGCACGCCCGTGGTCAGTTGGCGGTCGGCGAGGACTTTCACCACGAGAGCGTGCTCGGCACGATCTTCACGGGCCGCATCGTGCGCGAAACCCGGGTAGCCGATCGTCCCGCCGTGGTGACGACGTTGACGTGCCTGGATCACCGCCATCAGCCAGTACGTCGTCGATGCGGAGGAGCCGTTTCCGGAAGGCTACACCGTGGGCGATATCTGGGCGTGACTGTTTGCAGGCTTTGAATATCGAATATCGAGCAATTGAATTTCGAATCATGAAGAACATGCTTCTACATTGGGCGTTCCTTGTTCGATATTCTTCAACGAAAAAGATGACCAAAAGCATGATGCCTAGGTTTGTCGGAACTCTCCATCTCCCACTCCTGCTAGGAGTGAGTCTAGCGTGTGCAGAAAAGCCGGCGTCAGATCTTGAGATGGCACACAGGGTCCGCTCCGAGTTTTTGCACGCTTGGAGCGGTTATGTCCAGTACGCGTGGGGCCACGATGCGCTCGAGCCGCTGAGCGGAGGCTACCACGACTGGTACGACGTCAGTCTCTATATGACGCCGCTAGATGCGTTCGACACGATGTTGCTGATGGGGCTCGATCGCGAGGCGGACGAGGCCAAGCGGCTCGTGCTCGAGAACCTCTCGTTCGATCACGACCTCACGGTACAGGTCTTCGAGGTCACGATCCGCATGCTGGGCGGCCTGATCTCTGCCTACCAGATGGACGGCGACGAGCGGTTTCTGGAGCTGGCGACCGATCTCGGCGATCGCCTGCTCCCGGCCTTCGGCTCGCCCACCGGCATGCCCTACTGGGGCGTGAACCTGCGTAGCGGAGAAATCACGGGAACGGTGAACAACCCGGCGGAGATCGGTACGCTGATGCTGGAATTCGGGACGCTCAGCAAGCTGACGGGGAATCCCGCGTACTACGACGCCGCGAAGCGCGGCATCGTCGCCCTGTTCGAGCGCCGCTCGAAGATCGGCCTCGTCGGCACGACCATCGATGTCGAGACCGGAGAGTGGCAGAACCGGCAGAGCCACATCAGCGGGCGGATCGACTCCTACTACGAGTACCAGCTCAAGGCGTGGCTTCTGTTCGGCGACGAAGACTTCAAGCGGATGTGGGATGCGAGCATCGAGGCCGTGAACCGCTACGTGGCGGATGACCGACCGAACGGACTCTGGTACGGCCACGTCGATATGGATACAGGAGAGCGGACCGCGACGCTGTTCGGTGCCCTCGATGCATTCATGCCGGCGGTTCTGGCGTTGAGCGGCGACTTGGAGAGAGCAGAGAAGCTGATGGAATCCTGCTTTCTAATGTGGACGACGTTTGACATAGAGCCGGAACAGCTCGACTACGTCTCGATGGAGCCGGTCAACAAGGCATACCACCTGCGGCCGGAAGCGTTGGAATCGGCCTACTATCTCTACCGGCTGACCGGAGACGAGAAGTATCGGGAGATGGGCCGCACTATGTTCGAGGGCATCGTCGAGCACACGCGAACCGAGTTCGGGTTTGCTATGCTGAGCGACGTCGTCACAAAGGAAAAGTCAGACCGGATGGAATCGTTCTTCTTGGCGGAGACGCTGAAGTACGCTTATCTGCTGTTTGCGCCGCCCAAAACGCTGGGCTTCGAGGAGATCATCTTCAATACGGAAGCGCATCCGATTCTGCGAGGCTTTGAATGATGAATATCGAACGTCGAATGTCGAATAACGAAGAACATTCTTCTACATTGGATATTCCTTGTTCGATATTCGATATTCAAAAGCTCACTTCCAGCAGCCCACTAGCAATCAGCATCCACTGAATTCTCATCTGGTCCGCCGCCGGCATGGGCACCAGGTCTGCGTCGGTTGCGCTCTTCGAGACGTTTGTCGGCGACGCGCCCGCCAGCAGCTCCGCGTTCCAGCCGGCGATCCGTTCTTTCCACTCCTCCGCCTTGGGGTCGGGCGGACCGAGCGACTCGCCGACTCCCGGCGTGATGAAGAGCGGCATCTCTGAGACCAGCGTCAGCGGATCGCCGCCGAGCGCGCGGATCGTCTCCATCGAGCTGGGCCGGAACTTGCCCGCCGTCTCTTTATCGCCCAGCGCGAGGAAGTGGTCGCGCATGTAGCGGGAGTCGGGCCGGGTGCAGAAGCCGCGCTCCAACCGGAAGAATCCCTTCTCGCCCTGACGCTCCACATCATGTAGCTCGTAGCCAAGCTCCGCAACGCGTGTGGCGCACCGCTGCTTGAGTCGAGATACGCGATCCTTCCAGGCCGACTCGATCAGGAACCAGGGACCGGCGGCGAAGGCCATTCCGTGCAGCGACACGTGCAGATCGAACGGCTCCGGTGACGTACGCCACCAATCATAGACGGCGCGGTTCTCGGGACGCGCATCGGCGTCCCCGGGATCGCGCGGGAAGCCGAACTCGATGTCGTCTCCCGGCAGTTCGCGCACCGAGTGCAGCAGGTAATCGGCGAGGTCGTATGTAGGGGCGTCCTCCGCCTGCCAGCCGCTGTTGCGCGCAGCGCCATCGGGATTGATGTGGAGCACGATCCACCACTGGTAGTCAGTCAGCAGCGGGTCGTCGGCGGGCAGGCTCGCCAGGTAGCCGCTCACCCGCTGTAGCAGCCGCGGACCCACCGGCTCGTCGGCGTGGCAACCCGCGAGAAGGCTGATTCTCCTGGGCCCTGCGCCGAAGCGGAAGGCCCGGAGTTCTCGTCCCTCTCTGGATTCGCCGATCGGCTCGCCCGCTTCGGCCGGCTGCGGCGCGCACTCCAGGATCGACTCGCCTAGTTCGTCGAACGCCGTCCTAGGACTCTGGTCTGGCATTCCGTTCATACCGCTCCTCTGGTACCATCGCGTTGGGAACGTCCTCGGCCTGTCGGGCGTAAGACGGTTTGGACTGCGGTCCGAATTTAGTAGATTATCGCACTTCGAGAATCGGTTGCAGATGCCCGTTGTCCAACTGAAGGAGAATCGCGTGAGACGCCTGATACTGCCGTTCATAGTTCTACTGCTTGCCGTCCCGCCATCGCCGCTGGCGGCGCAGACCGGCGACCGATCGCTCCTTACGCTCGAGCGGATCTTCGCATCCGGCGAATTCCGGGGCGACTTCTTCGGACCGGCTCGCTGGCTGGCCGACGGGTCGGGTTACACGACCCTGGAGCCCTCGATCACCGTGCAGGGCGGACGAGAGATCGTGCGCTACGATCCGGAAACGGGCGAGCGGGAAGTTCTGGTCTCGGCCGAGCGACTGATACCCGAGGGCGCGGCGGAACCGCTGTACATCAACGGCTACCAGTGGTCGGAGGACGGGAATAAGCTGCTCGTGTTCACGAATACCCGGCGCGTCTGGCGGCAGAACACCCGCGGTGACTACTGGGTGCTCGACCTCGAGAACTGGGCGCTGCACAAGCTGGGCGGCGACTTCGAGCCTACCTGGCTGATGTTCGCGAAATTCTCGCCGGACGGTACGCGCGTTGGCTACGTGTACAAGAACAACGTCTACGTAGAGAGCCTGGCCGACGGCAGCATCACCCAGCTGACGCACGACGGCGACGGCGTCATCATCAACGGTACTTCCGACTGGGTGAACGAGGAGGAGTTCTTCCTGCGCGACGGCTTCCGCTGGAGCCCCGACGGCGAGTCGATCGCCTACTGGCAGTTCGACACCGAGGGCGTCCACGAATTCAAGATGATCAACAACACCGACTCGCTCTATCCGACCATCATCTCGTTCCAGTACCCCAAG
>JBDHAS010000168.1:0-8385 GCA_039588015.1 Gemmatimonadota bacterium | reverse complement strand
ACCCATAGGACCGTGGCGGCGAAGCCCGCGACCATCCCCGCGATCGCTCCCGCCTTTGTGGTTCGGCTCCAGAAGAGCGAACAGAGCACTACCGGAGCGAACGCCGAGGCCAGCCCCGACCAGGCGAAGAGGACGAACCAGAAGATCACACGCACTTCCGGCAGGGCGAGCGCCAGGGCGATGGCGCCGATCACTACCGTGGTCAGCTTGCCGAGGAACGAGAACTGTCGCTCGCTCAGTCCCGGGTGCAACACCTTTTGTACCACGTCCCGGACCACAGCCGAGGACGCAAGAATCAACAGCGAATCTACCGTCGACAGGATGGCGGCCAGCACGATCACCAGGAACACCCCGGTGAAGATGGCCGGCATCAGCTCGGCGCTCATAGTCGGCAGAACCGTCTCGGGGTCGGCGAGCCCATCGAAAAGGACTCTTCCCGCCATGCCCGCCAACACCGCTCCGATATCGAAGACGACGATGACGACCACGGCCATCACGCTGCCATCTACAATGTCGTACCGATTGCGCGCCGAGATGAAACGCGTGAGGAGTTGCGGCGCTCCCAAAAACGCGAGGCCGATGCCGACGAAGCTCACCGCGCTCGCCACGCCCGCAGCCGATAAACCGAACTCGCCCATCGGCTTCAAGAGGTTCGGATCGATGGCCTCGAGCTGCGAAACGAGCGGGCTCCAACCGCCGACCGCGGCGACCCCCACAATGGGCAGCACCAGAAGCCCCAAGAACATGAGGACGCCGTGCAGGAGGTCGTTATACGCGACCGCCGTGAAGCCACCCACCGTCGTATAGAAGAGGATCAGCCCGATCCCGATCAGGACGCCCAGCTCGTAGCTGGTGCCCAGAAAGGAACTGAACGCCTTGCCCGACGCGGTGAGTTGAGCAGCCGCATAGGCGGTGACCATCGAGAAGATGATCACGACGCTCACCAACCGGATGATGTGCAGCGTGTCCCGGAAGCGGGCCTCCAGATAGTCGGGGACGGTGATAGAGTCGTAGCGGTCGGTGTACTCCTTGAACCGCAGCCCAACGAACACCCACGCGAGCGCCACCCCGAGGACCTCGCCCAGCACGACCCAGAGGGCGTGGATGCCGACCAGGTACCCCATGCCGGTGAGGCCGAGAAGCAGCCAGGCGCTCTCGCCGGTGGCGTTGGAGCTGAACGCGATGACCCAGGAGGGGAGCTTTTTGCCGGCCACGTAGTAGCCGGCGACGCTGCGCGACTCGCGCCTTCCCCAGATCCCGATAGCCAGTAGGACGATCCCGTAGACTACGAGAACCGCGATGATCGCCGTCGAACCCATGCTAGGAACCGTCGCGCACGCGTCGATACTTGAAGTAGAAATGCGTGACCAAGACGAGAGCGGGGACGACCGCCACGTTCAGGAGCAGCCACGCCGTCCAGTGGAGACCCCCAATCACCACGCTCTAGCCCGCCGAATCCGTACGCCGACAAGCGCGGCGCAGACGGTCCAACGCGTCC
Organism: Gemmatimonadota bacterium; assembly: GCA_039588015.1. Classification (GTDB taxonomy): domain Bacteria; phylum Gemmatimonadota; class Gemmatimonadetes; order Palauibacterales; family KS3-K002; genus JASFMO01. The sequence continues at coordinate 6,887 of JBDHAS010000168.1, read as the reverse complement.
TCGACCTCGCTTTCGCTCACCAGCATAGAGGGGCCGATGCGGATCACGTTCCCCTCGAGCCCGCCGATCCCAATCAGCAAACCCTCCTCCTTCGCCGCCTCCAGCAGCGCCTTGGCTTTGCCGGGGCTGGGCTCCTTGCTCGCTCGACCCTCGACCAGCTCGAGCGCCTGCATCAGCCCCATGCCGCGCACCTCGCCGATCCATTCGTGCGCGCCGTACAGTTCCTCCAGACCCTGTCGCAGTTGCTTGCCGCGCGCCGCCGAGCGGCCGGGTGTGTCCTCGCGGGCCATCACTTCGAGCGTCGCATCGGCGGCCGCCGTACACACAGGGTTCCCGCCGTAGGTCGAGATCGTCTTGGCGGTCCAGGCCTCGGCGATCTCCGGGCGCGTCATCGTCGCGCCCACCGGGAACCCGTTAGCTATGCCCTTCGCCATGACCATTATGTCGGGCTCCACATCCCAGTGCTCGATCCCGAACCACTTGCCGCCGGTGCGACCGAAGCCAGCCTGCACCTCGTCGCAGATGAACAACCCACCGTAGCCATGAATGATCTTGGTCATGCGCTGGAAGTACCCGGGCGGTGGAACGATGTAGCCGCCCGCGCCCTGGATCGTCTCGGCGAAGAAAGCGGCGGGCTTACCGTCGGTTACCGTTTCGATCGTCTCTTCCAGATCGCGGGCGAGGACATCTACGATCGCCTCGTCGTCGAGACCCTCGATGGGGAACCGGTAGCGATAGGGCGACATCGCGTGCTTGATCCCGGGCAGTGAGCTGCCCAGCGGACGCCAGGGCGCCTGCCCCGTCAGGTTCGTAGCGAGGATGCTGCGGCCCGAGTAGGCCCGGCGGAGCGCGATCACCTCGCTCCTGCCTGTGTACATGCAGGCCAGCATGATCGCGGTCTCCACCGCCTCGGTACCGCTGTTGGTGAAGAAAGATTGGCTGAGCCGCCCGGGAGCGATCTTACTCAATCGTCTGGCCGCGGCGACCGGGTTCTCCGTAATGTACAGCGTCGACGTGTGTCCCAGCCTGCCCACCTGCTCGCGCACGCGCTCTACCACATCCGGATGGCAGTGACCGATCGACGAAGTCAGAATCCCGCTGAAGAAATCGAGGAACTCGCGACCCTCCGAGTCCATCACGACCGTACCGCGCCCTTCGACCAGTACGAGAGGATCCTCATACAGCGGTGGAGCGCAGGGGAAGAGGTACCTCCGGTGATCCGCCTTCACCTGAGCCGTGTCCGTGGTTACCCCTGCCTGGTTCGTTGCACTCATCGCTACCACCTCGAGATCACAACGCGCTTGTCTGTGTAGAAATCGATGGCATCTCGCCCCTGTGCCTTGAGATCCCCATAGAACGAGCCTTTGGCGCCACCGAACGGGAAGAACGCCATCGGAGCGGCGACCCCGATGTTGATGCCGAGCATGCTGATACCTGCGTGATAGCGGATCTCGCGCGCCGCGCGACCGCTGGTCGTGAAGATCGACGTCATGTTGCCGTAGCTGATACGGTGAATCAACTCCAGAGCCTCATCAAGCGAAGCGACGTGCGCGAGACCCCCGACCGGACCGAATATTTCTTCGCGGCCAATCGCCAAGTCCGGACTGACCTCGTCGAAGAACGTGGGGCCTACCCAGTGCCCTTTGGGATGAGCCTTCACAATCGCGTCTCGGCCATCGAGTAACAGCTTCGCACCCTCACGGATCCCCTCTCCGATGTAGCCGCGGACGCGTTCGCGATGCCGGGCCGAGATCACCGGGCCTATGTCGGGCTCGCCGTCGAGCGCGTAACCCAGGCGAAGCGATGTCGCTCCGTCCAGAAGCCGCTCCTTCATGTCCCGATAGGCCCCCTCGACCCCCACCACCACGCTGCCCGCCAAGCAACGTTGCCCCGCCGAACCGAACAGCGAGCCGAGAATCGCGTCGGTCGCCTGATCGTAGTCGGCATCGGGGAGCACGACCAGATAGTTCTTCGCCCCACCCAACGCCTGGACCCGCTTACCGCGAGCCGCCGCCCCCGCATAGACCTGCTGCGCAACCGCGCTCGAGCCGACGAACGAGATCCCTTTCACGTCGGGGTGCTCGATCAGCGCGGCCGCCGCTTCCTGGGCTCCGTGGACCACGTTGAGCACACCCTTGGGCAGACCCGCCTGCGCGGCCAGCTCGATCACACGCTGATGGGTGAGGGGATCCTGCTCGCTGGGCTTCAGCACGAAGGTGTTGCCGGTCGCGACCGCGTAGGGCCAGAACCACATCGGGATCATGACCGGGAAGTTGTAGGGCGTGATGCCGGCGAAGGCGCCCAATGGCTGCAGCACCGTCTCGCAGTCGATCCCCGGCGCGATATCCTCCAGCGTCGAGCCCATCATCAGCGTGGGGATCCCGCAGGCATGCTCCACGTTCTCGATACCGCGCCGGACCTCGCCGCGGCACTCTTCCAGGTTCTTGCCGTGCTCCCGGGCAAGGCTGGTGGCCAGCGCCTCGAGGTTCTCCTCGAGCAGCATCTTCAGTCGGAAGAGGACCCGTGCCCGCTCTATCGCTGGAGTCGCGCGCCAGGCCGGGAAAGCCTGCACCGCGGCCGCTACGGCGGCGCCCACCTCCTTCGCGCCCGAAAGCCGGACCTGTCCCAGATGCTCTCCCGTGGCCGGGTTGGTGACGGGCAAGGACTCGGAGCCCGAAGAAGTGACCCACTCGCCGTCTATGTAGTTCGCGATCGACGGCACGGCGTCCGAGGCATCCGCAGTCATATCGCTCTCCATGAAGAGAAGCTGCGCCCTCTTCTTCAGCCTTCGAGTTGGAGCCCGGGCTGAAGTATCGAACTACGGGACTATCAGGCGTTGCGCAATATGGGCCCGGCTGAAGCCTCGGAGCAATTGGCGCATGATGACTCTTCACCTGGCCCGCGGGAGAATGCCAGGGTCGCCTCTGTGTTATTGATGCAACGCAAGATGGGAAAGCAGCGGAGGTAAGGAGGACTTACTATGGTGGACCTTATTCGGTGTGCGAGCCGACAGACCCTGTTTCAGATCCCGGCGTCCTCGATCTGATTCCTCAGATTGGCAAGCAGACGCGGCAAGTTCTCTCGACCCAGGACCTCATCCAAACGGCCGGGATCGGCACCCACCGTGATATCGATGTCTTCCGTCAGGCGAGGACGCCCGTGTAACAGCACTGCCTGCCCCCCGATCAGCATGAAAGGCAGGCCTCGCTTGTCGAGTTCCTCGGCGATGCGTCCGATTAACCCGGAGAAATCAGGGGGACGGTGGGAGTCCATTCAGAGCGCGCGCGATCGCCAGATCAGGCTCGAGGTCAGCCAACCAGCCCTCGCGAGTATCGATGCCCAGCGCGCAGGCCTCAGCCCACAGCGCGGCAAACCTGAGGAGCGCCTCCTCGTAGCTCAGGTCGCGCAGGGTGTCGCCTTCGTACTTCCTGTTAAGCTCACGCAGAAGGCGCGTCGATTCGATCATACTCAAATATACTCCGGATCATCTCCTGGCGCAGATGCACGGATGCCGCCTGCTTAGGCCTGTCGCGCAGCCTTGACCACCGGTTGGCGCGCCGCGCGCCGCGCCGGGAAGAAACCTCCGATCAGCCCCATCACCGCGGCGAAGATCATGCCGCGCAACAGCAGATCGGGCGTGACGCTGAAGGCGAACGCCACCTCGCTCATCGACGACCAGTTGGTGGTGCTGGTCATCAGCCCGTTGAGCGGCAGCGAGAACAGACAACCGAGAACGCCGCCGATTAGCGCGATCACCAGCGCTTCGAACAGGAAAGACGAGAGGACGCTGAGCGGCCTGAACCCGAGGGTGAGCAGCACGGCGATCTCCGGCGCCCGGGCGCTGACCGCCGCATACATCGTGTTCACGGCGCCGAACACCGCACCGATCGCCATGATGCCGGCGATGAAGACCGCGGCGATGCTGATGACCCGCGTCAGCAACTCCGACTGGCTGGCATAGAAGTCGTACTCGCGATGCGCGCCCACCGGAAGGCGCGGGTCCTCCTCCAGCGCCAGCTTGACCGCTTCGAATGCCGAGGGGTCGCTCATCCGAAACGTGACCGATTGGAACACCTCGCCGCGGAACGCCGGCATGAACTGTTCGTTCTCGCCCCAGATCTCCGACTCGAAGGCCGAGCCGCCTGCGGCGAAGTGGCCCACCACCTCCCAATCGCGGCTCGCGAAGCGGATCGTCTCGCCGATCTCCGTGCCAGCGAAGCGGCCGACGATGCTCTTGCCGACTAGAATCTCCGGCGCGCCGGAGTTGATCATGCGGCCGGCGATGATCTCGACGTTCTTGCGGACTTCGAAGGCCTGAGGGCTGACACCCCGTGCTACGACCAGGGCATCGCCGCCGTCCAAGCGGTCGAGGCTGACAAGCACGTAGACCTCCGGGCTGATCAATGGCCGCCCGGTCGACCCTTCGGCGACGAACGGCATGCCCGCGATGGTTTGAGCCGTTGCGCGGCCGAGCCCGCTCGTCAGCTCGTTGTCGGAGCCGCTCCTGACCACAAGCACGTTCTCGCGCGAGCCCGTCTCGACGATCGCCGCGCGGAAACCTCTCGAGAGAGCCATCATGGCGATGAAGACGAGGACGACCAGCGCCATCCCCAGCGCGGTGAAGAGGGTAGACACAGGCCGCTGCCGGACGCTGCGGATGTTGTAGATCAGCGGGATCTTCATCGTCACCACCTCAGGCCACGCGGCGCAGCGTGTGCGCCACCGGCAGCCGCGCCGCTTGCCAAGCAGGCACCAGCCCACTGATCAACCCCAGCAGGATCGCGATCGCCATTCCCACTGCCGCGGTGCTCAGCTTGACCTCGAACCCGGGGAGGAAGCCCATTCCCTGGAACCCCGTCCCCTCGAACAACACCTTGGCCCCGAACACTCCCAAAGCGCCGCCGACTACGGTGATAATGGCGGCCTCGATCACAACAAGCCCGAACAGCAGTCGGTCGCTGTAACCGAGCGTCTTGAGCACCGCCACCTCGCTCGTTCTTTCCCGCCCGGACATCATCATCGCGTTGGCCGCGACCAACAGGATGGCGAAGAACACCGCGATGCCGACGGCATTCATCAGCAAGCCCACGTTCCCGTACATCGAAACCATCCCGCTCTGGAAGGCGCGCTCGGTCTCGGTACGCGTGGCGAAGCGCGAGTTCTCGTAGTGTTCGTCGATCGTCGTGGCGACCGTTGCAGCGAGCGATGGATCCTCGAGCTCCAACACGTACCAACCGGGCTGCGTCCACTCCGACATCTCGTACAGGTAATCGTAGTGGAAATAGAAGGCCTCGTCGGTCCAACCGGGGATAGGCGTGTATACCGCACGGATCGTGAACGGCCACGACTGGTCCGGGCTGTAGATCATGCTGGTCAGGTTGATCGTCTGACCGAGTCGCCAGCCGAACCGCTCCATCAGGCCGGTCCCGACCATCGCCGCGGTGCGCTCGCGCAGGAACGCCTGCTTCTGGTCCTCGGGGACCACCATCTCGAAGTAGATGTCGAAGTAGCCATCGACGTCGACGCCGAAGCTGGGGAAGAAGTCCCGCGGGTCCTGGTAGATGCCGTGGAACCAGTTCCCCCAGGTCACGCGACTCACGCCGGGTACCGTGGTGAGCCAATTGTAGTAAGCCTCGGGGAGCGAGAAGACGACCGAGATGGCGTTCCGCACCACCATGCGCGACTCGCTGCCCACATCTCGCGCTTCGTCCAACGTCGTGTTCACCGACCGCAGCGCGACGAACAGGAAGAGCGCGGCCGCCACGCTGATTGTGGTCAGTATTGTCCGCCGCTTGTTGCGCATCAGATTCACCCAGACCAGCCGTGCGTACTTCATCTCGTCAGCACCCCCTTGTCCAAGTGCATGACGGCGTGGCCGCGATCAGCGGCGCGCTGATCGTGCGTCACCAACAGAATCGTCTTGTTGAACTCACCGTTCAGTCGCTGCAACAGGGTGAGGACCTCGTCCGCCGACTTCGCATCGAGATCACCTGTGGGCTCGTCGGCTAGGATCAGCGTCGGGTCGCTGACGATGGCGCGGGCGATCGCCACGCGCTGCTCCTGGCCGCCGGACAACTGGCGGGGGAAGTGATCGGCCCGGTCCGAGAGCCCGACGACATCCAGCGCCGTGTTCACGTGATCGCGCCGCTCACTCTTCGACAGATGCGTCAGGAGCAGCGGCAGCTCGACGTTCTGGAAAGCGGTAAGCACGGGGAGCAGATTATAAAGCTGGAAGATGAACCCCACGTGATCGGATCGCCACGCGGCCAGCTGGCGGCGCGACATGGCGGTCACTTTCTCACCGCCGACGCTGATCGTGCCCGTCGTCGGCTCGTCCAACCCGGCGACCAGGTTCAGCAGCGTCGTCTTGCCGCTGCCCGACGGGCCCATCAGAACCAGGAACTCGCCCGCCTCGATATCCAGGTCGATGTCCTCGAACACCGGAATCTTCTGTGTGTCCCGGTAGTAGACCTTTGATAAGTCGCGTATCTCGAGAAGAGCCATGCCCTAGACTCCTATTGCCTGGGAGTTACCGTAACACGTGCACCGTCTTCGAGCCCCTCGGAGCCCTCGACGACCACCTGCTCGCCGCCGGACAGCCCGCTGCGGATCTCACGCCGTTCGCCGGTCACCGGACCCGCCTCCACTTCGCGGCGCTCGACACGATCGCCGCGCACGATCCAGACGACCTGAACCCCAGCCTCGTCCCGCACCGCGGCGGCGGGAACGAAAACCCGGCGCGGAGAGGATGCCTCGGGTGCGCCACCCTCCTCTTCGAGGAACTCTACCGTCGCCGCCATCTCCGGCAGGATACGCTCGTCGCGCTCGACGAAGCTCACCTTCACCAGCACCGTCGCCCTCAATCGCTCGGCCGTTGGCACGATCTG
>JBDHAS010000167.1:0-9153 GCA_039588015.1 Gemmatimonadota bacterium | reverse complement strand
TAACTCCGCGACTATCCATGCCTTATGCACCCCGTCCTTGCATCCCCAGTATGCATTCGTGAGGAAATGGGATCCGGTTCTAAGAAAGACCTCTACGACCCGAATACACGCCTGAACTTCTGATTCGTGGTGCACTTCTATGAGGAACTTTGCCATTGATGTCTCCTTCTCGTGGGACCAGCATCGGTTGGATTCCGCGAGCGCGCGGGAAAGCTCTCACGTAGGGTTCTAGCTGCAGCGACCAACCGAAGGTGCCAGCGGTAGGTGGAGTAGTGCCTACCCCCCTCATGAGCGCTACAAAAAGACCTTGTCTGGAATATCCTGGTTTTCACATATTAAAGTAATAATCTGTATCGATAAGCGCCAATTTCTCGGGCCGAGCCCGGCAAGAGCAGTAGATCGGGTCATGCTGGACCCCTCCGTATTCCGTCGGCTCTCGTCCGCGTCGTCACCTCGTCCGCGCCCGCGCCCGCGCCCGCGGGTTTAAGCTGGATGGCGATGAGGATGGGGATGGCGATGGGGATGGTGATGTAGAGACCAGGCGGCGGGGCAGTGTACGGTCGGGATTGCCAATGGAGCCGGTTCTGCGAATTTTCGCAGGTGCTTCAATGCAGCTAGAACGCTTGGAAGGGCCGCCCAGTCGCGGCCCGTATGGGTTTTTGAGAAGTTCGAAGCAGTAGATGAAGAGAGACTACTACGACGTACTGGGCGTTTCGCGGGACGTACCATCCCGATCGCAATCCCGAGGATCCGGACGCGGAGGAGCGGTTCAAGGAGGCGACCGAGGCCTACGAGGTCCTCCGCGACTCCGAGATGCGCAACCTCTACGACCGCTATGGGCATGACGGCGTCAGGACCGGCTTCGGCGGCTTCCGAACCTTCGACGAGGCGCTCAGCATCTTCATGCGCGAGTTCGGAGGATTCGGGTTCGAGGACTTCTTTGGCGGCGGGCGCCAGCGCGGAGCGCGGACCCGCGGGGCGGACGTCAAGATCCGAGTCAAGCTGACGCTGGACGAGGTCGTGGGTGGTGCAAAGAAGACCATCCGCATGCCCATCCTCGACAAGTGCTCCGACTGCCAGGGCACGGGCGCCCGCAGTGGCGGCACGCCGGCCACCTGCCCGCAGTGCGGTGGAGCGGGCGAGGTGCAGCAGGTCCAGCGCTCGCTGTTCGGCCAGTTCGTGCGTGTGGGACCCTGCAGTGCCTGCGGAGGGGAAGGGCGCATCATTAGCGACCCCTGTCCCGCGTGCTCAGGTGGAGGCCGCAAGCGGATCGAGAAGGCGTTCGATCTCGAGATTCCACCGGGCGTCGACACGGGTGACTACCTGACGTTGCGGGGGCAAGGGAACGTCGGCCCGCGCGGCGGCCCCTCGGGCGACCTGCTGGCCGTCATGGCGGTGGATCCGGATCCGCGGTTCACTCGCCGGGCCGCGGACCTCGTGTACGACCTTCCGGTCACCTTCAGCCAGGCCGCGATGGGCTCCACCATCGAAGTGCCGACCGCCGGCAAGGACGTGAAGGTCAAGGTGCCGGCGGGCGTGCAAACAGGCCACGTCATTCAGTTGCGTGGTAAGGGGCTGCCCTATCTGCGGCGGGGCGGAAACGGCGACCTCTACGTGCGCGTCCAGGTCGTGACGCCCCAGAGTCTGAATTCGGAGCAGCGGAAGTTGTTCGAGGCGCTATCGGAGGTAGAAAGCCCGGCCGTGCCGAGCGAAGACGGCGCGGGTTTCTGGCAGAAGGTGAAGGAGGCGTTCTTCGACTAGTCGCACGGTTGTCGGCGACTGTCGGCGGACTATGTTGGGCAGGCTCTGAATTTCCAATACTGAACATCGAATGTCGAATTTCCAAATACAGTTCTTCGTTACTGGCCAATCGATATTCTGCCTTCGATATTCAAAGGCGGCAAATTCAAAGCGGCCGACCCGTCAGTATCGGACTGTGGCTCAGTACTCGAAGACCAAGGAGGAGTGACCCGGATGTCTGAGGCCGACTGCCTGTTCTGCAAGATCGCGGCGGGCGAGATCCCCGCCGAGATCGTCAGCGAAGGACCGGATTGGGTCGCGTTTCGGGACATCAGCCCACAGGCGCCGACTCACGTTCTCATCATTCCGCGCGAACACATCGCGACGCTGAACGATGTGGATGCTGGGGGAGCGGCTCTGCTGGGTCAGCTACTCTTGGCGGCGAAGGAGATTGCCGCCGCTGAGGGGATCGCCGAGTCGGGCTATCGCACCGTCTTCAACTGCAACGCCGGCGCTGGTCAGTCGGTCTTTCATATTCACGTCCACCTGCTGGGTGGCCGCGACATGGGATGGCCGCCTGGATAGCGTTGACGCTGGTCGCCACGCTCGGTTAGTATGAAGGTTTCGGAGGATAGTGGATGGCGGAAGAAGCGCTGAAGGACAGGATCCGCGATGACATGAACGCTGCGCGGCGCCAGCAGGACAAGGACCGCGCGCGTTTGCTCTCCACGTTGCTGTCCGACATCCGGAACCGGGAAATCGAGGTCCGCCACGAGCTGGAGGACGGCGAAGTCGTGGAGGTCCTCGCTCGCGCGGTCAAGCTGCGGAACGAGGCCGCCGAGCAGATGGCCTCGCGCCCGGAACTGGCCGATAGGGAGCGCGGTGAAGCAACGATCCTGAAAAGTTACATGCCACCGCAGTTGAGCGAGGAGGAGATACGCAGCATTGTCCAGGGGGCGATTGACGCGGGCGCTCAGAATATCGGGGCCGTGATGGGCCGCGTGATGCCGGAGGTAAAGGGTCGCGCCGATGGCCGTGAGGTGAACCGCATCGTGCGCGAGGTACTTCAATCGAAAGGCTCGGGTGGCTGATCCATGCTTGTCTTCGGTTCGCTCCCGTCCGACTGGTTTGATGACCGGGGGGTGCTGGTGGAAGAACACCGGCACCCCCCGATCGCTTGGCGCCGTTAGATGAACCGTCACGCTCTCGACGCGCTCGAGTTCGACCGGGTCCTCGACATAGTCGCCGGGTACGCGACCAGCGAACCGGGAGCGGACGCGGTGCGCGCGTTGCTACCGGTCCCGGATCGCGAGGCGGTGGCGCACGCGCTCGACCACGTCGATGAGATGGTAAGCTGGCTGATTCGGGATGAGGCATGGTCGCCTCCCCTCATCCCCGACGTCAGGAAGCCGCTCGAGCGTCTGGCCGTCGCCGGTAGCATCTGGTCGGAGGCCGAGCTGGTCGGAGCGCTGCGATTGCTTGGCGCGGCGCGCGCCGTGCGGCGTTCGATCCTGCCGCAGTCCTCGCAGTTCCAGCTGCTCGGCGAGCTGGCATCCGGGCTCGTGAAGGACGAGAAGCTAGAGGGGCTGTTGGGTTCGTCGCTGGACGAAGAGACCGAGACGCTGAAGGACGGGGCTTCGTCCGAGTTGAGGAGGCTCAGACGCGCGATCCGTTCCAGTCGCTCGCAACTGGTGCGTCACCTGGAGGGGATCGCCGCCGGTCTGCCCAGTCAGTACATGGTGCCCGATTCGTCGGTGACCGTGCGGGCGGGGCGCTACTGTATCCCGGTCCGCCGGGAAGGGCGCTCGCACGTGGGCGGCATCGTTCACGACGAGTCCGCCAGCCGGGCGACGCTGTTCGTGGAGCCGCCGTCCGCGATCGAGCCGATGAACGAGCTGCGCGAGCTTCAGCTCTCCGAGGCGCGCGAGGTCGAGCGGATCCTGAGGGAACTGACCGACACCCTGCGTCCGCGCGCCGACGAGCTCGGGGACGCTCTGTCGCGCCTGATCGAATTCGACTCGCTGTTCGCCCGGGGACGTTACGCGCTGGCCCGCGGTTGTGCGCGGCCGCAGTTGGTCGCCTGGGAGGAGCGTGGCTATCGCGTAGTCCACGGCCGTCATCCGCTGCTGCTCGAGACGCCGGAGCCGCTGGTGCCGTTCGAGTTATTGATGAACCCGGGCGAACATACGCTGCTGGTCACGGGGCCGAACGCGGGCGGCAAAACGGTCCTGCTGAAAGCGGTCGGCCTGATCTCCGCGATGGCGCAGGCCGGCATCCTGCCGCCTGTAGGACCCGGCTCGGAGGCGCCGGTCTTCAGTGGCATCTTCGCCGACATCGGCGACGAGCAGTCGATCGACGCGTCGCTGTCCACGTTCACTGCCCACCTGCGCAACCTGACGGCGATCCTCGAGGGTGCAGGGGTCCACTCGCTCTGCTTGATCGACGAGATCGGCGGCGCCACCGACCCCGTCGAAGGCACGGCGCTCGCCCGGTCCGTGCTGTTGGAACTGGCGGACCGCAAGTGCATGACTCTGGCTACGAGCCATCTGGGAGCGCTGAACACGCTGCCCGGCGAGCATCCCGGCATCGTGAGCGCCGGCCTCGCGTTCGACTCCGAGCGGCTGCAACCGCTCTATCGGTTGGTGAAGGGCCGGCCGGGTCGCAGCTACGCACTCGCCATGGCGCAGCGAGTCGGATTCCCCCAGCGGGTGCTGGAACAGGCGCGTGCCTCGCTGAGTCAAGATGATGTGGACACGGCGCGCCTGCTTGCCGATCTCGAACAGAAAGAGGCGGAGCTGGAAGAGCGCATCGCCGCCTTGGACAGGAAGGAGCGGGAGGTCGCGGAGCAGGCGAAGGCTCAAGAACGTGAGGCGGCCGAGTTCGCGAAGCGACGGCGCGAGGCGGAACGCGACGCCCACGTACAGGCTCGCGAGTTCCTGTTGCGGGCCAGGAAGCAATTGGATGAAGCGCTGCGGGCCGAGCGCGAGGCGGCCGGGCGTGCACGGAGCGAGTTGGAGGCGAGCCTTCGTGGCCACACGCAGGCGTTGCGCGATATGGCGGGAGAGCCGGGGGTGGAGGAAGCGGAAGCGCGCCTCGAGCCCGGCGATCCGGTCTGGATCACCTCGCTGGAGCGGGAGGGACGAGTGGTCGAGAACCGCGGCTCTGACGTCGTGGTAGAGATGGGCGGAGTAAAACTGCAGCTCGCGCCGACGGTTCTGCAGAAGAAGGGCGCGCGGCTGCCTAAACAGCGCGCGGCGATCGTCGTGGCGCCCGAGCTGGATGCGCGATCCGAGATCGACCTGAGGGGGCTCATCGCCGACGAAGCGCGAATCGAACTGACGAAGGCTCTGGACGCGGCGGTACAATCGGGGCTCGCCGAACTGCGCGTGATTCACGGCAAGGGCACGGGCGCCTTGCGCGAGGCGGTGTCCGAGCAGGCGCGCGGCGACCGCCGCGTGAAGTCGTTTCGACTGGGCGCGGCGTGGGAAGGTGGCAGCGGCGTCACGGTACTTACTCTGGAATGACGTGGTAGCGGACGAACTGGTTGAAGAGATTCGAGCTCAAGCCGACATAATCCAGATCATCGGCGAGTACGTACAGCTGCGCCGTAGCGGCAGGACCTATCGCGGACCCTGCCCGCTGCACGGCGGGGAGGGCCCGAATTTTTCCGTCGATCCCGACCGCGGGATCTTCAAGTGCTTCGTGTGCGGCGAAGGCGGGGACGTGTTCTCGTTCCCGATGAAGCTGCACGGGCTCGACTTCATCGAGGCGGTCAAGTTCGTGGCGGAACGCAGCGGCATCGTCGTTCCAGAGGAGGACGAGTGGAAACCGGAGGATGACCCTCACAGGGACATCCGTGAAGCGGTCGCGTTCGCGGCCGACTGGTATCAAAAGCAGCTGTGGGAGGAGAAGCACGGCGAGCGGGCGCGGCGATACCTGCTGGTTCAGCGCGGGTTGTCGGAAGAGGCTGTGCGGCGGTTCGGGTTCGGGTACGCGTCCGATTCCTGGCGCGGGCTGCGCGAGGCCGCGGCCGTGCACGAGATCGCCGACGACGTCCTGATGCGGGCGGGCCTGGTCAAGCAGAGCGAGCGGGCCAAGGAGCCCTACGACCTTTTCCGCGGCCGATTGATGATCCCGATCTACAACCTGCGCGGCCGGCCGATCGGGCTCGGAGGCAGGCTGCTAGCGGAATCCGAGGATGCGCCGAAGTACATCAACTCTCCCGATTCGCCGATCTTTCATAAGGGAAGGATCGTCTATGGGCTGAATTGGAGCCGCAGCGCGATTCGACGCGAGGAATTGGTACTGATCGTCGAAGGGTTCATGGACCTCATCTCGTTGGTGGCCTGCGGTGTCGAGAACGTCATCGCCCCGCTCGGTACTGCCTTGACCGAGACGCAGGCGCGGCTGCTGAGCCGCTACACGAAGAAGGCGCTGCTCCTCTACGACAGCGACAGGCCCGGCTTGGTGGCGACGTTCAAGGCTGCCGACGAGTTCCTCCGGGCTGGAGTCCACCCCAGCGTCGCGACGCTGCCGCGAGGCGAAGACCCCGATTCGATCGTTCGCAAAGGGGGGAGCGAGGCGCTGGCGAAGTACACCGACGCCGCCGTCGACGTGCTGGACCGCAAGGTGCAGATCCTCCAGCAGCGGGGCTATCTCGATTCGACCGAAGGGAAGCGACGGGCGGTGGACTCGCTGCTGCTGACCGTGCGCGCGACCGTCGACGAGGCGCTGCGCGACATATACATCGATCGCGTAAGCGCCGTCACCGGCGTGCGTCGGTCTACTCTGCTGCGCGAGCTGAGGAAGCCGGTCGGCGAGGCGCGCCGGCGCCCGGCCCCGCCGCAAGCGGCCGACCTCGCGCCGGATGAGGTTCCGCGGCTGGGAGCCGAGCGAAAGCTGTTGCTGCTGTTGATCAGGGACCGATCGCTGGCGGCCAGGGTGGCCCAGCAGATCGAGCCGGATAACTTCAGGACACCCGAGTACCGCGAAGTCTACCGAGCGCTGGTCGGGGCCGACTCGCGCTCGGCCGAGCCGGACGAGACGGAGCGGCACGATCCGCTGGAGTGGGCGGCGGACCTGCCGACGCCGCTCTACGAGCGAATCGCGGAACTGGCGGCCGATCCGGAGGAGCTGACCAACCCGGAGACGGTCCTGGAGGATGCGATCGGGCGGTTGCGTGAACATGCGCTGCAGAAGCGGCTGGCCGACCTGATGACGGAGATGTTGGTGGCGGACACCGACACGCAGGTGGAACTGGCATCGGAGGTGAAGAAGATACGGCAGGAGTTGACGGCGTTGGGAAGCCGGCTGCCGGGTCGAGGTTTCTTCAGAGACGAGTGACTGAACACAAACCCAGTGGAAGCGATGACAGGGTCTAGCAATCAACTGACGGTACTCCAGCAACTGCTGGATCTGCACGCTGTCGATCAAGAGATCCGCGCCTTGAAGCGTGAGCGCGAAGGGCTCAAGGCGGAGCGGGCGGAGATGGAGGATGGGGTATCCGGCCTCGAGGGTAGCCTCGAGCGGCTGGATACCGAGTTGGAGCAGGCACGGACGGAGGCACGCAGGAGCGAGCGGGCGGCGGACGAGAAGCGTGATACGCTCGATCGGATTCGCGGCAGGGTGAATCAGGTACAGAACGAGAAGCAGTACAGCGCGGCCAGCTTGGAGTTCGACCTGGTGCGCCAGGATCTTCGCAAGCTCGAGGACCTGGTTCTGGAGAAACTTCAGGCGGTAGAGGACATCGAGAGCCGCCGGAACGAGACGCTCGGACGACTCGAGGAAGCGCGTTCGGGAGCGGGGCCGCGACGGGACGACATAGGGGAGCGGCTGAAGCAGCTCGAGGACGAGCTGACGATCAAACGGGATCGTCGTCACAACTTCGCGATCAGATTGGAGCCGGGGGCGCTGAGCCTGTACGACCGGATACGCGCCGGCCGATCGGAGGTTGCCGTGGCCAAGCTGACTGAGGAAGGCGTCTGCGGGCATTGCTTCACCTCCGTGACCATTCAGCAGGAGATGCAGATTCGAGAGATGAAGACTCTGGTTTGCTGCGAGGGCTGCGGAGTGATCCTCTGTCCGAGAGACTTCCAACGCTGATATGACGCTTCTCGGGGCGCTTCGGGTCGGCGTTCTGTCGGGGCCTTTGACGTCGATGTTGGGGAAAGAGTGAGAGGCGTGAGACCGGTTTTTGGCCTGCCTGAGCCCGCCGATCCTGCGGCGCTAGAGGCGTTGGTCAGCGAACTGTCGCTTCCCGCCGCGATCGCGGCGATCCTCGTGCGCCGCGGATATGGACAGCCCGACCCGGCGAAGGCTTTTCTGCGACCACAACTTCAGCAGCTACACGATCCTTGGTCGATGGCCGACATGGGGGTGGCGGTCGAACGCATCTCGCGGGCCATCGATTCCCGGGAACGGATTCTGATCCACGGCGATTACGATGTCGATGGCGTCTGTGGCTCGTCTCTGCTGACCCGCGCTCTGCGCGAGCTTGGCGCCAGCGTCGATGCCTTTGTACCGAACCGGCTGCAGCACGGCTACGACTTCGGTCCGGCCGGCCTGGCCCGGGCCGTCGAGCTCGGAGCGGGCTGCGTGCTCACTTGCGATTGCGGGATCATGGCGCACGAGACCGTCGCCGCCGCGCGCGAAGAAGGCATCGATGTGGTCGTCACCGATCATCATACGCCGTCCGCCGAACTGCCGCCGGCGGTCGCGGTGCTCAACCCGCACCGATCCGACTCAGAGTATCCCGAGCGCGTGCTCTGCGGCGCCGGCGTCGCTTTCAAGCTGCTGCACGCGCTGTACGAGAGCTGTGGTCGCGGCGTTGATGACCTCTACAAATACCTCGATCTGGTGGCGCTGCCGACGGTTGCCGACCTGGTGCCGTTGACCGGCGAGAACCGGGTGCTGACGCGCTTCGGCCTCAAGGTCCTGCAACGCACGCCGAACGCGGGCCTGCGCGCCCTGCTGAGCGTGTCGGGCCTGAAACGCGACCGCCCGATCAACGCGGGCCAGGTCGCCTTCGTGCTCGGGCCGCGCCTGAATGCGGTCGGCCGGATGGGAGACGCGATGCGTGGGGTCCGGCTTCTTCTCAGCGATGACGATGCCGAGGCAGCCGCCCTTGCCGAGGTCGTCGACACGGAGAACCGACTGCGGCAGGAGGAAGATCGCGCGACGCTGGAACAGGCGCTGGAGATCCTCGAGCGCACGTTCGACGCGGACAACGACTGGGCGATCGTGCTGGCCACCCAGGGGTGGCACCCGGGTGTGATCGGCATCGTCGCCTCGCGCGTGCTCGAGCAGTACTACCGGCCCACCGTGCTGATCGCGCTCGACGGCGACAAGGGCCGTGGTTCCGGACGCTCGATACCGGGCTTCCATCTTTACGAAGCGCTGAAGTCGTGCGAGTCA
>JBDHAS010000166.1:0-8680 GCA_039588015.1 Gemmatimonadota bacterium | reverse complement strand
ACCTGGACTACCGGCCGCTGATCGACCGAGATCTCACCGACCGAGCAATCAGTTTCATGAAGCGCCAGGTAGAATCCGAGAAACCGTTCTTCATCTATCTTCCCTACACGGCAACTCATTTCCCGACCCTTCCCCACCCCGAATTCAAGGGGAAGTCCGGCAAGGGTCGTTGGGGAGATATGTTGATGCAGATCGACAGTTATGTTGGCGAACTGCTGGATTCGATTGATGATCTTGGCATCGCCCGGAATACGATCTTCATCTTTACCGCGGACAATGGTCCCGAAGCCCTTGAGGCCGGTGGCACATCACTGACCGTGGAAACGGCGGTGCATGGTTCGGCGGGACCCTGGCGAGGAACCCTTTTCACCGGCTTTGAAGGAGCGCTTCGCGTCCCCTTCGCCATCCGTTGGCCTGGCAAGATCGCGGCCGGAACATCCAGCGATGAGATCGTCCACGCGATGGATCTCTTTCCGACCCTCGCCAAGATCGCCGGCGGCAAGGTGCCCGACGATCGTCCGATCGACGGCATCGATGTGAGCGGTTTTCTCCTGGGGAAGACTAAGAAGTCCGGACGCGACGGATTCGTCGTCTACATGGGCAATGATGTCTTCGGCGTGAAGTGGAAGGACTGGAAGATCCACTTCAAGGAACAAGACGCCTGGAACACCATCATGCGTACCTACACGATGCCACGCGTCTTCAACCTGATCAACGACCCGCTGGAGCAGGACAACGTCCTTTTCCCACACACCTGGGTGCTGAAGGTCGGCCTCCCCCAGTTGGAAGAGCACGTGGCGTCGCTCAAGCAGTATCCTCCGATTCCGACCGGAGCCCCGGATCCCTACGAGCCACTGCAATGACAGCGATCGGCCGCGGTTGTGTGTCAGCTAACAGCCGATTGCAGCTGATAGCGCCACGGGCTGTTGAACCGGAACGTTGAGCTGACTTCACCATCCGTGCGGCGAAGAGAGGATAATTCGAATGTCCAACGTTGAGATCGTCAGAGCGTACTTCGAGAAGTTCTTTTCCGGAGTGGCTCGTCACTCTGAAGTGAGGAGCTTACTGACGGATGACTTCTGTTTTCGCGATCCGCTGATGTCTGCGAATTCTGCCGACGACTATGTCCAACAGTTGGTGGCGCTGGGAGACGATCTAGAACTACATGCAGAAGTTCGCCACTTGATCGGGGACGGAGATGAGGTCGCCGCGCTTGTAGATTTCCAGGGCCCATCAGGCCCGATAACTTATGCTCAGTGGTTCACAATACGAGAAGGGAAGATCGCCAAACTTGAAGTGGTCTACGACCCGCGGGCGTTTCTGAACATGGATGGAGGATGAGAGCAGTTACGCAGGGTCAATGCTATCGCTGTCGGCCTGCAAGTCGATGAGCGATCGCCGCCTCAGCGGGGAGGCCATGTTCGGAGTAGATCAGTGGTGCCGCTCAGCCTACAGCCGCCTAGGCAGCCTGGAATCAGGAGAGCTCACATGCCGCAGTCGTCGAGCCTCTATCCCTCAATGATTGCGTTGGCGGCTCCTGCCGCAGCCGCCGTGGTGCTCACAGCGTTGCGGCCGCGTCTCCCACCTGATGTGAGAGAGAGTCGACGACTGTTCTTAGTTGTAGGTCTCACGATCTCTGCGCAGGTCTTGCACTTCGTCGAAGAATTGCTCACCGAGTTGTACATCGAGTTCCCAACGACCTTCGGATTCCCGGCCGCTGAGCAGTCAGTGTTCGTGGGGGCCAACCTAACGGCGCTAGCAGTCTGGGTCGCCGCTCTTCTCGCTGTACGCCAAGGAATCGTGATCGCCCTCCTTCCACTCTGGTTTCTAGGCTTCGCTGAACTGCTGAACCTATTCCTCCATCCGTACATGGCGCTGAGAGCCGGAGGCTATTACTCCGGTGTGGTCACAGCACCGCTAGCCGGAGTGCTTGGCATAATGACGATCGGGGAGTTGGTTAGGGTCACGGCGCGATCTGAAACGCATAACCGTCAGGCTGCACGGGAACCATCATGAGAGATTTGGCTGCACTTGCAAATTCGATATGGTCGAGGTGGCTCAAGTGAAGCACCGAGATTGGACGCCGTGAAGGAACCGACCACAGACGCCGACGAGATGACCTTCGGCAATCCATGTAGAGGACGCGATATAGAAGCGCCCGAAGCTAAAAAGTCGGCACTGCGCTGCTGATGCTGAACGTAGATAGCGTATGAATACTCGCACGGGCACGGTAGAGTGCGCGGAACATGGAACCAAGCAGGCCACGTTTGTCTGTCAGCACATCTTCCAGGGCCTGCGCGATGGCCGGATGGTCGATTTCTTCTGGGCCGAGGATCCAGACAATCCCCGCCCCGATGCCTGGTGCGCGGCGTGTGAAGAGAGAGTGCAGAGCACTGGCGGCGAGTGGACGGACGAATCGGAGGCCTTCGCTGGGGTAACGCTGCTGTGCGGTGCCTGTTACGACAGAGCCAAGGCTCTCTGGCAATCCAGTCGCGAGTAGTGCGCTACCTTCGCAGGCGTTTGTAGCTGAATGGGGTTCAGTCACTGAGCGACAGGCTGACCGAGTACGGTCGGTGAATCGCGGACCCACCGGCGGGACCTCGGATGACCCCGGAGGCTGATGCAGCGCAGGCTGTCGGGTAAGATCGGGCTGGGGGCTCCGTAACGAGCTTCTTGCACAAGGAAACGTCGCATCCCGACGCTTGACAGTCGGTGAGCCGTGGCTCAGCGTTCGCGCTCTCGAGCGGGCCGTCGCCCGTCCATAATAAATCAGCAAAAGGAGAGCGGAGTGAAACGATTCATGCTACTGCACTACGGTTTCGAGAAGCCCACCCCGGAGATCATGGCGGCTTGGGGCGAGTGGTTCGAATCGGTCGCAGACAAGACCGTAGAACACGGGGGTTTCCACGGCGGTGCGCGAGAAATCTCGCATGGCGGAACCAAGGACCTACCCATGGGGATGGAATCCATCACGGGCTACTCGATCATCAATGCCGAGAGCCTTGATGATGCAGAAGAGATCGCGCGGGAGAATCCATTCATCGCGAGCATCCGAGTCTACGAGATCACGACAGAGTAGATCCACTCAGGCAGTCTCTTGCAGTAAGCTCGAGGCGATGACAGCCAATTGAGCAGCCTATCATGCAGCTGAGCGGCCTGTACTTTGTGGGGCTCGAAGTGGACAGGCTCGTTTAGAGGGTCTATGACGATCAGAAAGATTATCCTTGGCGCTGTCGCGGTCGTCGTCGGCCTTCCGCTGGCGGTGATTCTGGTCGTGACTGTGACGATCTCCGTCCTTGACCGGACCAACGGCAGCATCGTCTCCTCCGGCGAAACGCGCGAGTACCTCCTGCACGTGCCCGACAGCTACGACCCCGCAAAACCAACCCCGCTCGTCGTCAGCATGCACGCGGGTGCGACCTGGCCCGCGCAGCAGAAGAACCTCAGCCGGTGGAACCGGCTGGCCGATGAGATGGGGTTCATCGTCGTGTACCCGTCGGGTACGCCGCAGCTGTTTGACGTGGTCAGGACTTGGCACACGTTCAAGGTCGATGCCGGCGTAGAGCGGGATGTCAGGTTCATCTCCGAGTTGATCGACACACTGCAGTCCGCGTACAACATCGACCCGGCACGGATCTACGCCAACGGGATGTCCAATGGTGGCGGCATGGCGTTCGTTCTGTCCTGCAAACTGTCGGATCGGGTCGCGGCCGTGGGCATGGTGGCGCCCGCGCAGTCTTTTCCGTCCGGCTGGTGTACGGCCACTCGACCGGTGCCGATGATCACATTCCATGGGGACGCTGACCCGATGGTGCCATATGACGGTGGGCCACTCGGCGATCCACTCAACCCAGTAAAGCCGGTATTTCCCGCCATACGAGACTTTGTGGCGAGCTGGGCGGAGAGAAACAGGTGCGCGGCTAGTCCTGTTCGGTCAGAGGTCGCTCCCGATGTCGTTCGCCTTGAATACCCGGACTGTGCCGAAGGCGCGGCGGTGGTGCTGTATACACTCCAGGCGGGAGGCCACACATGGCCCGGGGGCAAACCGATGTCGAAATGGTGGGTTGGACCCACCAGCGACAACATTGACGCCACGAGGCAGATGTGGGTGTTCTTTCGTGAGCATCCGCTGTAAGGGGCGCAGACCGCGGCGCCGCTAAGGTGAAGGTGACGCCACGAGTCGTATTACGCGACGATTCGGACGGCTGTTGCCAATGTCCGTTGATTCCGCTCGAGTGGTACTGCCCGGGCGGCGGCCTGCGGTGCCGCAGGTTTCCGCATCGTATTCGGCGCGCTCGGCTTCCTCGTGGGAGCGCTCGTCGCCATTGTCGCCGGAGGGGTCGGCTCCGTGACTAGGACCGAGGGAGGATAACATTGTGTCAATACAGAATGAGTCAGAGCGACTTGCCCGCGCTTGGATCGACGGTTGGAATGCAGGAAAGCCAGAGGGTATTCCCCTTGCAAATGACTTCGTGCACGCAAGCCCGTTCGGAGTGATCAAAGGCCGAGATAAGTACCTTGCGGAAGTAAAACCGATGGCGGCCAAGAACGTTACATCCCTCGAAATAGTCAGGGTCTTGAGCGGAGATGGCGAATCTGCAATCTGGTATGAAGTGACAACACCAACCGGTGTGTTGCAGGCTTGCGACTGGGTGCAAACCGATAACGAGGCAATTGTGGCTATCACATCGTTCTACGACGCCACTGATCTGCCCTACCGGGAGCGCTACCGCGAAGAGAATGCGTGATGCCGAATAGCACACGAGTGAAGTCGTCGAACCCGGTCGGGACGGTTGGCCTGTGCGCGTGGTGAGATGTTACCAAGCAGCCAGTGCGCTGCCTATTCGGATGCGTGGAGAGCGGACTCGAGTACTTGGAGGGGCAATGAAGGCCATCGTCCAGGATCACTACGGCTCCCCGAATGACCTGGAGCTGCGAGAGGTCGAGAAGCCGGCCGTCGGGGATGATGAAGTCCTCGTGCGCGTGCGTGCTGCCTCGATCCATCCGGATGTCTGGCATGTCGTGGCCGGGCATCCCTATGTCCTCCGCCTGATGGGTGCCGGGTCCTTGCGACCCAAGAACCCCATCCCTGGTACGGACATGGCAGGGATCGTCGAGTCGGCTGGAAAGAGCGTGACGCGGTTTCGGCCGGGAGACCCGGTATTCGGCGAGACCATCGCCAAACAGCAATGGATCAACGGCGGTGCGTACGCCGAGTACGTCTCCGCTCCGCAGGACTCGCTGGCGCTGAAACCTGACAACGTGACTTTCGAACAGGCCGCGTCGGTTCCCAGTTCCGGGTACATCACTTTGCAGAATCTCCGTGATCGGAGCCGATTGGAACCGGGTCATGCCGTGCTGATCAACGGGGCTGGAGGTGGGGTGGGCTCCCTCGCCTTACAAATTGCGAAAGCTTACGGCGCACATGTGACCGCCGTGGACAGCACCGGCAAACTGGAAATGCTCCGCTCGCTCGGGGCAGATGAGGTCATCGACTACACGCAAGAAGACTTCACTCGACTTGGCCTTCGCTACGATCTCATCTTCGACATTCCGGGAAATCGCCCCTTTTCCACTTTCAGGCGCGCGCTCAAACCTGATGGAAGGTACGTGCCGATCGGGCACGAGCATTATGGAACGTCACGAAGGCGTTTGTTCGGCCTCATACCCCACTTTCTGAAGCTGATGTTTCTCTCTCGGTTCGTGAAGCAGCTTCGTGGTCCGGGCATTCCGCTGCCCACGAAGAGAGAGGCGATGACCGTCCTGAGGGAACTGCTCGAATCTGGGAAGATCACACCGATCGTCGACAGTACGTATCCTTTAAGTGAGGTCCATGAGGCCTTCCGACACATGATGGAGGATGAGACCAAAGGCAAGGTCATCCTGATTCCAGCAGAGGCCGTGTAACGCGTGCTTGCTGGCGCCGTGGCTTCAGCGGAAGGTGTGAGGCTGCTCGGTCTGTTCACCCTCCGCCTCGCGGCGTGGCAGACTGTGGTCGTCCTGGTTTCTTGTCTTTCCCGCGGGCATTCTCGTAGGGATGGCTTATCTTGCATGGGCAGTCGTCCACTTTGGCGAAGTCTTCGCCCGCTGACTGACTTTGGAGGTCATGTGATCAGAATGAGTGGTCTCGCCTTTGCGCTAATCGCGCTCGTCGCCTGGCCGGCTTCCGCTCAGGAATCATGCCTGGATCCGGAAGCGCTGCTTCACCTCGATAGTGAGTGGGAGCGCGCTCTCCTCGAGTCGGACGCCGAGTGGCTCCGCGCGACCTTGGCGAAGGATTTTATCTGGGTACACAATCACGCCTCGGCTGTCGATTCCAAGGCGGTACTGGTCGAGCGCGCGTCAGACCCCGCCGTAGGCACCGCCGGCTCCGCTCGGTCTCGAACTCAATCAGACGTCGAGTACCGCATCCTTGGTTCAACTGCGATTGTGACCGGGTTCACGGTTGTAGATCGGGGGAGTAGGTCGAACAGGTACAACTTCATGAGGACGTACGCCGAGGTCTCGGGCCGTTGCCTGCTGCTGGCGAATCATACGATGGACATACCTGTAGACGAGCGGTGAATCTTCGGCGGGTGCTTCCTGCCGAGCGATTGCCGCCGCGGCAGGCGTTCGGGCTGGCGCTGCCTTGCACTCGGACCGCATCTCGATCACGCGGCAGGACCGGACTGACCCTTGGGCGACGAGGAGTCAAGTGAGTGGGGCCGCACTCTTCAAGGAGGCGATCGCCTGCACCGAGGCGGAACGCAGGGACTTCGAGCGTCTTGTGCGCCAGGGCTTCGAGGGCTCGGATGAGGGTTTGCCCGGCCGCATCCGTGATGCGAAATGGCTTGCGTTCTACTACGCGGCGGGTGGCACGCTCGCGGCCATCGCCGGTCTAAAGGCGCCCGCCGAACGATATCGAGACGACATCTTCAACCACGCGGATGCACGCGTCAGCCCCGCCGACTACAAACTCGAACTCGGGTGGGTCTTCGTCGTTCCTGCCCACCGAGGAAACCAGATTGGCGAGGATCTCTGCCGGTCGCTCTTGGCGCGAGCGCCCACGTCCGCTGTATTTGCGACGACCCGCCCGCACAACAGCTCGATGATCAGAATCCTTCTCGCGCTCGGCTTTGCGCGAGCCGGTCAACCGTTTCCAAGGCGGAACGAAGAGCTTGTGTTATTCCTGCGGCCGCTGCCGCACAGCTGAAGCGCACGGTCGTTGGTGGTCCTCTTTTCGGGTGTGAGCTGCGAGGAGAAGGCAGCCAGAAGCGCTGTCGAGACCGGACCATTCCCAGAGGACGACGGGTGGCGCTGGCTCTACGCTATCTTCTCGCGCTTAGCCGGCAGCAATGAACTATTCAAGCGTGCGCTCTGCGGATACTTTTGGCCGAAGAGGTTCGAGATCTGGGCGAGAAGCAGAATATACAAGACGGCGGGAGTGGGTCATTTCGGGAGATTGATTCCGACCGGCGGGGTCCTGGTTCGGCGGGTTACGAAGGCGCGCATGGCTCCATATACGCTTTCGGGAACCTCTGTCCGCGCTGCCCGAGCGTTTTACTATCGGACGTGCGTGTTCGAGTTCCTGCATCTTCCGTTCTTTCTCGCTTTGCTTGGTCTGTCTGTCTATCAGCTTTCCGTTGGAAGGTTTGACCTCGCCATTGAAGATTCTGTGGTCAATTTGGTGGCAAACGTCTATCCTATCATGCACCATAGGCATACGAGAGCGAGAATTGTCCGAATATTGTCGTTGTATTGCCAGCGGACACAGAGGAGGCTGAACCCTCGTTCGGTCGCCTAGCTAGCAAAAGCTCAGCCAGATTGGTGTTGGCGAGAGAAACCGTGCTGGTACTTCTACTACTTGCCGCAGTCGCGCTTGACGACGGGCGTCTTTGTGAGGCCCGGGCTGGACAAGAGGTTGCGCAGATCAGTGGCCTGGTCGCCGCCGGTGACAGCTTCGTGCGGCCGTTCGTTGACCGGTTCACGTTCCATCTGTCGCCGATCGAGAAGGGTTGGGAGGTTGTAATCCGCGAACATGGCCGCGAGGAGAATCTCGCGCGTCTGACCCCGCCATGGCATTTCGTGCCGAACCCGCGGTACATCGAGGGATGGCATTTCCGTAACAGCGATAACACGGCGCCGAATGACGGCAGCGTGAACGCACCGCAGAGTGTTCGGGAGTTCATCTTTTCGCCCGAAGTGGGCCGAACGATCGAATACCAGGGCAGTGCAACGCCTGACAGCGTTGTTGCTATGGTAGCCGGGTCCGGCTGGGGACGACTCGAGATCGGCGAATACGAGCTCACCCCACCATTGGAGGGAGGGCTGGATGAGGTTTGAAGCTTGCCTGGTGCTGCGAAAATCGGACGCAGCGTTAGATAGACCGCGTCCGTGACGCGCTAGGGACACAGATACGCTGGGAGGTATAGGGTTGCAGCAGATGCCTGTGGCCATTTCCGGCGTGACCCAGCGCGCTCCGGCGAGGCGCAGCCGAAGCGCATAACCGGCAGGGAGATCCGTTGAGCGATACAGTGACGGTAAAGAAGATGATCTTGGCTCGGCTTTCGGGCCTGGAGAAGGCCGACGAAGCTGCTTGGAGCTAGGGCCGACTCTGCCCGACAAGCGATGTAGCCGGCGTTGCGCCCTCATGCGACACTACACGGAGCGCACCATGCCACTGCTCGAAGATCCTAAGCCC
>JBDHAS010000165.1:0-8496 GCA_039588015.1 Gemmatimonadota bacterium | reverse complement strand
GGCTGAACCACTTCCTCGCAGCGGTCGGCTCGGCTGCCTTCTTCGTCGCCTGCCAGTCGCCGACGAAGCCTGTCCAAGAGGTGCCCGACTGGGAGAACTTGGACGTGCTCGCCGTGAACAAGGAACCTCCCCACGCCACGCTCTACCCGTTCGAGTCACGCGTTCTCGCACTGCAGCGCGACAAGACCCGTTCGGCCTTCTTCCAATCGCTGAACGGCCGTTGGAAGTTCAACTGGGTGCGCAAGCCGGCGGACCGGCCGCTCGACTTCTACCTCGAGGACTACGACGACGGCGATTGGGACGAGATCCCCGTTCCCGGCAACTGGGAGGTGAACGGTTTCGGTGTACCCATCTACCTGAACCACCCCTTCGAGTTCGAAGAGAACCCGCCCTACATCCATCACTACTACAACCCCGTGGGCTCGTACCGGCGCACGTTCGTCATCCCCGAGAGCTGGGACGGCCGGGAGATCTTCATCCATTTCGGTGCCGTTAAGTCGGCCATGTACTTGTGGGTGAACGGCGAGAAGGTGGGTTACAGCCAGGGCAGCAAGCTGCCTGCCGAGTTCAACATCACGTCCTACGTGCGGACAGGCACGAACACGCTGGCCGTCGAGGTCTACCGTTGGAGCGACGGGAGTTACCTGGAGTGCCAGGACTTCTGGCGCATCAGCGGCATCGAGCGCGATGTCTACCTCTGGGCCGCGCCCAAGGTCCACGTCCGTGACTTCTTCGTCATCGGCGGCCTCGACGATGCGTATCGCGACGGCATCTTCGAGCTGGCCGCAAACGTCAGGAACTACGGCCAGAGCGCGGCGAGTGGTTGGACGCTAACAGCGGAGCTGCTCGACGGAAGCGGCAACCCAGTTCTGCCTCAGGGCAGCTTGGCCCAAGCCGTCACCGTCGGCACCGACGAGGAGGTCGAGCTCGACTTTCGACAGACGGTGCCTAGCCCAGCCCATTGGACTGCCGAGACTCCCAACCTCTACACGCTGCTCCTCACGCTCGCTGATGATGGCGGCGAGATCGTGGAAGTCATTACGTCGCGCGTCGGCTTTCGAACCGTCGAGATCAAGGATGGTCTTCTCCAGCTCAACGGCGTGCCCATCACCGTCAAGGGCGTCAACCGCCATGAGCACGATCCGTTGACGGGACACGTGGTGTCGGACGAAATGATGTTGCTCGACATCAAGCTCATGAAGCAGTTCAACATCAATGCGGTCCGGACGTCGCACTACCCAAACGACCCGCGCTGGTACGAACTGGCCGACGAACACGGGCTCTATGTCATAGACGAAGCAAACATCGAGTCGCACGGGAGGGGCTACCATCCCGATACGACCTTCGGCAACGACCCGGCGTGGAAAGCCGCGCATCTCGAACGCACCATACGGATGGTCGAGCGAGACAAGAATCACCCCTCCATCATCATCTGGTCCCTAGGCAACGAGGCAGGCAACGGCGTCAACTTCTATGCTACCTACGATTGGATAAAGGAGAGGGACAAGTCACGGCCAGTCCAGTACGAACGCGCCCTCCTGGACCGGAACACCGACATCTACGTCCCCATGTACGCCGGTTTCCAGCACCTGGTCGACTACGCCGAGCGACACGACGACCGGCCGCTCATCATGTGCGAGTACGCCCACGCGATGGGGAACAGCGTCGGAAATTTCGTCGACTACTGGGAGATCATCGATCGCTACGCCAACCTGCAAGGTGGCTTCATCTGGGACTGGGTCGACCAGGGTCTGCTGACCACCAACGAAAACGGCGACACGATCTTCGGCTACGGTGGCGACTTCGGCCCGCCCGGCACACCCAGCGACGGCAACTTCCTCATGAACGGCGTCGTCCTCCCGGACCGCAGGCCGAATCCTTCGCTACACGAGGTGAAGAAGGTATACCAGTACATCAGGGTCGAGCCCAGCGACCTCGTCCGCGGTCTGGTCGAGATCCACAATCGATACGACTTCCGCGGCCTGGGCGACCTGACGCTCGCCTGGACCGTCATCGCCGACGGGGTGCCGCAGCAATCGGGCGCGGTCAATGAATTCGACATAGCGGCTGGTGAACGCCAGCGGATGAGGCTCCCGATACGGCGGTTCGAGCCGGTCCCCGGAGTCGAGTATCACCTGAACCTCGCCTTCACGACGACCGAAGCCACGGACCTCATTCCGGAGGGACACGAAGTAGCTTTCGAGCAGTTTCCGCTGCCTATCGAGACGCCCGTGACCGCTAGCTCGATCGAGTCGCTGCCGCCTCTGCAGGTCATCGATGACGAGACCTCCATCACCATAACGGGAAACGATTTTTCCCTCGCCCTCGACAAGAACGAGGGTGTGATCACCTCATACGTATTTAGAGGGAATGAGTTGATCCTGACCGGGCCGCGACCCAACTTCTGGCGAGCGCCTACCGACAACGACTTTGGCGGCCGTTGGCAGAAGACGCTCTCGATTTGGCGCGACGCGGGCGAACGGAGAACCGTCCGCAGCGTAACGGTCATGCAAGATGGGCCGAACGTCGTGCGGATTCGAGCGCGCTCGCGGCTGGAGGCAGGCCGCGCCAGCTACTCGACCCTGTACACGATCCTCGGGAACGGAGCGGTGACCGTCGACAACCACTTCGAACCGAGGGACGAGGGGTTGCCCCGGATGCCGCGCTTCGGCACGCAGATGACCCTGCCGCGGGAGTTCGCTAACGTGCAGTGGTACGGCCGCGGTCCCCACGAGTCCTACTGGGACCGTAAAGCTGGAGCGCCCGTAGGTCTTTATCGAGGCACCGTCGCCGAGCAGTTCCACCCCTACGTTCGCCCGCAAGAGAACGGGAACAAGACGGACGTGCGCTGGATGGCTCTGGCCAACGACGAGGGAGTGGGGCTGCTGGTCATCGGTCTGCCGCTGCTGAGCATGAGCGCACTGCACTACACGACTGATGACCTGGACCCCGGCGAAGAGAAAGCGCAACGCCACGCAGGCGAGCTGGTGGAGCGCGACCTGGTCAACCTGAACATCGACTACAAGCAGATGGGCGTCGGCGGGATCACCAGCTGGGGACCCACCGGGCTGCCTCGTTATTCGCTCTACTACGGAGAGTACCAATATAGCTTCACGATTCGGCCGTTCTCGGTCGAGGACGGCCCGCCGGCAACCCTCGCTAGGCAGGCCTTTGCGCGCCAGGACTGAAAGGAAACGTCGAACCGATGCGACGACCTGAGTCGAGTTTCTCGAGATCGCGATCACGCCTGGCGGCCCTACTCGCCTTTCCGATCCTTGCGGCTGGGCTGGTAGCTGCCGTTGCCTGCTCCAGCGCCGCCACATCACGCGCAGCCGCGGCGGCTCAACCGTCTGCAACACTCCGCATCCTGGCGTACAATATCAAGCACGGACTCGGCATGGACAGCGTCATCGACCTGGAGCGTATCGCCCGGGTCATCAACGCCTTGGATCCCGATGTGGTCACCCTACAGGAAGTCGACAGCGCCGTGGAACGAACCAGCGGCGTCGATCAGACCACGGTGCTCGGCGAACTGACCGGGATGCACTCCGTCTTCGGCACCTTCTTCGACTACCAAGGCGGGCGCTACGGGATGGCGCTGCTCTCGAAGTACCCGTTCATCTCATATACAAACCACCTGCTGCCGAAGGGTGTGGAGCATCGGGCCGCGCTTGCCGGCACGATCCGCGTTGGTGGCGACGGCCCCGAGGTCATCGTCGTCGGCATCCATCTCGTATGGACCGGTGAAGAGCGCTACACGCAGGCTCGGCGACTGATCGAGATCTTCCGAGAAGAACGGAAGCCCGTGATACTGGCCGGAGACTTCAATTCGCGACCCGAATCCGACGTCATGGCTCTGTTGAGCGAATCGTGGCACATTCCGGATAAGGGCGATGACCATTTCACGTTTCCGTCCGACACTCCGGATCGGGAGATCGACTTCATAATCTACCGGCCCGAAGATCGGTTCGAGGTCGTCGAGCATCGTGTCATCGACGAGCCGGTGGCCTCGGATCACCGGCCGCTGCTGCTGGAGCTGAGAGTGAGGTAGTCGAGAGTCATCGACCGGCGCGAGCAGCGAACTCGACCGGTCGCGGCATAAGTCCACCGCGAGTCCGCGCGACTCACAGGCTGAGGGAGTCAACATGTCGATACGCAGGCGCGATCTTCTCAAAGCAGGCGCCGGGGCGGCGATCGGGACCTCGATGTGGCCGAAGTTCCTCAATGCCGAAACGAGAAGACCCGACAAGAAGGTACGGCTCGGATTTCTTGGTGTAGGCGGCCGCGGAACCTGGCTGCTTCGCCTTGCCCTGCAAAGAGACGACACCGAGATCAAAGCTGTCTGCGACGTCAAACCCGATCGGGTCGAGCGGGCTCGGCAGTTGGTGAAGGAGGCGCACGGCAAGGAACCAAGAGGTTTCTACGAAGGTGAGGAAGACTTTCTCAATCTGGTGGATCGAGACGACATGGACGCAGTGATCATCGCCACGCCGTGGTTGTGGCATACGCCGATGGCGGTCGCGGCCATGAAGACCGGTAAGTGGGTCGGCGTCGAGGTGCCCGCCGCAGTCACGATTGAGGAATGCTGGGACCTGGTGAACGCGTCGGAACAGACCGGCATGCCTTGCATGATCATGGAGAACGTCTGTTACCGGCGCGACGTCATGACGGTTCTCAACATGGTCCGCCAGGACATGTTCGGCGAACTGATGCACTGTCACTGCGGGTACCAGCACGACCTTCGAGAGGTGAAGTTCAACCCCGGAGCCGAGTTTGGGCCGGGCGCCAACGGCGAAGCGGAGTGGCGTACCGAGCACTCGATCCGCCGGAACGGCGACATCTACCCGACCCATGGAGTCGGCCCCGTCGCCAAGATGCTCAACATCAACTCGGGCAATCGCTTCGTGACGCTGACGTCCACAGCGACCAAGACACGTGGCCTGCACAACCACATCGTCGACGTCGGCGGTGAGGATCACCCTAACGCGAAAGTCCGGTTCAAGCTCGGAGACATCGTCACCACGGTCATCCAGTGTGCAGGCGGAGAGACCATCATCGTCAGCCACGACACGAACCTGCCTCGGCCCTATTCGCTAGCCTTCAGGGTGCAGGGAACGAAGGGACTGTGGATGAACGACGGGCGAACCATTTACATTGAAGGCGTCAGCCCCGAGGCCCACGACTGGGAGCCGTTCGAGTCGTACGAGCAGCAGTACGACCACCCGCTCTGGAGCCGCCACGAGAATCGTGCGGCTGGATCGGGCCACGGCGGCATGGACTTCTTCGTCGTACACGCCTTCATCGAGTCAGTGAAGCGTGAAGTCGAGCCGCCCATCGACGTGTACGACGCCGCCGCTTGGAGCGTGATCAGCCCGTTGTCCGAGCAGTCCATCGCTATGGGCAGCGCACCGATGAAATTCCCGGATTTCACGCGCGGCAAGTGGGTCACGCGCCGCAAGATCTTTGGCCTGAGCGACGAATATTAGAGCCGCGATCGCCGCTGATACTCGCAAAGGGAAAACGATGAAACGGCAGGCCACTTCCATCTTCTGCGTAGCGTTCATTCTGGCGTTGGGCTGCGCCGAGCGGGGTCCCGTGAAGAAAGTTCTCGTGATTGGGCTCGACGGCGTGAGGCCTGACGTCCTGGCGCAGGTCAACACACCCAACATCGACGCGCTGATCACCGACGGAGCCTTCGCCGATCGGGTCACGACCAAGGCGCAGACCATCAGCGGCGCCGGTTGGTCCAGCATGCTGACGGGCGTCTGGCCCGCAAAGCACCGCGTGGTAAACAACGACTTCACCCCCAACGACTACGCAAACTACCCCGACTTCTTGACCCGGCTGGAACTAGTGGACCGCGAGTTCTCCACCTTCGCCGTCGTCGATTGGCCGCCACTCGGCGGCCCGGACTCCGGCGGGCCGCTGATCGGCGATACCGTAGACGCCAAGCTCATGTTCGACGGCGAAGAGCATGGCTATCACGCCGCCGACTCCGCGTCCGTCGCCGCCGCCGCTCGTTACCTGGCCAACCAAGATCCCGACGCCTCGTTCGTCTACATCGGCAACCCCGATGTGGTCGCACACGAACACGGAGGCCTCGCCGCCGAGTACTACAGCTCGATCGAAACGGCAGACGCCCACGTGGGGACTCTGGTGGAAGCAGTACGCAGCCGAGCGACGTTCGACCAAGAAGACTGGCTCATCCTTGTCAGCACCGACCACGGGCACAAGGACGAGGGTGGACACGGCGGTACAAGCCCAGAGGAAACGACAGTATTCTATCTGGCGAGCGGACCTTCGGCCTCAAGTGGAACCGCCTCGTTCGATTCGAACATCGTCGACGTGGCGGTCACCGCTCTCGCCCACCTCGGCGTTGTAGCTGACCCGAGCTGGCGCCTCGACGGAAAGGTCTCGGGCCTGGGGCGAGGAGGCACGACAAGGGAGTAGAGAAAACGGTCACGGTCGACACCTCTCACCTCGATAGCCTTCGACCCGTCTTCGAGCAGCACTACGGCTCGCCCGACGGGGCTCACCTGGTGTGCGTCCCTGGGCGCGTCAACCTGATCGGGGACCACATCGACTACAACGGGCTTTCGGTGCTCCCGATGGCGATCCAGCGTCACGTCTCGGTTCTGTACCGCGAGCGGTCGGACACATCTGTCCACATAGCCAGCACTGATGACCGGTACGCGCCACGCGAGTTCGAGCTCGCCAAAGACATCGATCCCTTTCCCGCCGGAGACTGGGGCAACTACGCGAAGGCGGCCGCACAGGGACTGGGGCAACATTTCAAGATCAAACGTGGGTACGACGCGGTCGTTCATTCCGACATCCCGGTTGCTGCCGGCCTGAGCTCTTCCTCCGCCGTCGTAGTGGCCAATGCCCTAGCGATTCTGCACGCCAACGAGATCGAGATAGAGCGGCTGAAGCTGGCCGAGATCCTGGCAGAAGCGGAACACTACGTCGGCACTCGCGGCGGCGGCATGGACCAGGCGATCTGCCTGGCTGCACGGCGCCACTCGGCTAGTCGGATCGATTTCGGCCCGCTGAGGCTCACCGCTCACCTGATACCTCCGGAATGGCAGTTCGTGATCGCGTTCAGCTTGGTCCTGGCCGAAAAATCGGGCCTGGCTCGGGAGACCTACAACAGCCGAACTCGCGAGTGCCGTGAGGCTCTAGCTCTGTTGACGGAGACGCTGAAGCTGTCCGATCGCGTCGACTCCTACCCGGCTCTTCTGGCCGAGCGGCGGCCAGCCCAGCTGGTCCGAACCGCGGAGGACATCCTCGAGGAGCGCCTGCTGCGCCGCTTCCGACACGTGGCCACCGAAAGCGACCGCGTTCGTCGCTCGGAGAAGGCGCTGACGGCCTACGACCTGCGAGCATTCGGGCGCCTGATGACCGAATCGCACGCAAGCCTCAGAGACGACTACGAGGTCAGCTGCGCAGAGCTGGACGAGCTGGTCGAGCTTTCCACTCACGCCGGTGCCGCCGGAGCGCGTCTGACGGGCGCAGGCTTGGGCGGCTGCATCGTCGCGCTCTGCTCGGAAAAGAAGACGAAGAAGGTGCTTAAGGCGCTAACCGATCGGTACTATGGAAAGCGTGAGTTCGAGGGCCGGTTGGAGGACCAACTCTTCGTGGCGGAGCCGTCCGGCGGAGCCGCCGTCGTCGCGGTCTGACTAACAGACAGAATGACTCGGGCATGATCTTACACCTCACTTCCGGCCGCGTGGTCGGTCTAGCACTCCTCGGTCTGGCTTTGCTGGCCATGCCGGTTCAGGGCCAAGATACGAGTGCCCTGCTGGCCGACTACATGAAGGAAGCGGACTTCAGCGGTTCGGTCATGGTCACCAAGAACGGCGTCAGCCTGCTCTCCGCAGGATTTGGCATGGCCAACCTGGAGCTCGGTGTGCCGAACTCCCCGAGCACGAAGTTCAGGATCGGTTCGATCACCAAACAGTTCACGGCGATGGGGATCCTCATTCTCCAAGACCGTGGCCGGCTGCGGGTGGAAGACCAGGTCAGCGACCACGTCCCCGACGTCCCCGAGTCCTGGCGAAACCTCACGATTCATCAACTGCTGACCCACACATCGGGCATCATGCATTCCTGGGATCTACCCGGGTTCGCCGAGACCATGATGGTCCCAGCGAGCCTGGATGGAACGCTCGAGCGGTTCCACGATCGCGCGCTGCTCTTCGAGCCCGGGACTCGTTTTCAGTACAGCGGCGTCGGCTATTTCTTGCTTGCGAAGATCATCGAAGTCGCATCGGGCGGGACGTATCCTGAGTTCCTAAGAGAAGAAATCTTCCTTCCACTAGGAATGCACGACACAGGGACCGACCGTCCCGATGATCTAATCCTCGAGCGAGCATCCGGGTACCTGCGAGACGATGAGGGGCAGGTCCGCAACGCGCCCTACATCTACATGCCAATCCTCACGGGGGGCGGGAATCTCTACTCTACTGTGGAGGACCTTGCACGCTGGGATCGAGC
>JBDHAS010000164.1:709-10346 GCA_039588015.1 Gemmatimonadota bacterium | reverse complement strand
CCGCA
The DNA here is from genome assembly GCA_039588015.1 of Gemmatimonadota bacterium. Lineage (GTDB taxonomy): Bacteria > Gemmatimonadota > Gemmatimonadetes > Palauibacterales > KS3-K002 > JASFMO01. Next base: position 10,341 of record JBDHAS010000164.1, on the reverse strand, counting down.
TGGTCTTCCACCTTCCGCTTCGACAGACCGAAGGTTTCCTGCGTTCCCTGACCCACATGCTCGAGCTGGAGATCCCCATTCCCGACCATACGACGCTGTCCCGGCGGCTTCAGAAGCTCGGCCAGATCCAGTTCCGGAGGCTCGCCATCGATCGACCGATCCACCTGCTCATCGACAGTACGGGGCTCAGGATTCACGTTGGCCATCTGCGGAAACCGCCAAAGAACAGGGCGTGGAGGAAGCTGCACCTCGCGGTTGATGCTAGTACTGGTGAGATCGTCGCCTCGGATCTGACCGGTCGTCGGACAGCTGACTGTGCGCGGCTACCTGCCCTGATCCAATAGATCGACGATCGGGTAGCATCCGTGTCCGCCGATGGAGCCTACGACGCGGCGGCTGTCTACGAGGCTGCCCAGGTGAAGGGTGAAGGACACGCAGTGAGAGTGCTCATTCCACCTGGACGCGATGCCCAGCTGAATCCGAGGCCCTCGGCCGCCCTGAGGGAGAGGAATCGCAACATCCGCTCGATCCGAGAACTCGGTCGACGCGATTGGCACACGCACTCCGGCTACAGCACGCGCAGCCTGGTGGAGAATACCGTCTACCGGTACAAGACGATCATCGGTCGAAGTATGCGATCTCGTACATTGGCGGGCCAACGAGTGGAGGTACAGCTCGCGTGCAGGATTCTCAACACGATGACCCGTCTCGGAATGCCCAACAGCTACTGCGTGGAGTGATCCCCTATTGGGGGGCGGGGGATCTGTCCTCCAGCTCCGAGCCATGCACCAACGCCCCTCCACTATCCCTGGGGTCAACGCGGGATCGACTCGTTGCGGCGGTGCGTGTTCGGCCGGACAATGATGCTCGCCGGAACGGGCGTCGTGATCGGCGCGGCGAGCGGGCATGCGCGACGTCAAGGGGTGAGGAGCGGAGCGTGTCCAAGGGTTCTGAACAAGACGCTGCACATCGGGTCGGCCTACTTCTCGGAGCGCCGACGCTCCCGGAATCGCTTCACCTTCGCCCGGTTCCCGCAGTCCGACATGTCGCACCAACGCCGCGACCGGTTGCGGCTTCCGTCGATGAACAACCAGCCGCAGTCGTCGGCCTCACAGAGTCGCAGACGCACCACCTCGGGAGAGGTGAGAAGCTCGGCCGTTGTCAGGACGACGGGGGCGATGAGCCGATCGAGCCGGTACGCGTCCACCGTCCAGGTCCATTCAACCCGCTTTCCCACCAACGTGAGACGGCGTGTCGGGAGCATGTGGTGGAGCAGTCCGTTCAATTCCTCGAGGTAACCCCGTTCCAGGGCTTCACTGCGAGCGATCCGGCTGAGAATCCGGTAGACGAGGGCGCGAGCGTTATGGGCGTCCCTGAGCGCGCGATCGGCGTCGGCCGGCCGGCGGGCCGCTTGAGCGGAGACTTCGTCCGCCTCTTCGGGGGTGAGAATCCCCCGAGTCCGGCACCAGCTCACGAGTCCCTCGAACGTCTCGAGCTCGTCGTCGTCCCGGTCGCGCGGCCGCCATCCGACCGTCTTCGCGAATTCGATACAATGCCAGTCAGTCTTCACGCACCCTCCCCGCTGGGGAGCCATCCCCGACCCGACTTTCCAGGTTGAAACTTATCAAAGAGTTGGGCCAGTTACCAGTATAGAGTCAAGATCTCTATATGTTGGCACTTCTACTTGACTGTAACCAGTAAATCGCTTATTGATAGTTTCACATACGCGGGCGTTGCCGTCGGTGCCGACGTGACCGAACGCGTTGACCCCGCCGTGCCCCGAGGAGATTCGCATGTCCGTACTCGCCAAGGTGTTAGGGAGACTGGGCCGTCCGCTCCGAACCCGCCCGCTGCTCACGGTGGCCGCCGTGACCTGCCTCGCGCTCGGGATCGGAGCGAACACCGCCGTCTACAGCGTGCTCCACTCCGTTCTGCTCAGGCCCCTTCCCTTTGCGGAGCCGGAGAGGCTGGCGATGGTCTGGAGCCTCTACCCGGGGGCCGACGGGGTGCCGACGGAATATTTCACCACAACCGAGAACTTCGTCGAGTTCGGCCGTGCGTCCTCCTTCGAAGCGATCGTCGGTGTGCTCGATCTCGACTTCGACATCCTGAACCAAGGGTCCGATCCCGCGCGCGTGTTTGGAGCCGAGGCCTCGCACACGCTGTTTCGGGTCACGGGCACGCGACCCATCCTGGGCAGACTCTTCGGGCCGGACGACGCGATTCCGGGCCGCGATCGGGTCGTCGTGATTCGCGAAGACGTCTGGGAGAGGCGATTCGCCGGGGCCCCCTCCGTTATCGGAGAGGAACTCGTCGTCGACGGCGTACCCCGCACGATCATCGGCGTGGTGGCCATGCGGTCGGCCTTCCCGCTGCGGTCCACCGTCTGGATCCCGCTCGTCCCCGACGGCATGACCCAGGAGCGCCGTGAGCGCGGCATGCTCACGGTCGTCGGCCGGCTCTCTGCAAACACTTCGTTTGAGGCGGCGCAAGACGACATGGCCGCGCTCGCCGGGTCTTTGAGGGATCTGAATCCGGTGAGAAACCCGGACCTCGGCTTGCGCGTCGAGAGGCTCCACTCCACGCTCGCAGGCGACAGCCGCCCGGTGGTCCTTGGCCTGATGGTCGCAGTCGGCCTACTGCTCGCGATTGCGTGTGCCAACGTGGCCAATCTCCGGCTCGTGCGACTCGACCGCGACCGATGGCAGATCGCGCTGCGCCTTTCGCTCGGGGCGACGCCTCGGCATGTGGTGATGCACTCGCTACGCGAAGGCTTCGCGCTTGCCCTGGTGGGTGGCGCGGGGGGTGTCGTCCTTGCCTACGCCGCGCTCGACCCCCTCGTGGCGATGGCGCCGCAAGGCACGCACGGACTCGACGACGTGGCGTTGAGCACCCCGGTGCTCGGCTTCTCCCTCATCGTCTCGCTCCTCACCGTTCTGGCCTCCGGCGTCGCGCCGGCGCTCTTGGCCTCGCGAACCGCACCACAGGAGTCGTTGCAGCCGCGATCGGCAGGATCGGGGTTCGCGGCCACCAGACTGCAGGCTCGTTTCGTGATGGCTCAAGCCGGAGTTGGCGTGGCCCTCCTGGTCACGGCGGGGCTAACGGTCAAGGCGCTCTCCGAGCTTCAGCGTGTCGATCCGGGCTTCGACACGGATGCTGCCCTGACGTTTCGTCTCACCGCTCCCCCAGCTCGGTACCCGGATCATAGACAGCGCGTGAGTTTCTTCACGCGCGTGCTCGAGGAGATCCGGGTCATGCCGGGCGTCGAGAGCGTAGCGGGCGCGCACGTCCTCCCGATCGGGGACGTGGCATGGGGCTTCGCCCACTCCGTCGAGGACCATCCTCCCGCCGATCCCCGCGAGCAAAACATCTCGTTTCTGCGCGTCGTGACTCCGGGTTACTTCGAGACGATGCGCACTGCTTTCGTGGAAGGGCGCGATTTTCGCGATCAGGATGATCTGGACCATCCGCGCGTAGCGGTCGTCAGTCACCGGGTGGCTCAGCGCTATTGGCCGAATGGCAGCGCGGTCGGCAAACGCATCAAGCACCGCGCCCACGATTCGGACAATCCGTGGATCACGGTCGTAGGCGTGGTTCAGGATGTCCGCGACGGGGGGTTGGAGGAGGACCCCTCGTTGACGATCTATCTTCCATTGGCGCAACAGGATGTTTCGTATGCGGCGTTCATGAGCGTCGTGGTGCGCGCCGCGGGTCCCGTCGTTGGCATGAGCGGTATCGCCGCGCGAGTACGACGGATCGATCCCAACGTTGCCCTGTTCAGGGTGAGATCGCTTGAAGCGGTGGTTTCGGACTCGCTGGAAGCCCGGCGCTTTTCGGCGGTGCTTCTCGGACTCTTCGCGATCCTTGGGCTCGTCCTGACTGCGGTGGGCGTGTACGGTGTGATCGAGCAGGCGGCCGGACAACGGCGCCACGAGATGGCGATTCGGCTCGCGCTCGGCGCGACCGAGGGCAAGGTCATGCTGCTCCTGCTGCGCCGTGCCCTGGGGCTCGCGGCTGCCGGGGCGTCGCTCGGTCTGCTCGCCGTTGGTCTTCTCGGATTTTGGCCGGCAACGTCGGCGCTTCAGCTTCGCGATCCCGACCTGTGGGTCCTGCTCGGCGCGCCCTTCACCGTCTGCGTGATGGCGGTGTTGGCCTGTATCCGTCCGTCGTGGAAGGCGGCTACGATTCCCCCCGCCGGGGTTCTTCGTGGGGGCTGACGAACTGCCGAGTGTCGAAGCAAGACCGCCAGAGGCAGGGGCTCGTTGCGCCGGAATCCACGCGGCAAGCACGCTGGCTGCTGACCCCGGTACGCCACCCACAGCGCGACCAGCCGATCCGGATCGGGAAACGGCAGCGGCTGGAGCAGCACCGTTCTGACTACGGAGAACACCGCGGTGTTGGCGCCCACCCCCAGCGCGAGAACGGCGATCACCGTCGCGGTGAACGTGCGCGAACGACGCAGGGATCGAAGGGCGGTGCGAAGATCGAGGAGGATGCCGTGGATCATGCCGCACCTCCGGCCGCGACCACTTGCGGGGCCAAGCTCGAGAACAGGCGATCGGACAGGATGGAGCCGAGGGGCAGGGGTTTGTGCAGCCGGTCCCGGTTGTCGAGGATCTGGTCGATATGCCGTTCGCCGTGATCGGCGTACAGCTCGAGCAATTGCCGCAGTGTGAGCGATCTCCACTCGGAGTGTACGCCTTCGGTTTCCCAATCCGAGGTGGACCAGGTCCGCATCAGCCGGGCGGTGCTCGTGCGCACGGCCGCAAACGCTTGGAGGGCGATGTCCACGTCGTGCGCGTTGCGCTGCTTGTAGCCGAGCACGTCGGCGAAGACGTCCTGATCGTACTCCACCAGTTCGGCGCCGGGCCGGTGGCGCAGCAGGCGGAACCGGGTGCCGGCGATGATCTCCGAGTCGGCGAGATGGCAGACGATTTCGCCAATCGACCAACGGGTTGTCCCCCTGCCCCGGGCCCACAGCTCGTGAGAGGTGAGACCGGTCAGCACCTGTGCCACGCGCGGCGCCGCCTGTTCGTAGACGTTTACCAGGACCGCGGTCGGGATGCCCGCGTGGACGTTGGGAAAGATCGAGTGATCGGACATGCAGACCTCCACAAGAGCGCTGTTAAGCGGTTCTCGGAGGCTAAACCTTGCGATGATATGAAACAAATGCATATTTTCTAGTTAATCCATAAATATGGCGCATAATCAAATGGTCCTGGAAATCCGGCATCTCCGGATGGTGGATGCGATCCGACGAGAGGGGACGGTCACCAGCGCGGCGCGGGTTTTGAACCTCACGCAGCCGGCGGTGAGTCACGCGTTGCGGGAGCTGGAGCAGCGCTTGGGGGTCGAGCTTTTCCGGCGCGACCGGAAGCGTATGGCACCCACGCCGGAGGGCGAGCGGTTGCTGCGATCGTCGGAGCTGGTGCTGGTTGAGCTCGCGCGGGTGGAGCGAGAGCTGGAGCAGTATCGCGACGGGGCGCGCGGCGTCGTCCGTATCGCTACCGCCTGTTACACCTGCTACAACTGGTTGCCTCCGCTCTTGAAGCAGTTCCGGGAACAGCATCCTCAGGTGAGCGTCGAGATCGTGCCCGACGTCAGACTCGAAGCAGTGGAGGCGATCCTCGACCACCGACTCGACCTGGCCATTCTGTACGAGCCGCCGAACACGGGCGAGGTGGCCATGTGTAGGCTGTTCGATGACGAACTGGTGGCGATCCTCGGACCGGATCATCCTTTGAGTGAACGCAAACAACTCGTGGCCGAGGATTTCGCGAGCGAACACTTCATCAGTCAGTGCCCACTGGGCGAATCACTGTTCCATCAGCAGGTGCTCGGGCCTGCGGGTGTGGAGCCCCGGCAGTGGTCGGTGATCCCGTTGACAGAAGCGGTGATTCAGACGGTGGGGAGTGGGATCGGCGTTTCCGTGTTGCCGCGGTGGCTGGTGCATCCCGAAGTCGACGCGGGGCGCTTGTGCGCGGTGCGGGTCACGGCCGGGGGCATGAAGCGCACGTGGTACGCGGCGGCGCTCGAAGACCGGATGCGTTCGGGGCCGGTGGCGGATCTGGTTCGGGAGCTCAAGGCGAAGGGATTCGAGGCGGCGTGCTGTTGTCGGGTGGCAGCGCGGTAGGCGGAAGGCTCGAGAGCCCCGTCGGGGGTAGTCCGCGTCACCGCGCGTTGCATCAACGCGGCGTTTTCGATCCCCGATGAATGTCGTGGTGGTGGTTTGACGTATCGCTACGCCCAGAGCTCCGGAACCAGACGTACGCCGGCTTCCACGTTGGCGAAATGTCGGTCACGTGTGGACGCGTTCCATCGGCGGCATACTCACAGGTCCCTCCTCGGCCGCGTCCTCCATCACGGAATCACTATCAGCATCCGAGGGGACAGCTTTAGGCTCAAGGAAAAGAGGCGTTGGTGCATGGCTCCGAATTTCGGCGCATCATGGTGGTGAAGCCCTGATCCGGAGTCACCGCCGATGCAGTATCCGAAACGGAGCCAGTACAAGTACGCGAAATCCCCATACCGGATCCGCAATTGGACGGAGTACGAGGCGGGCTCACGGAGACGAGGCGACCTGACCGTCTGGCTCTCGGATGCTGCTCTCGACGGGGCTCAGGATTCACGTCGGCCATCTGCGGACACCGCCAAAGAACAGGGCTTGGCGCAAACTGCACCTCGTGGTCGATGCGAGCACGGGCGAGATCGTTGCCTCAGATCTGACCGGCCGTCGGACGCGTGACTGCGCTCCGGTTCCCATGCTGCTCGGACAGATCGACGATCCGGTGGCGTCCGTTTCCGCTGATGGTGCCTACGATACAGAGGGCGTCTACGAGGCGGCTCAGGCGCAGGGGAGAGGCCGAGCTGTGAGGGTGCTCATTCCACCTGGACGCAATGCCCGTCTGAGTTGGAGGCCGTCGGCCGCATTGTTGGAGAGGAACCGCAACATCCGCTCTATCCGAGAGCTCGGTCGACGCGCGTGGCACAAGCGCTCAGGCTACAGCAAGCGCAGTATGGCCGAGAATGCTATCTACCGGTACAAGGCGATCATCGGCCGAGGCATGAGAAGTCGCACCCTGGCAGGACAACGCGTGGAGGTGCAGCTCGCGTGCAGGATCCTCAACACGATGACACGGCTCGGGATGCCCGAGAGCTACCGAATGGGTTGATTTCCTCTCTTGGGGAGTGGGGGACCTGTCCTTGTCTCCGAGCCATGCACCAACGCCTCCCATGGGCCACTTGTGCCCACTCGTCGCGTACGCATGGCAGCCTTCCCCCCCTCCGAGCCACGCAACAACGCCTTAATGAAGCACCGTAATGGGATTGGTAAATGATTTCGAATTCGGAATCAGTATCTTACTTCCCTCACCCTCGAGTTCCGTGTACCGCAGATCAATAGAAACAACAATCCCCTCATAACCTGATATCTTGATGCGGTTTCCGATCTCAAACGGTCGATATAACAGAATGAGGACGCCAGAAAGAAGATTGGAAATAGTATCTTTTAACGCAAAACCTAGCGCGAATCCAGTCAACCCTAGCCCAGCCACAAGCGCGGACACATTGATACCTAGAGTTCCGAGCGCAGTAACAAAACCAAAGACAATAAGTGTTGTACTGCTTGTACGAGCGAGTAATGAAGTGAGATGTTTGTCAAGTTTCAGCCTGTCGGCGCCTGTAGTGATTATTCTCCTCATTACTTTCGCAAGGATCAAGAAAGCGAGGAAAACCACTGCAACCCCGCCTACTCTCGGTAGCCAGAGCGTGGTTTGCTCAAGCAATTGTTGCGCTAGATTTTCCATAAACCAATACCCTGTGGTTGTAGCTCGCCAAGGAATAGCCAACAATAAGTGGGCTGACCAGTCTAGTTCCTGCCCGATGGCGGAGCGATCCGCGAGGGCGGCGGTGAGGCGGTCGAGGTCGATCCTGGCCGTCTAACCTACATGATCGACCGGAAAGCGCGAGGCGGACGCGGGGCTTGGCGACCCAATCCAACGATTGTCGTAACTGTCACAAGAGGCGAGCTTTTGGCTCGCCTCTTTGCTTTGGGCCGCCCGGCTTGCTTTGCCGTCGCCCCTCGCTGACGCTCGGGGCATTCCGGTCGAATCCGGCCGTCCCGACTGCAGTAAGTCTATAAATCAGAGGTAGTTACGAAATGAGCGATCGGTGAGCGGTCGCTCATTTGTTGTGCTTCTATGCCAATAATGTGCCCAATTCTCGGAGTGCACTATTCCTGTGACCCTCTGGGGTCGCTAAACCGAGAAATTGCGCTCGCCCACGGTGGCCCGGATGAAGGCGGTCCGTCAAGGATTTGCAGTTCACGGATCTCAAATCTGCGTTACATTCGCCTGATAATCGGGGGTCGGTAGTTGACGGAGATACACTATCTTGGTTGGCGATCGACAGACAGGACGTGCCACTATAACGCAGGAGGCGGTTTCCCTTTCATGAAAGTCGGAATCATCATCGGGCGCATCGGTGACGTCGACGGGGTCGCCCTGGAGACCGAGAAGTGGATAGAATTCAAGGAGGATGTGATCGAACCGGAGAACCAGAAGGCACTTCGGTTTCTTTCATTCTTTTCCCCCGAGTGCGAATGGGAGCAGAACCGGGCTTTTTTCTTTCCACCGGATGATGCAGAACGGCTGCTGAGTCACCTCGACGGGACCGCCAACCACGTTGCGACTACTATTTTTCAGTGGATCCTGGACTGTCGCATCGACGTGCTCCTCGTCGAGAACGCATCGTCCTTGCCGGCCCATTTGTCCCTGGGCATGGGCATCATGCGTTGTGCGGAGCGCCTCGATCTTCCGATCGTGATTCATCACCACGATTTCTACTGGGAACGGGGCTCGCGGTACGCCTCACCGTTCCCCGAAATCACGCAGATAGTGGAAGAGACGTTCCCCCTGCGTACCTCCAACGCCAGACACGCTGTGATCAACACCCATCAGCAGGGCGTTCTCAAGGAGAAGTTCAACATCGATGCCGTGGTCGTGCCCAACGTGATGGATTTCGACAAGCCTTTCGCTCAAAAGGATTCGTACAACGCCGATCTGCCCGCGAGCATAGGGCTGCAGGACGGTGACATCCCCCTTTTCCAGATTACCAGGATTGTCCAGCGCAAGGGGATCGAAGTTGCCATCGCTCTCGTCAGCCGGCTGGAAGACCCGCACGTCAAGTTGGTGATCACCGGGAGCGCGGCCGACGATCATCGCAAGGGCTACTACAGCGAGCTTCTCAGGCAGATCGAGCGGAACGGTATGAAAGCCCGGGTCATCTTTGCCCACCACAAGCTTCTCAGCAGCCGGGGAACGACCAGCACGGGCGAGCGGATTTTCTCCCTGGGCGATGCTTACGCCTACGCCGTCGCCTGCACCTATTTCAGCACTTACGAGGGTTTCGGGAACGCGTTTGTCGAAGCGGTCGTCGCCCGGAGGCCCGTTTTCGTGAACAACTACAAACCTGTTTTCTGGCCGGATATCGGCAGCCTCGGCTTCAAGACCGTGATGCTGGAGGACAACAACTTGACCGACGAGGCCGTTGCGGAGATTGATGAAGTCATCCACAACCCGGACCTGCAGCGCGAGATCGCCGAGCACAACTTCGCGCTGGGGCGCGAGCATTTC
>JBDHAS010000164.1:0-700 GCA_039588015.1 Gemmatimonadota bacterium | reverse complement strand
GAGGAAGAGCTGCGTGCAATCTTTCCCCAGTGAGGTGAGTCATCAACAACCAGGGGTGGAGTTCTAGCGTCGACCGAATGATGGATGCCCTGCGACGTGAGGGCATCACCACGTGGTTCGACCTGGGGCTGATGCTCGATCGGCTGCGCGACCAGCGCGAGACGCCGGGCATGATCTTCGACGAGGATTACGACGCGTTCACCCGGCACCTAGCTCACGGCATAGGCCTCGTAACGTTCCACTGCGCCGTGGACGGTGTCACGGTGGAGATCGCAAAATACGCCCGGGCCATGCGCCGCGTCCTGCCAAAGCCGCGGATTCATCTTATCGCCGGCCGTTTCGATGTTCGCGCGGACGCGATTCTGGGCTCCGAGATCCAGCGTCACAAACTCTCGGGCGCCAGCGGGTTTTCCGAGTGGCCACTGTACCGGGACTTCTTCCGTCGGCGTCTGGAGCGAGGAAGTCCACTCTACAACAGCTTGATCGCCGCGTTCTGGGATAACGTCCTGACGCTGGTGGAACGACTCGGACGATTGATCGAGGACCACGACATTCGTCTGTTGTATCCGGTCAACGTCAACTCGAACCCGGGCAATGTGGCTCTGGCCTTGGCCGTCGTGCTCATCTCCGAGCACATGCGTATCCCGGTCATTGCCAACAACCACGACTTCTACTGGGAGGGCGGCCACAGCCCGGCGGA
>JBDHAS010000163.1:0-8941 GCA_039588015.1 Gemmatimonadota bacterium | reverse complement strand
CCTGGCGCGATCGGCTTGCCGAGTGCAGGCAAACCGACGAGGCGCACGGGCGACTCGCAGTGCTTCGCCGCCATCGCCAGGCCCGCCTGCGTGGCATCCGATGAGCTCATCCAGATCTCGTCTATCGTGAGTTCGAGTTTCTCGGCTTGTTCGACGAATTCAACGAACGCGTCTGCGTACGCGACGGCGTACTTACCAAGGCGCGACTCGTCACCGCAACGCCCGATGTGCACTCTTTTGCCTTGCACCTCGAGTTCTGCCGCGCGCTGCCGGACGCGCTCCCCGTGCTCTACCCAGTCGATCCCTTCGACCATTTCGATCTCTGCGCCCAACAACAGGTCCAGAAGCAGGCCGCCCTGGATCTCATCATCCTTCTCGCCGCGCACTTTGTGGAGGATCAGGTGGCACTCCAAGCCGAGTTTGGCGCAGGCGGCCGCCAGCTGCCGGCAGTAGTTCGACTGAACCGCCGCACCGGCCACCACCGTGTCCGCTCCCGCATCGACCGCCTTGCCGAGCACGTACTCGAACATCCGCGTCTTGTTGCCACCCGTGGCCAGGCCGGTGAGGTCGTCGCGCTTCACCCAGATCTGAGGTCCGCCGAGTTCACGGGTCAGACCGGGGCAGGGCTCCAAAGGCGTGGGCAGGTTGGCGAGCGAGACGCGTGGCCGCGCCTACAACGCCCGGCGGAGTTCTCTAAGCCGTTGCTCGTCGGCGTTCTTCATGACCCCTCCTGTTGCTCGGCAGCCGGCCGAGCCGGTGGCGAAGTGCTGAGGACGCTGGGAAGATGTTGTGCTGGTGGACGGGCAGCAACGAGAGGGGTGTTTGAGGATGTGCGCCGTCAATCCGGCGCGGCGCGACCGAGCGGAGGTAGTTTAGTGAGTAAAGCCCTGCCGCCTCATAGGAGGTGGGGGCACACTTCGCCAGCCTGATCGAGCGCAGGCCTACGGTAGATACCGTACACGGCGCGGGCTGAATTCAGAGCTGAAGCCGTCAGATCCCCAGCAGTACACGCTTCTATCTGATGACAGGGCGCATGTGTGATCGAAGGACGTGGCCACTGCTTTGAACACATGATCGCCGGTCACCGCCATCGGTTCTGTAAAGACGTAGGGGCCTGCTTGTTCACCGATGCCAAGCCGCCCGGCCGCGTTATTACCCCAGCAAAAGGCTTGGCCAGCGCGCGTCAGGGCGCAGGTGTGATATTGGCCGGCGACTATGGAAGCGAAGCTCTGGCCGCCCACGACTGCGACCGGCTGGTAGCTGTCTGGCCCACCACCGGGCTCGCCGTTTCCGAGTTGGCCGAAGTTGTTCCCTCCCCAGCAGTAGCCGGCCCCGCTAGCGGTCAGCCCGCACGAATGTGAGCCGCCCGCGCTCAGGGAGGCGAAACTCAGCCCGCCAGAGACGGCCACGGGCGTTGTGCTGCAGGGGGATGGGTTGTTGTCAATATCCAGACAGGTCTCTGATTCGGTGCTCCCGAGCCCGTACGCACTGTTCCAGCCCCAACAGTAGGCTTTGCCGCTCGCCGTAAGCCCGCACACGTGATAATGCCCCCCGGCGATCGAAACGAATCTCAACGCGCCGGAAACCGGCACGGGCTCCGGGCTGCAGGGCCAACCGCCGCAGAAGCTCGCCGCACCCTGGGGAATCCCCAATTCACCCGAGTCATTTATGCCCCAACAGTATGCGGTTCCGCTCTGAGTGATCGCGCACGTATGCTTGTAGCCCGCGGTGAGCGAGACGAAGCCGTGTCCACCGATGACGGGTGCGGGTTGGTACCGGTCGGCCGTCGTGCCATCGCCCAGCTCGCCGGCGCTGTTCCCTCCCCAGCAGTAGGCCTGCCCGCTTGCGGTCAGGCCGCAAGTGTGAGCGTAGCCGGCGGCTACGGATGCGAACTTTGCCGCAGTGAGCACCGGCATTGCACTCTGCTCGTTGTTGTGCACCTGTCGGCCGAGCTGACCCCACCAGTTTGCCCCCCAGCAGTAAGCGGCGCTGTCGAGAGTCAGGGCGCAGGTGTGAAACCAGCCGGCGCTAACCGACACCACCCAAGTTCTCGTGCTGAAGCTGACCTGAACGTCTTCCTCCAGCCCATCGCCGTTCAGGTCGAGCAAACCGGTCGTTATCACCAGGGTGTACTCGGCCCCGGCCTCCAGCGTTTCCACCGGTGTGAGGTCAGCTATCAGGCCGTCATCCCTGAGCGCGAGCGTTCCAGCCACCGGGTCGCCATCGAGTAACAGCCGGATGTTCTCCGCAGTCACCGTGGTCCCGTCGATCGGCTCGCTGAAGACGACCAGAGCGCTGGCCGACAGCACGACGTCGGTGGCGTCCTTGGGCGGCACGGTGCGCACGACACGCGGCCGCTTGCGCGGCGGCACGCGAGTCAGGAAGCGGCTGGTGCTGCCGTCGCTGTGGTGAACGATTATCTCCAGTTCGTCGCCCGGCTCGGCTTCCAACGTTACCGGGTCGAATCCGCCGTCGACGACCGGTACGGTCTTGCTCTCACTGTTGGCCAGGTTGGTGATGGTTACCTCGTCGCCGTCCGAGAACGTACCAGGGCAGGCCGAGACATAAGTCAGGCCGGCGGTTGCGGCCGCAAGCGCGTAACCGGCGCCAGGACCGTTGGCGTCGGAGACGGTGAGCCCCGGAAACAGCTCAGTCGCGTCCGGTCTTTGGCCAGCGGGATCCGTTGATCCGTTGTCACAAGCCGCCAGCCCGGCGGCGACCGCCAGCGCGACCAAGAACAACCACGTGCCGACCCTCTTCTTTGACGATATCCAGGACGTTGCCGGAGCCATCAGACCCTCCCGGCTGGCTAGGTTATTCGCCAGAAATGCATGAGTCCCTGCCGCACCGTTATTCCACCCCACCAGTCAACTTGAACGCGGCCCAGTAAAACGGATTCCCGTATCCCTGTTCTTGGAGCAGCGCCCGTTGGGCGTCCGCCAGTGCCCGGGCCTTGGATCGGCCGTCCTCCAAACCTGTGTAGAAGTCCTCCATGAGCAGCGAGGTCGCCAGGTCGTCGACAGGCCACAGGCTCGCCAGCACCGAGCGCGCGCCCGCGTACAGAAAAGCACGCGCTAGGCCCACCCAGTCGTCGCCGGGAGGAACGTCTTGCCGCGGCCCGCTTCCAAGGCCGGTCTCGCAAGCGCTGAGTACCATCAGGTCGGCGTTCAATCGCATGCCGAAGACTTCGTGCGTTTCGAGCCGGCCATCGCTCGTATCGTCCGGGTTGAGCTGGACAAAGGAGAACAGCGGATTCCGCGTGTTCAGGACACCAAAGCTGGCCAGGTGAATCACGTTGCGATGCGGCGCGAGAGCGTTGAACCGACTTTCCGTGGCGTGCGACCCGATCAGGACATCGGAGGGCACACCGCCGCGGCTGAGCGCCCGTACCTCGGTCGCCGAGTTGGCGAGCGCGTCGGGCTGCGGAGCCATGGCCAGAAGTCCACGCTCTCGACTCGCGCGATCCCGCAACCCGAGCTCGGACCATACGGAAGCCGACGGCGTGTAGGCGATATCGTATGACTCGATCAGGAAACGCTCGCCGCGGGTACCGGGACGTAGCAGCGCTTGGAAAGGTAGGTAGTGAAGCTCGGCGTGCGGCACCAAGACGAGCATCCGAGTGCCCTCCAGGTAACCGGCCTCTTCCAGCGGCGCGATCAGCGAGCGATACAGTCGCCTTAGCGGCGTTCGCCATAGATCATCCTCGTTGCTTGGCCCTATTGTACCGCGCAGAAAAGTGATCAACTGGCGCAAACTCTCTTGGTCGACGGGCAGCTGAATCGCGGCTACGACATCGCTCGAGACAACGAACGCGACGGTCCACTCTTCGGACACGAGGTACTCGATTAGGGCCGCATCGGCTGGGAGCAAGCGCTTCACGTCCGCTGTGTCTGCCACGGAGCCGGAGAAGAGGGAGGCGTACTCAGGACGCGACTCCTCGAGTTCCACCAGCAGCCGCTGGTAGCGTCTGCGCGCAGCGGCCAGCGATTCGCGAAGCTCGTCGAGCTGCGGCCCCGATTCCGGGGCCTCGCGGAGCGAACCGCTCGTGGCAAGCGACTGGTGTAACTCGTCGCTAAGAAGTGAAATCTGCCGACGCAGGTTCTCCTCTTCTCTTATCAGGGCGAGCTCGGGCGTGGGCTGGCCGGTTCGGCCCCATGCCAGGAGATCGGCGAGCTGACGAGCCCGCATCCGCTCGCTGATCTTGAACGCTGCCGCGGTCCGGCCGCGAGCCAGCTCGGTCTTGGCTAGTTCAGCGTAGACCCGCCACTTGTCATCCATATAGCCGTAGCGGCGGTCCACGCTGGGCAACTCACCGCCGATTTCCTCCAACGCACGGGCGGCCTCGTGGAGTTCGCTCATGGCCTCGTCCAACCTGCCTTGCCCGCGAAGTGCCAGCCCCCGCCCGAGCCGCATCTGCCAGCGGACAGGCCCGACCGGCAGGCCTTCGACGCAGGCGAGCGCCGCTCGATACCCGGCCTCGGCGCGGCCAAGCGCGCCCAGCTCGAGGTCGAGATCGGCCAACGCCGCGAGAGCAACGGCTTCTCCGACCGGATCTCCGATGGTCTGATACGCGGCGAGCGCGTTCCGGTAAGTTTCGCGTGCGACCGCGGTATCGCCTCGCAGGAATCGCACGTCACCTAGATGGATCTGGGTCAGCGCCGTCGATCGCACATCGCCGAGATCCTCCTGAACTCGCCGTGCGCGAGTGAACGCTTCCTCCGCGGCATCGTAATCGCCACGGGCGAGGTAGAGGTAACCGAGCCCGGCTTCTGCCTCCGCCTGCCCGGTCGCATCGCTCAACCGCTTGTAGCCGGTTTCCGCTTCGCGGTAAAGCTCCGCAGCCTGGTCGAACTCGTTGAATTCGGTGAGCAGATCGGCCTGCTGCATCGCCAGCGCGGACATGAGCCATTCGTCGCCATCGGCCTCGACGATGGCCTCAGCCAGATCCAAGCGTGCGGCCTGTAGGTGTCCCATCGCCGTGCGGACGGCCGCGATGTCACCGCGCACTTCTGCGCTCCAGACCGGTATTTCGATTTCTGCCAAGATGCTCAGCGAGGCTTGCAATGATCGTAGCGCCGCAGGGTAGTCGCCCCAGCTTAGGTGAAGCAAACCGAGGTTTTGACGGTCGAGCGCTTCGCCCTGGCGGTCGCCGGTCTCCAGTCGCAGCGCCAGCGCTTCGCTGTAAAGATCGAGCGCTTCCTCGTAGCGCCCGCGTCGCGAGGCGAGGTTCGCCAGGTTCGTCAGGTTGTTGGCGGCGGGCCGCTCGCGGCCGTCCCGGCGATTGAGCTCCAGCGCGCGGCGGAAGTACTCCTCGGCGCCATCAAGATCCCCCAGGGCTCCGCGTACCAGTCCCAAATTGTTGAGATCGGCTGCCTCGCCTCGGCGGTCGCCAGACAGCGCTCGCGTCCTTCTAGCGCGCTCGTAGTATTCCGAGGCCACGGCAAACTCGCCGCGGTCCTTGTGCACGCTCGCGATGTTGCCGAGAGCGTTACCCCGCGTGCGGTGGTCGCCCGCTGCCGCGGCAAGTTCGAAGGAGCGAGTGTAGTAGCGGAGGGCGCGCTCCAGATCGCCGAGAGCGTAGTGACCGGCGCCCAGGTTCCCAAGCACGGCCGCCTCGCCCGCTTCGTCGTCCAGCGCGCGGCAAAGCGTCAGGCTGCGCTCCCAAAGACGGATCGCCGCGTCGGGCCCCTCGCTGTAGAACGCCTGGACTCCGGCGCGACGGACGCTGTCCGCCTCCAGCTTCTCGGCTCGCTCGCCGACGGACCAGCGGGCGAATTGATCGACCTTCCGGATGAGGAACGAGTCGGACCAGGCTTGCTCGTAGGCCCGCCCTAGCTGGTCAGCCTGGGCGAGCCGTCGGACGCGCTCCTCAGACTCGGCCGCCCCGACGGTGAGGCGAAAGAGCATCGTCACGGCGTTGCGGGCATCGTCGGGGCGAGCGCGAACCGCCTCGAGCAGCTCAACGCTATCGCCCGCCTCCAGCAGCGCGATGAGATCAGGCGAACTCGACTGTCCCTGGGGCGTTGCCGCCCCCAGGGCTGCTGCGAGCAAGCCGTGAAGCAGAGACATCATGCTGCGGTCCTGATTAGGGTTCGGAGATCGTGAACCGCACTAGATCCGAATTCATCCACCGGTCCCAATCCACCCGAGCAGCCACTTGCCAGAGGTAGAGCGCACCGGGTTCGAGCCGGACCGTGTCCGGCAGTCCGACTCGGGTCTCGCCGGTGTCGATCTGCCAGATGACATCGCCCGCCGCGTCATAGAGCGTTAGCTGGTAGAGGTCGGCCGAGGTCACCGCTGCCCAGGAAAACTCCTCGACCGCTTCGACCTCGCCGATGGGGACTTCGAGGTTCGGAGCGATCCCCGTCTCCGAGACCGCCTCCCGGTGGCTGGGGCTGTCTATGTCCGACGGCCGCAAGAGAAGGACCCCAGCGAGGACGGCCGCGATCGCCGCCGCTGCAGCGAGGACTCTTGTCCTCCTGCCGGACCGACTTCGGGCGGCCGCGATTGGGCTCACAGTGGTGTCCGGTAGAGTATCCTGAACCTCGGGCAGAACCGATCGGATCGCCGCCGCCAGCCGTAGGTCGGTCTGGCAGCGGGCGCAGGTCAGGTAATGTGATTCCAGGGCTTCGACCTCGGCCTCTGAGAGCTTCCCCGCCACGTAGCGTTCGATCAACGCCCGGCCCACGATCTCGTCACAGCTCAAAGTCTCCCTCAAGCTCTCCTCCGGACACGGTCCCGGTGCATCCTACCTATTCATCTGTCGTGGAAGACACCGATTCGTGACAGGTCCCGGTGCGTCCGAGGAAGACTCGGCGCAAACGGGCCAGTGCGCGCGACTTCCGTTTCCGTATGCGCGGTGCCGGTTCGCCCAGTTGCCCGGCAATCTCGACCGGGGTAAGACCCTCGAAAAAGGACAGATGCAGGATTTCGCGGTCACCGGCTGACAGCTGGGTCAGGGCTTGGCGGACGCGGTCCCGTTTTTCGCTATTGATCAAGGCGGTGAGGGGATCGTCGGCGGTGCTAGTGTGCCCTGCCTCCGGCATTTCGTGCGCTCCGGCGCTACGCTGCCGGGCACGGTACACATCCGCGATGACGTGCCGCGCGATACCGTGGACGAATGCCCCAAGATTCTTGGGGTTGGTAGGCCGGTCATCCCGCAGGGCTTGAACGGCACGCACCAGCGTTTCCTGGACGGCCTCTTCTGCGGCTTCCGGGTCCCCGAGGGCGCGCAGGGCCATTATCTGGAGCCCGAGCCGTAGCCGTTCGATCGCCTCCAGCTCCGGCTCCGCGTCAGGGGATACCACAACTGCCTCCCCCCGGTCAGGACTACCGGCGGCGGGAAGGATGGCCCAGCCGGGCCCTACCGGTGAGAACAACTACAACGATTGGGGCTCTTCAAACATTGGCCTGGGTCAACGTTTGCGCAACGTGATCAAGATCCGGGACGCCTCAGGTTGGGCTCGACCGGCAGCGTGCCCATTGGGGTGTCACGATTCGGCGCCTTGACCGACAGATCTTATGAGAGGGCGCGCCCAGTACAGGCCGCCCCTACTGCTTCAATTCGGACGAGCAGGGCGTTGTTTGCTCACTGAGAGGAGAGGATCACGATGAAGCGCGTAATCCCGTTTCTAGTACTGGCCGTTGCGGCGGGCGTGGCCCTCTGGGCATGCGATGTCGGTAACCAGGATCGGAGCGTCGTGGGGCCGGCGTGGGGTGTGGACTGCGACAAGAACCCGCAAGCGGGCCCGTGCCAGGGCGGTGGAGGTGACGACGGCGGCAAAGACAAGACCTACGCCTTCCTGTTCCCGGCGAACCCGGACGAGGCCCGGGATGGAGTTTATCGGAATCAGGCAGGGACTCATGAGGCTCTGGGTGGCCCGGCGGGCGTCGATTGCTACGGGCCCGAGTTTCATGACAGGTCCGACGTCAATGGCTCGATGGATGAGCGATACATGTTTTGCCCGCCACAGGGAGATCGGTCACCCGTCTTCGTTCTGCGCGTCGAGGGCTCGAATGGAAACGGAGTTTCCGGCGGTACCTTCATTTTTGGTCATTGCGCGGACAGTGACGGCAACCCGACGCCGATTCACACTTGTTGCTGTACGCCGCCGGGGCGGAACACGGACTATCATCTCGAGAGCGTGCCGGGGACGCCCGTCGAAGGATACGTAGGATACTTCAGCGTGAACCTGCCCGGTGCTTGGCCCCGCTGGGACTACGAAGGGGCCATCGGCGTGGGCTTGTATTACGACGCCGATGACAAGGGAAAGATCGAGTGGGTCAGAAAGTGGTATGGCTTCGTTTCGGACCTTGAAAGCCCTTGACGGGCCTCTCTTTCGTCGATCGTCGTCAGGTGCTCATGACGGCGCGGTCGGCGGCGATACTGGCGACCGCTCTGATCACGGCTTCGATCTGATCCTCGGTGTTGAACTAGCGGAGCACAGTGAAGGCCCGTACGGGTCAGGACGTTGTAATCCACGTCCAGGAGGGTACCGATATCTGAAGCGTCGTAGTTCGCGACCGTCATCGACAGGGTCGCGACACGGTTCTCCAGCTTCTTTGTACCCCAGATCGTCACACCGTCGATCTCGGAAAGGCCTTCCTGTAGCTTGCCCAGCAGTCCGATCTCGTGCTCGTAGATGTTCTCGATACCGCGCTCCTCTATCCAGTCGAGGCCCGCAGAAAGACCGGCGATGCCAGCCAGGTTCAAAGTGCCGGCTTCGAGTCGGTAGGGGTACTCTTCGAGGTGGTAGGGAAAAGCACTACGTACGCCGGTGCCACCGTAGACGGTGCCCCTGATCTCCGCGTCGTCCGCGACACAAATGCCGCCCGTCCCGGTGGGCGCGAGCAAGCCCTTGTGGCCGGTGAACGACAGGAAAGAGATATTCCACTTGGCCATATCGATCGGCAGTACGCCGGCCGTCTGAGCGGCATCGAC
>JBDHAS010000162.1:0-14460 GCA_039588015.1 Gemmatimonadota bacterium | reverse complement strand
CGGGCACCAACGGCGCGGCGGCTTCCGGAGCCAGGGAGCGCCTTGCGTACATCGTTACCCGGGCCCATCACGGGGGGGCGCAAGCCCACGTAGCGGCTCTTATAGGCCACTTCCGCCATCACTACGATGTCTACCTCGCTACAGGCGAGGAGGGGTACCTCACGGACGCCGTCAAAGAGTGGGGCGTGCCGGTGACGATCCTGCCACACCTGCGGCCCGAACTCTCACCGCGCATGATCGTGAACGACCTCCGCGCGTTCCGGGAGATTCACCAATGGCTCGGATCCGTCCGGCCCGCGATCTTGCACGCCCATTCCTCGAAGGCGGGAGGGCTCGGACGGTGCGCGGCACTCCTGCGACGAATCCCCACCGTCTTCACGGCCCACGGCTGGGCATTCACGGAGGGCGTGCCATTCGCTCAGAAGCTGGTGATGCTCCCGGCAGAGTGGCTCGCAGCCCGCGTCACCAATGCGATCATCACCGTATCGCAGGCGGATCACGACCTGGCTGAACGCTATCGAGTGCGGGCACGCGGCAGAATAGTCGCGATCCATAACGGGATCGAGAAGGATGCACCGCCAGCTGCGCCGAATGCAGACGGGGCCGTGCATCTGGTCTGCGTAGCGCGTTTCTGCGCTCAAAAGAGCCAGGCCCTCCTGGTGCGTGCGCTAGAGGGCGTTGACGAGCCGTGGCACCTGAGCTTTGTTGGGGAGGGACCGCTCGAAGATGAGGTCCGGAGCATGGTCGCAGACCGGGGCTTCAATGGCCGAGTGGACTTCCTCGGGGCCCGCGACGATGTCGATAGCATCTTGGCCCGGTCGGACATCTTCGTGCTGCCCTCCAATTGGGAGGGATTCCCGCTGACGATTCTCGAAGCGATGCGAGCGGGACTTCCGGTCATCGCCTCTGATGTGGGGGGCGTGCGAGAGGCGGTCTTCGATGGTGTCACGGGATATCTCGTTCCCAGAGGCGACGTTCAGGCGTTCGCCGAGCAGCTGAAGCTCCTGATACGCGACAACGGTCTCCGGACGACACTCGGGAAGAGCGCCCGCGACGTGTTCCTCAACGAATTCGTCGAAGAGAAGATGTTCGCCAAGGTGCAGGCCGTCTACTCGCTGCTCGCTGGAGCGGAACGCCGCCAAGCAGTCGGTGCTGTTTGAACGGCGACACACGGTGAAGCGCTACCTTCCTCGACGCAGAGGGCTTGGGGCGGTTAGGTGGCCCGTACGCCGCTGCGGAAACCCCGATAAAGGAAACTAGAGGACGCGGGTGATCGTCGAATTCATCGGGGCCTCGGGATCCGGCAAGACCTCGCTCGCTCGCAAGGTGGCCCATGCGTTGGAAGAAACCGACGACGCAGTCATGGCGTCGGATCTAGTGCTGCGCCGCCTACACCTGGAAGAGGTCACCGGTCCAACTGCCCGCAACATGGTCGCCGATCTCAACGCTGTCGTTGAGATGTTGCGCCTGAAAGCCGAGCAGCGGACCTTCCTGGCATACGCTCTGCGGATGCTCAATCGGCATCGTCCGCGGAGCTTTCTGACGCTCAACTACGTCCGCAGCGTCGTGCGCCGCATTGGGATGGACGGGATAGCGCGACGCCGTGGTAACCACATGGTCGTTCTAGCCGATGAGGGGATCGTGTTAGTCGCCTACCTTCTGTTCGTCTATGGCAACACTGGCTTGCACGAGGATGATTTGGCCGAGTTCGCGGAGATTGCGCCGCTGCCCGATCGCGTCGTGCACGTGAAGGCGCCGCTCGAGTCGCTGGTGGACCGCACGCTCGCCCGTCCCGATCCGCCTCGTGAGCTGAGGGCCCGCGATAGGGAGACGGTTACGCGATTCCTTGGCAGCGCCGCCGACATGTTCGCCGGACTGGTCACGACTCCCCAACTCCGAGACCGGGTGCTCGAGGTGGAGAATCTCGGTGACGCGGCCGAACAGCAGGCACTGGCCGTGAAGATCGCGGATTCCATCCGTACGCTACGACAACCCGCTGGCATCGCGAGCCCGAGAGCCATGGCGGACTCCCACAAGGAGGTTTGAGACGTGCTGCGCGTGGTAGGCGAGCTTGCCAAGGAGCTGAACGAAAGCGGGATCCGGTACTGCCACTGGAAGAGCAACTGGGCACTGGGGGAGAGCGTCCGCGGCGAAGGGGACCTCGACCTACTGGTTCATCGGGACGACGCGCCGCGCTTCCGGGAAATCGCCGAAGGTCTTGGATTTCGCCCGGTCGTGGACGCCTCTAACCCGCCGTTCCCCGCGGTGGAGCACCTCCACGCCGTGGATGCGGACAGCACGGTCATCGCTCACGTGCACGCCTACTACCGAGTAGTCACCGGTCAAAGCCTGGTGAAGAACTACCGACTGCCGATCGAGCCGATGTTGCTGGAGAACGTCCGTGAAGGTGAGGCATCACTGAACGTTCCGGTGAAGGGAGCCGAGCTGATCGTCTTCACCGTGCGCATGTTGGTCAAGCACGCTTCGCCGTTCGAGTTGGTGCTTCTACGCAGGCAATGGAAGCGCATCCGAAAGGAGACTGCCTGGCTGCTCGACGAGTCCGCGCTGGAGACCGCTTGCGAGCTGCTGCCGAACTGGCTCCCGCAGCTCGACGTAGCGACGTTCCAGCAAGCCGTTCGAGCGCTGGAGAAACCCGCAGGCCTGGGAAGACGGATCGCGTTGGGCCTTAGGATCCGGCGACGCCTGCGCCCATTCGCACGCTACGGCGCGATCCGGGCTCAGATCGTCGAAGTTCGGAAGTTTCTGAACCTCTTCTCCCACCGGCTGCGTGGATCCAAGAAGGGCCTGACCCCGAATGCCGGAGGGGCCGTTATCGCTTTCGTCGGCCCCGAGGCATCGGGCAAGTCAACTCTCGCGAACGAGGTCGGCTCGTGGTTGGGCAAGCACTACACCGTCGAACGCATACACGCCGGCAAACCGCCCGGCACACTCCTGACGCTACTGCCGAACCTCCTCGTGCCACTGATGCGGCGGCTGCTTCCGGCAAGCCGCTCGACCGTCGTCGAGGCCAAGATCGCCAGCTCCGAGAATCCGCCGGCCGTCTCGCCGCTGTTCGCCCTTCGATCGGTCAGCCTTGCCTGGGACCGACGAGCCCTCCTCTTGAGGGCGCATACGAACTCAGCGATCGGCAGGATCGTCCTATGCGACCGGTACCCGTCACAGCCCGGAGCGATCGACGGTCCCCAGCTGGCCCGCGTCCTCGACTCGCCGGGCTACTCCACATGGCTGCGCCGGCTGGCCAGCTTGGAGGCCCGGCTCTACACGGACATCCCGTCGCCCGATCTGGTCATCTACTTGTCGGCCCCCTTGGACACGACCCTCGAAAGGAACCTGGCGCGTGACAAGACCGAGCCCGACAAGTACGTCCGCAGGCGTCACGAGCGTGCTGATTTCACCTTCGACAATACGACGGTCCGCCGGATCAGCACCGACCGATCCCTGGCCGAAACCGTTCGTGAGGTCAAGTTTGCCGTCTGGAAGACCCTGTAGATGGCGTAACGGTATCGGAATGGGGAACAGAACTTGCTAATACGGCACATGCATTCCCGCCAAGCTGACATCCTCGGCATCTTCAAATGGCATCCAAATGACAGCTGACGTGAAGCCCAAGTTGTCGATCTTCATGCCCGAGCTTTTCGGCGCGGGCGGTCAGCGCTCGATGCTCAACCTGGCCCACGGAATCGCCGCGGAGGGTTACCCCTTGGACCTAGTGCTAGCGAAGGCTAAAGGGGAGTTCCTCAGCGAGGTGCGCGAGCCAGTGCGCATTGTGGATCTGAAGGCGTCTCGGGCGCTCACCAGCGGCCCGGCTCTGGTGCGCTATCTGAGAAGTGAACGACCTGAGGCGATGCTGTCTGTATTCGGTTTCCTCAATGTTGTCGCGGTTCCCGCTTGGCGCCTCTCCCGTGTCAAGACGCGCATGTTCGTCTGTGAACAAAACACGGTATCGATGGAAACCGGGAACGCGTCATCCTGGGGCACTCGCGTGACCCCGCGTCTGATGAGGCACCTTTACCCATGGGCGAATGGCGTCGTGGTCGTCTCTGAAGGCGTGCGCGATGATATGGTTCAATTGACGAATATCCCGCGCCGGCATATCTCGGTCATCTACAATCCATCTGTCGTGGGAGCCGAAACAGAGGAGAAGGCAAAGCAGCCTTTGGACCACCCCTGGTTCAAGCCGGACCAACCCCCCGTGCTGGTGGCCGTGGGTCGTCTGCAGCAGCAAAAAGACTATCCGATGCTGCTACAAGCCTTCGCTCAGGTGCGACGGAGCCAACCAGCCCGATTGCTGATCCTGGGGGAAGGAAAAGAACGCCCCATGCTCGAGGCACTGATCAGGGAACTCGACCTAGAGGAAGATGTTGGCCTGCCAGGCTTCGTCATGAATCCCTACGCTTACATGGCCCGGGCCTCGCTCTTTGTCCTTTCCTCCCGCTGGGAAGGCCTACCCACCGTTCTGATAGAAGCGCTGTGCTGCGGCACCCCGGCAGTCTCAACCGACTGCCCGAGTGGGCCTCGGGAGATACTCAGAAACGGCAAGTACGGTAAGCTCACCCCCGTCGGCGATGCCGCAGCCTTCGCCCAGGCGATAACGGCGGCGCTCGAAAAGCCGCTCGCGACCCCCCCGCCGGAAAGCTGGCAACCCTACGACCAGGGCGTCATCGTACGCCATTACCTCGATTTGCTGCTTGGGAGGCTACCAGCAGATCAATGCAACTCGATTCCCGGAGATGCCGATGTCTAATGGCGAAGCGAAGAACCCCTTGCGGATCTTGCACATCATCCTGGCGTTGAGACCGACCAACGGTCAGTACAACGAACACTGTTTGCCATTGATGGATGAACGTGAGATCTCGATTTGTACCTATTTCAAGTCCGAGCTCACGCCTCCTGCGGCAATACGCTTGTTTGACGGCGACAATACTGTGAGAGGCTTCTTTCGCGCCTTCCGCGCTGCCCTCGCAGCAGCGGAGTACGACATAATCCACGTCCACACGCCGCATGCCGGCGTCTTGTTGCTTGCAGCGCTCTTCAAGGACGGTCTATACCGGAAACTCAGACCTTCTATCGTACACACGATCCAAAACTCGTACGGGAGCTTTGCGCCCCGCCATAAGTTCATGTTCATCCCGAGCTTCCCCTTGTTCGAGCGCCTCGTGTTCTGTAGCCAGGCCGCCCACGAGAGCTTCCCCTCGGTTTTCAAGTGGTTCGGGGGGCGGCGAATGCACGTCGTCCAGAATGCCGTCGATCTCGCACGAATCGACAGAGCTATCCAATCAGCGCCTACGTCCCAAGCGAACGGGTTCAGGATCGTCACGATCGGCCTAATCAAGATCAAGGACCCATCAGCCGTGTTGGAGGCCTTCCGACAGAACCATGATCACGCTAGCAACCTGGTGTTTCTCGGCGAAGGGGCCCTCAGACCCAAGGTGACAAGCGAAGCTGAGGAGGCGGGACTACAAGATCACGTCACCCTAGCCGGCATGGTGGAACGCAACAGCGTATTTGAACATTGCAGCCAGGCGGACCTGTTCGTCTCCGCCTCGTGGGGGGAGGGGCTTCCCGTAGCCGTCCTCGAGGCAATGGCCTGCCGATGCCCGGTCTTGCTGTCCGACATCCCGCCGCATCGAGAAATAGCCGAAGGCGTGGACTTCATTCCATTGGTCCAGCCGGGCGACGTGGCCGGATTCGCCCGGGAAATCAGGAAGTTTAGAGGGATGACGCCTTCGGAGAGAGCGGATATCGGCAATAGGTGCAGAGCGATTGTTGAGAATCGGTTCAGCCTGCGGGCCAACAATGAGGCTTAAACTCGGGCCACTGCTGCTGATAGGAGCACTGGTGTTCAGTGCCGGCATGGTGACTGGCGTGCAATGGTACAGACTCCGTCTGTTTCCGTTTCCTCAACTACATGTATGGAAGTACCCACCTGAGGGCGTACAGAAGAGCGATAAGTTCGTCATCACCAGGTATACGGCAGAGACGCCGGTCTTTTTGGACAGACTGTATTTCGATACCGTGGGCGATGAGAGGCTGGAAGGCCTCTTTCTGATTCAAATACCTAGACACCACTCTGACGACATAACCATTAAGGCAGACCGACCTCTGACAGTGTATCGATTCATCTCAGATGATAACGACAATGCCGCTTTCGAGAGCTGGACGCCTTTGGACATCCCGATCAATGTCCAAGGATTTAGCACAAAACACACACGCGTCGTGAAGAAGGACTTCCCTGCTGGCGAAGCCACGTTGAGTCCGGGTGGTCCAGTCGCATCTTCCCCTATATTGATAGAGGTCCACGACTACACAGCGCCGGCTTTGGGATTCGAGGTGCTCAATTAGGGAAGGTGTCGATCGACGGCCTACCCAGCTGGCAGCGGTTCCCTCATTCTATCTTGCTGAAGGATCGGGCCTCCGGACTCGTCACTCTCATCAAGCTGTGGGCCTTCATCGCGATGCCTGGTTAGGGCAGCGCTCACGACAGCCAAACTGAGAAACAGCCAAGTTGCCTTCCTGTACTCGTAAGTCAGGGCAGAGGCGCCAATGAACCAAACCGCCAGCATGGTGAGCCAGAACCTCGCGTGCCACTTGGGCTGACGCACCATCTCGATCAGAGCAATCGCCAGAATAAAACCGAACAGAGTGAGCCCGATCACCCCAAGCTCAACCAGGACGGATAGGAAGGAGTTGTGAGCCAGCTTCCCCATGCTGTTCACAGTCCGGTACGTATTGCTGCCCACACCTATGATCGGGTGCTGCGGAAAGACAGCGAGTCCTTCGCGCCAGATCTCAGTGCGCCTGTTTAGGTTGCCCCCCCTGATTTCCGAGTAAGTCGTACCTAACCGCTGGAAGGATCGTAGGGACTGAACGTGCGGTAGGGCAACGAGGATAGCCGCAGCCAACGCCACGAAGATCGGAATCCGGGCCGCCAGGCGAACACGCGTAAGTGAGCTCAGGCCAAACGCGATGCCGAAGACCGAGGCGAGCAGGGCGGTGCGAGTGCCGGACAGGGCGAGGCCCACAAAGGCGGTCGGGATGTAGGCGTAGTTCACCAGCTTGAACAAAGAGTTCATTCTCCTCGTGTTCATTGAGCTGGCGAGATACCAGGCCACAGGTATGCCCAACACCACCATGAACCCGAACCCATCGGGGCCGGTCTGTGCGGCGGGGCTGAAGCGCTCGTATTGCGTATAGAACGGGTTGCCGGCGAGGTAGTTGCCGACCGCGCCTGCGATAGCCACATACTCGCCCAGGATGAACGCCTGCAGTCCCGCAAAGAGGGCTGCGCGGGTCGTGTAGAGGTCCCAAATAATGAAGACCATACCTAGCAACTGAACCCACGTTACCACGTGAGCCAGAGTCCTGCCAGGCTCGGCGCTCCAGAAGAGGCTGAGGGCGTTCCACAGGACGAAGAGGCAGACCATTACGTGAAACGGGCGGGGCTTGCGAAAACGGTTCGTGATGAGCACCGAAGCGACCCATGCAGCTCCCGTCGCGAGTCCGATCATCTTGGCCGCGGTACCCAGGCCGGGAAGCTCGATCGTGCCCTCCCAAGGAACTACGAAGACGAAAACCAGCGAGAGGAGAAAGGCTAGAGTGCGTACGGCCACGGTCACTGCCCCCCAAGTATCTGGTACATCTCTACGTCCTCTTGTATCTCCAGTTCGGAAAAGCCAAGCCCACAAGCTCCAGCATCTGGTTCAAGAGTGATCGTGCCGTCAATCCTATGACCAGCAGATAGACCAAGCCGCCCACCGCGACATAGAGCGAAATCAGCAGGTACGAATTCCACCCGTGATCCCCAAGGACATCCTTCAGTCCCACGATCACCATGAGCATTATCAAGGAGGCGGTTAGTGGTGGCACGAACTGCCGCGCGTACGTGCGGAAGTCGATTTGGATAAGCCTGCGTACGGCTGCATACGAGACCGGTGCAAACAGGTAGCCGACGATGACGAATGAGGCGGCGACGGCCACGATGCCCCAGCGAACTGCAATGAAGAATCCAATCACGCTACCGATCGATGTCAAGAGCATGATACCGAATTGCCACGAGGGCTTTCCCGAGGCCCTCATGATGCTGCCGTTGAAGGCTTGCACTGACTCGAGTATGCCTATGAAGGCCAAGACCTGCAGGACCGGAACGCTCGGCGCCCATTTTTCGCCGAAAATGGCTGGGATCAGATCCGGCGCTAGGACGGCCAACCCGAGGAAGACGGGAAAGGCGAGCAGGCTCGTATACTGCGTGACCTTGTAGAAAGCGCTCCGCATCCGTTCCCGGTTGTGCTGGAGGCGAGAGAACGTTGGAAACGCCACAGAGTTAATGATGCCTGTGACGAGTCTGAGTAAGACCAACAGCAGCTTGTACCCTACGGTGTAATAACCCAGTAGCGTTGCTCCCAAGAAGTAACCGATGAGAAAGTCGTTCGAGCGGCGGACGAAGACCTTCAAGATGTTGTTTCCGACGACGGAAACACCAAAGGTGAACAGCTCCTTGTAATGCTTCGTGGACAGCTTGAATCCTGGCCGCCAGTCGCTGGCCCGCCATAGAACGATGACTCCAGCCAAGTTGCCCGCGAGCTTCTGGGCCACCAAACTCCAGACGCCGAATCCCGCGAAGGCGAAGCTCACGCCGACGACACCGCCCACCATGTTGGCCGTAATCGATCGCAGGGCCAGGCTTTTGAAGGCAAGCTGGCGTTGGAGAATCGCCATCTGCGTGCTGCTTAGGGCAGTCAGTATGAAGCCGAGCGACAGTACTTTCACGACCGGACCCAAGCGCGGTTGGTCGAAGAACGCGCCAATCAGTCCCGATGCTGCTACGGTGCCTGCGGTCAACACGACTCCGCTTGACACACTGATCCAGAAAGCTGTGTTGAGATGCTCCGGCTCGATATCGGCGCGCTGTACGATGGCGGCGCTGAAGCCCTGATCGAGGAAGATTTGGACGAAGGCGGTAAAGACCAGAGCCATGGCCACCAAGCCAAAAGCTTCCGGGGCCAGGAGGCGCGACAGGGTAACGAGGACAACGAAAGAAATGGCCTCGCGCCCCCACTTCTGGATGACGGACCAGACAACACCCTGCAGAGCTCTCTGCCGCAAGCTCATCGCTACGAACGTCCCCCCCAGGCTTCTCGAGCAAATGCAAGACTGCTAGCTCGTTCTAGTCTATGACCCGAGCCATTCATCGCGAGTCCCGTACTGTAGGCCGACCTCATGATCGCCCTAGACAATCTTGACACCCCGCCGATTGAGGTGAAGCAGCGGGTTGTAGAGCACATAGTGTTTCAGGCGGCACAGGGTGAGATTCCAATTGTTGAAAGCGTTGTTCTGTGTTTGCCGGTACTGCTCCACGTCCGCCTCGAGCATGGATCCATACTCTCGCTGGAAAGTCGGATACAACTCCCGTTTGACATAGTCGAAGAGTTGCAGGTCCGCTTGCTGAGAGTCGATGAGCAGCTGCCGCGATTTGTCATCCTCCAAGAGGTCTCTTGCCAGGCTCTTATCTCGAGCCACGTTCACTCGCCGATACGAAATGTTGAGATCGTTGGCCAATAACGCCTTCAGTAGGACCATCGATTCATCGAATCGCTCTGTCAGGCCGACGAAGATGTTCTTGCTCTGGATGATCCGGATAGCTTCATCCACATCTTCCGAGCCAGCGATCCACTTGGTCTGGTGGTTACGCGGCCAATCCCTCTGAATCCACTCCTCGAAATCCAGGTTCTCCTTCCGGGATACATTGACTTTGTACTGAAAGCGGGATGCGCACAGCTTGACGGGGTCACGCATGAGAGTGAAATACCTGAACTCGGTGCCGGGCTCGTGCAGATCGGGATAGGCCATGACGCGATGTCCGGCGATGCTCTTCAGGTTGGGGTAGAGCTTGCGCACGCGCTGCAGGTCGGCGGCCCCAAAAGGCGGGCCTGTCCATCGGGCGTGCCAGGGTTCCACCTGACAATGGCGGACACCGAAGGAGCTACGAAGGATGTGGCTGACCGTAGTGCCTCCAGTCTTGTGCATGTGGACAAATACGAGCATCACGTACCTCGTATACCGGTCTCCGACCCACTGAATATCATCGAGTCGCCATCGGGTGACGTTTAGCGGGATGCGCCAGCGATCCTCCCATCGGTCTTCGCCCCGCATTGGTCCGCATTGCGCGTCTCACCAAATACCGCCAAGACCTCATCGACGATTTCCTCTGTGGATCGCTGACTCGTATCAAAACACAGCAACGTTGCCCGGCGAGCGGTCAGAGATTCGGCTAGCGTCCGCTCAAAGGCTGCTCGATAACGGCGAAGGGTCTCGTATGCCTCCTGGTCGGATTTGTCCTTGACCGCGTGCCAAGAATCACGGGCACGAATCCGTTCCAGCAGGACTACGTCGGGTGCATCGAGCGAAACGACGATGTCTATTCTCGCACTCCACTGCTTCAATAGGTTGGCCCACCAGCGCCGATACAGGTGACTCGTGGTGATCTCGGGGCCAAACTCGCGGAGGAAAGCCAGCCGGTAGATGGGGCCATGATCCAAGACGGTCACCGTATCATCGCCCTGCGTCTCTTGCCCCAAGAGGTGAAGGCCAGCCTGTAGATACGCCATCGACCTCGTCTCCCTCCGATTGAACCACCTGCTATGGCGATATCGACGGAGGTAGGTTGGCATTAGGCGAAGGATATCGCTGATTACGAATGGGATCTTGTCGAACTTCGAGAGACGAACATCGATATCCGGCGCGATACTGTCATCTCGTTGGCTCAGGGCTCGGGAAAGCGTTGACTTCCCCGACCCTGCCGGCCCCATGACCTCGACCACGAGTGGCGCTCCGACCGCCGCGTCGCCAACCCGACCGTTTCCCAGAGCCCCCACCATATCAACCGCCTTCACTAGGATTCGTAGCGGCTGCGGGTTTCTTCGTATCAGGCAGGGTCCAATCGCTCGTAGCGGCGTACTGCGCGTCGAGTCGTGCCTTTAGGGCGTCGCAAATCTTTTCGATCGCCGGATCAACGCTCAACCAGGTGTTCTTTCCGACCGAGCTCGCGAAGACGTCACCCACGACTGCAGGATCGAAGGGCAAGCCGAGAAAACGGAAGACCCTATGAAATGCCTGCACCGGGTTCTGGACGGTATCCTCGTACTGCATGATCAGCACACGTGGGTCTGTGTGCAGGTTGAGGTCGAAGTAGACTTGGTTGCGCATATACCAGTACAGACAGGCAGCCTCCTCGTTGGATAGATCCTCGCGAAGGAGATCGCCGAATAGACGCACCGTGTCATCGCTTATGCGCTTGCCCCGTGCACCCAGCTTCTCGAACTCGCCGCGAGCCGTCCAACGCACGAGGTCTTTCAGAGAACGGCCCCACTGCATGCGCGCGCAGGAGTTCGCAACATCCTCATAACGCCGATAGATCCAAATTGCCTTCGCGCCGTCGAACCGCGAGAGAAGGCCATCGGTGAATTGGGAGTCGAGGATGCTTCCGAAGCCCACGAGGGGGGCTGGTGTGTGACGGATCAGCCTTTCGATAATCCAATCCGCGCGAAGATGGTAGGCACTGAACGCGAGGCTGAGTTCGCTCTCCTGGAAGGCCCAACCGTGAGGAGAATTGCCGAGTGCTGCGCAAACCATGTTCGTCCCGGAGCGATTGCAGCCAACCACGAAGACCGGGAGTTTCTCAGTGGTCGGGTGTTGCGTTCGACGCAACTGCCGCCACTTGCGTCCTCGTTCTGCCAAACGGCTCATTATCCTCCCGACGTCAAGCTTCTTGAGCCGTTTCACGAGCCATTTCCGCCGCCTCGAGCGCTCGTTGTCGGGACGCGTCTGGGTTTGACGCCGGGAGCCCCAGGAGCGGCGGAGGCTATCGGGAGCGCTCTTGTTCATTTGCGTACCTCGGCATCCTCTACAGCTTTGACCATATGAGAACTTTGATCGCAGTCAGCACCTCGTCCCTCGATTGGCTGGCATCAATGACGTGCGCGTCCATGTGTTCCCAGTTCATCTCCCATATCTCCGTATTCCGCTCCCGCACGAAGTCCGGATCCTCGTCGGGTCTACGCTGGAGGGCGATCTCTGGGTCGAGCCGGAGTACGACGAGCACCTCCGGCAATTCCGTTTGCCGGTAGTAGTTCTCCTCACGCGCCACCAAGCGCTTCGCAAGTCGACTGGAGCGACTTGGGCCCAGGAATTGGTGAGCCAGTGGCCCCTCGGCCAGTTGGCTCAGGAATCGGGCGCCGCGAGGCCCATCCATCAGCGTGACTTGAGGTACGGGAAACCGGTCGAGGACCGCCAGCCCACCATTGGCCGCAAATCGTCGAGCGCTGACGTAGGTGTTGTAGCGATCGCGGGCTCTACAGACCTCTCGCAGCAACCACGGATACCCTGGAGATACGGGGGATTTCTGGTTCAACGTCTCCTTGAACGAGGCGTCCACCGGGTACAGCCGGAGCAGGTTGCCGATCTTGAGAATTGCACGGACGATCGTCGTCGTCCACGACCAGTATGGCCTTCCCAGGTGTACCCTTGTCGTTGCGAAGTTCTTCGACAGCCAGGCGTAGAGCCCATCGATTGCAGTTGACTTGCCGGCGCCATCCCCGCCGATAATCGCGATCATGCAGCCCCCGCTCGCCAAGCGGTATCTCGGTGGAGATTTCAGAATCCGCCGGCGAAAGGCCAATCTCGCACGATTCCAGAGTTTCAAGTAGACTGCGACGGGTACTGGCCGGCGAGCGTTTGCCCGGAGGCTGGCCAGCAGTCGTCGCCCAACACTCGCCCGCCGCCAGGCGGGACAATCCGGCTGGAGCGCCCGGACACATTTGGCGAACAACTGTGCGTCTATGTACGGAAGATGTCGCTTCAAGATGCCGAGAACACGGTGGTGACTAATGCGAGCTTGTAGGTAGGCAAGCTCTTCTCGCTCGGCGCGCTTCAACGTCCCCTGGCCGGCGAGCATCACATCCCACGTGCAATGCTTCAGCATCATCCGAACGACGAGGACAATGAACTCGAACTCAACCGCAGGAACCTTGAAGAGCTCGCCTTGGGTGGCTGACTCCAGGTACGGCCGCTCGATGGGAAGGCGGTAGTTCTTCGCCATGTCGTGGCCCAGAACGAGTTGATAATGGGCATGAACATGGATCACTCTGTCCGCCGCCCGATCGTAACCGAAGTAATCAACAACACCGGGCAATCGTTTCTCGGCCGATGCCTTTGCTGGCTTGAATGCCAAGCGGCCCAAGATGCTAATGAACCGAGGGACATCAGCCCGATCCACCAGAAGATCGAGGTCGTTGTCGCCGCTGGCGGAACGGTCGAGAGCATTGTTGCTCTTCCAATGACAATAGGATATGCCTTCCGCCTTCAATGCCTGGCACAGTGCTCTGACAAGACCGACGACAGGGGGAGCTTGGACGAAACCACTATCGAGCGGGCCATTCGAATCGACCGAAGCCTCGCTTTGACTGTAGCCCGGGTGGGTAGTGGGCATGGGTTGGCGATGATTCATAAGAGTCTCTTGGTACCGCAGTCAGGCTCGTGAACTCCCGTGACCATCAAGGGTCACGAACTTCATAAACAACTCTGGCGCCGCTGCTTAGGTCCTCTATTGAAAAGTACAGGACATCCGAGATCTCACTCGATGAGTTGATCAGCCACACCTTATGGCTAGACTTGCTGTACTCGATCACCTTGTTCCAGCTCTGACCCTCATCCGTTGAATACATCAGCAGACACTTCGTGCCGGCTGCCGAATACGGCAGATACGCCCAGATTTCGTTGCCTCTTTTCGATCTTCGCTGGACCATGTTCATTATCGGGCTTCTTCGATAAGGGTCCGGGACAACCCTCTTTTTGAACCTCTCGCCGTTCGATGACTCTACGACGAAATTGGTTCCACCCTGATAATCGGTCCCGAAGAGGATCTTTCCATCGGTTTCGGTGACGGCCGTGTATCCTCCCATTTGGATGTGGAACTTAGTGATCGGTTTCCAGTTACTGGGATCCTGCAAACCAGCTGCAGTCAGCGAATCGCTCACCCATAGTTTCTTGTAGTTGTCACCATCGGCCATGAACACCTTGTTGAACAGCCTACTGTACCGGACCAGGTGAACGTGCTTATTGGTTCCTCTCTTGATCAAGAAATCCGACCTGTCCCACGTTTCGCCGTCATCAGCGCTGAAGTAGAGATATGCCAGCTTCTTCCATTCTTTTTCGTTCCAAACGTTTCCGTACTCCGCAATCACCAGCGCCCCGGCCGGAGTTTCCGTCATTCCGTTATTGTGCCTGAAGAAGCTCACGGAAGAGCCCAGGTCTAACGACTTCTCGAACGATTTCCCGCCGTCCGCACTTCTGTAGACGGCGCCCTTGACGCAAACAAAGACCGTGTCTTGACTGGATACGAAAATCGACTTGATCCGTTCGGGAAATCTCTCGAGCAGAACCAGT
>JBDHAS010000161.1:0-8667 GCA_039588015.1 Gemmatimonadota bacterium | reverse complement strand
ATATCGACCTGGAAGGCCGGGACGCGATCGATATCAGCCGCGATTACGATCAACAGATCATCAATTTGGTCAGACAGGGCTTCACCGACTACGGCTACACGCTGGTCGATCCAGACGCGGTCAACCCTGATGACCCACCCCAGTCCTTTGCTTTGATCCAGGCCACCGCCGCAGAGAACACTGTGTACTACGAGTATTGGGGCGGCTGGTGGGGCTATTGGGGTTGGTATCCGGGCTGGCCTGGCTGGGGGCCGGGCTGGGGCTGGTACTACCCTCCCACATGGGGCTCCTCGACGTTCTACACGGGCTCGATCTTCGTTGACATGATTGACGGCCAGAACGCGACTCAGGATTCGATTCCTGTATTGTGGTCCGCGACCCTGAACGGAATGCTGGGCGGCAGCACGTCGCAAGCGGTCGCGCGGATCGACCGTGGTCTCACACAAGCGTTTGCCCAGTCGCCATACCTGCAGGCGAATTAGGCAGCGGCTAGCCAACGCTAATCCAAGGAAACTGAAATGAAGATTAGAGTACTCTTAGCGATGGTGATGGTGCTGGCGGTTGGCTCGCCGGCACTGGCACAGGGCGACTGGTGGTTCGGCCTGGCGTACGAGACCTCGCTGGCCAGCGGTGGCACTGCAGATTTCGCAAGCGGACTGAGTTGGCGCGGCGCCAGCTTCAGCGGAAGAAGATTGGTGAAGGATAACGTTTCCACTGGCTTCTGGACCGCCTGGCACGTGATGGACGCTTCGGGGATCGAGACGGTGAACTTGGAGGACCAAGGTTTCGATGTCGCCGCCGATGTGACCGGTGACTTCTTCCGCTATGTCAACTCGTTCCCAATCATGTTGAACGCCCATTGGTACAGCGGCTTGGCCGGTAATACCCGTATCGCGGCAGGGCTGAACGCCGGTGTCTACTATATCGAACGACGCGTGGAAGCCGGCGTCTACGCTGTCACGGTCGACAATTGGCACTTCGGCCTCGCACCGGAGTTGTCCGTGGTCACGCCAATGGGCTGGCATGCCAGGGGCTTCTTGGGTGCGCGCTACAATTGGGCCGCGTCGGCCGGCGGTTCCGGCTCGATCACGTACTTCAACTTCTTCGTTGGTGTCGCCTGGATGTAGGTGCCGCCTTCGGGAATAGCCGTAGGTATTGTCATTGCACGAGGCGCCCGGGGGCCCAAAATCGGTCCCCGGGGCGTCGCTTATCTCAGACCTACTCGAGGAGGAGTGATATGCGTGCGAGATTGCGACTTGTCGGCCGGGCCGCGGCTTTCGCGGCCGTGGCACTGGCATTGGGCAGCTCCGCCGCCTACGCCCAGTACGAGTCCTACGTCGAGTTGCTCAGGCAGGATCTCAAGACTCAGAAGGTGGCCATCTTCACCGAGGCGCTCAACCTCACCGACGAGCAGGCCGCCGCCTTTTGGCCCATTCACCGGGAATACGAAGTCGAGCTGGCCAAGATCAACGACGCACGACTCGCGCTGATAAGGGAGTATGCGGAAAACTACGACACGCGCATGACGCTGCAGAGAGTCAAGGAGATCACGGACCGGACCTTCAAGTTGGAGAAGGCCCGGTACGAGCTGCGCGAGAAGTACACCAAGAAGTTCCAAGACGAGGTCGATCCGATGGTTGCGGGGAAGTTCATCTGGATCGAGAGGATGTTGAACAACCTTGGCGACCTTCAGATCTCTACGGAGTTGCCGTTCCTCAAGTAAGAACCGTAGGCAAACAGGAGGAATACAACATGCCACTCCTCATCCGCACGATAGGCAAGGTCACGTCGCTCGTCGCGCTCGCGGCCGTCTTCGGCAGTTCGGCCGCTTATGGCCAATCGGAGAAGTACGTCGAGCTGATGCGCGAGGATCTGAAGACCGAGAAGGTCGCGATAGTGACCGAGGCGATGCTGATGACCGACGATCAGTCTTCGGTGTTCTGGCCGATTTATCGCGAGTATGAACTCGAGCGGTCGAAGCTGGGTGATCGCAGGCTCGCCCTCATCAAGAACTTCGCCGATAGCTTCGAGATGATGACTGACGAGACGGCGAAGAAGATCGCGGACGATTCGATCAAACTCAGAGAAGATCGTCTGAAGTTGCAGAAGAAGTACTACAAGCAGGTCGAGAAAGAGCTGGGAGCCGTGATGGCGGTACGCTGGATGCAGACCGAGTACATCATCGAAAGTCTCATCGATCTACAGATCTCGGCCGGTCTGCCGCTGATCCAGAAAGGCACGCGGTAGATTACGCTTCCACCGGCATAGTGAACGCCCGGGCCTTGGCGATTGAAGGTCCGGGCGCTTTCGCGTCAGCGAGCGGCCGCCGAAGAGCAAGAAGAGGATCAGCACGCCTCACCACGCCCCGAGCCGGCATTTCCGATGCCAGGCGGACCAACTCGGCCACCGAGCTGACGTTCAGCTTGGACATCACGTGACTGCGGTGGGAATTCACGGTTCTGAGTGGCCGGCAAGACGAATCCGGACGAGAGAGGAGGTTTGTGACATGACCGCACGATCGCTCATGGCCTGCTTGGCCGCACTGACCGTGATGGGCTGCTCCGGCTTTCGTAGTTCACGGCGGTTGGATATCACACCGTTTGCCGAGAGCACCATCAATCTGGTGGCTGAACTCAATTACGGCCTAGAGGCGAACCAGGCGCACTACCTGCGTCGCTACGCGCACGGCGAACTCGTGGCGGAGTACAGAGCGCACTGGGACTATTTCCGGCCGGTCCTGCGCGGCATCGGAGTCTACTCGCTGGCGCTTGTGACCCTCCACCGGTCAGACCAGTCCGGAACGGAAAGGGCCCAACAACTGGCCGACTTTCTGGAAAGGATGTTCGCGGACGAGCTCGTGTCGGGCAGCAGCGATCTCAACATGACGTCAGACCGAGTGCGTGAGATCCTCGCCGACGTCAGGGCTCAGGAATCACTCGTCGACGGCCTCAACGCGGCGCAGCCGATCGTCGACGAGGTGGCGCGATTCTCCGGCGAATACTTGGATGTGATCAAGGACTCCCAGCACCGGCTCCAGGCCTGGGTGATCCAGCAGATCGATGAAGACTATGCGACGCTCCTGGCTCTCAACTAGCGTGCCAGGGATGCCCAGGTTCGTTCTCTGAATAGCCTGGCCCTCCTTGGCGAGTACCGCCAGGTACGCAATGAAACAGGCACTCGCAGAGCTCCTGCAGACGGACTTGGAGCTCCAAGAGATCTTGCCGGACCCGGCACAGGCTCAGGTAAGCGATCTGCAAGCGATGGAAGACCGACTGTTCTACCGGCTGACGCGTGCGCAGGAGATCAAAGAACAAATCGCCTTCGACTTGGACAACTATCTAAGTACGACCGACGAACTGGAAGAGCTGGTCCGAGCCGCCAAAAGGAATCTCAGGCGGACGCGGATGACGATCTTCGTTTGGGCTGCCGCGCATCGGAGATTGGCGGCAGGGGTTACCGATCCCGCGAAGATCGACCTCGTCGGTGCGGCCAAGCAGGCCCTGGACATCGCGGTGCCGTATTGATCCTAGCGAGGCAGCACGTGCCGGACGGGTTGTTGTTTTCGATAGTCAATAGCCGGTAGCCGTTGGTCGATTTCCGAGTCTTGTTTCGATGTTCGATCGTCGACGTTCGATGGTCGAAGTTCGAGGTTCAGCC
This sequence comes from Gemmatimonadota bacterium, assembly GCA_039588015.1. GTDB lineage: Bacteria > Gemmatimonadota > Gemmatimonadetes > Palauibacterales > KS3-K002 > JASFMO01. The sequence continues at coordinate 5,010 of JBDHAS010000161.1, read as the reverse complement.
AACTTGGTTGAGCGCTTGATACGCAGGCGTCAGTAAGCAGGCGGAGCGTTTCGCCGGGCGCGTTGATGTTGTGTTGACGGGTGGGTTGGATATTCGATGGGTCGGTTGGATATTCGATAGCCGATATTCATTGATCGAGGTACAGCTAGAATCTCGGTGTTGAATTTCCGATAATCGATGATCGATGTTCAATGTGGGGGCTCGTGTGGCATCGCAACCGGAACGCCCGGCTCGGGTCTACGATCTGCAGGATCGACTCATCGATTTGTCGGTGCGGATTAGCGCGGTTTGCGACAGTCTGCCGGCCACACGCCTAGGCAAACATGTCTCGGGTCAACTCGTGCGCTGCGGCACGGCTCCAGCGCCGCTATACGCGGAGGCGTGTGGCGCCGAGTCCCGCCGAGATTTCATCCACAAGTTGGGACTCTGCCTGAAGGAACTCAGAGAAACGATGACGTGGCTGCGCTACATCCAGCGGTTGGGCATGGGCGATCCAACAGCGGTCGGCGAATCGATCCGCGAAGCCGACCGGACAATCGCTATCGTATATACCAGCATAAGGACTGCTAAGAAGAACGCCGGTACGAAATCCTGACGAGCGACAACCATTCGAATACCGAACACCGAATATCGAAAATCGAATATAGAAACTCGTTCACCGAAAAAGAACTCGAAAATCGATCATCGACTTGCCAATATCGAATATCGAAAAACCCCCCGGGCTACAGTTTCATCTTCCTTAGAAACTCGATAAAGCGCGGATCAGAGCGCAGCGCTTCGTACGGCGCGAGCGCGTTCGCTAGCGGCAGAAACGGCTCGCGATCCTCGTACGCCTGTTCCAGCACCGCAAGCGTCGCCTCCGCCTGTCCCAACGTGGCGAGGTACTCGGCTTCGGCGATCAAGCCGAACACCGGCGATGTGGTGAGGGCTGCTGTAGCCGCCGGGATCATCTCCGGCTCATCCAACACATCGATGTACGCGCGATAGGTCGCCGGGTCGGTGTCGGTCAAACCGGCCAGATGCTGAAAGGTCGAGTCGGCCCGGCTAAGGTCTCCCAGGTGCACGTAGGCCAGAGCCAGGAAGTACGTCGGGATCGCAAAATCCGGCGCGAGCTCCAGGGTGGCCTTGTACTCCTCGATCGCTGCGGCCATCTGGCCGTCGAGCTCCAGAGTGATGGCCCGGACCAGGATACCCGCCGGAGCCAGCGGGTCGAGCTCGTAGGCCGTCTTGGCTTCGGTGCGCGCCTCGTCGAAGCGGCGCAGCACGATCAATAGCTCGGCGTACCACTGGTGGGCCGTCGCGTAGTCGGGCTCGAGGTCGATGGCCCGCTGGAAGTCGGCTTCCGCGCCCGCCCAGTCCCACTCGAAGCGGTACTTGAGGTAGCCGGACGCGGTGTACGCCGCGGACGAGTTCGGATCGAGAGCCAGCGCCTTCTCCACCGCCGCACGCGCGTTCGGGCCGATCTCGGGGATCGAAGCGCCGCCGTACTCGGGCAGCAGCACGTAGGTCTCGGCCAGGCCGGCGTAAGCCTGGGCGTAGTCGGGGTCGAGTTCGATGGCTTGGTTGTACTCCTCGATCGCCAGGCGGAAGGAGGGTAGGGTGCGCTGATTCCAGAAGTAGCGACCGCGTAGGTAACGGTTGTACGCCTCGACGTTCGGCGTCGAGGCCCGTACCAGCCCACCCTGCGGCACGGTCAACCTGACCTTCAGCGCCGCGACGATCGACTGCGCGATCTCCTCCTGTATGGTGAAGATGTCGGTGAGCTCGGCGCTGTAGTTCTCTGACCAGATCGGGAAGCCGTCCGCCACGTCGACCAGCTGTGCCGTGACGCGTATCCGGTCGCCGGAGCGCCGCACGCTTCCCTCAAGCACCGTGCTCACGCCCAGCTCTCCACCGATCTCTTGGACGTCCGCGTTGCGGCCCTTGAACGAGAAGGCGGACGTACGCGCGGCCACCTTCAGGCTGGGAATGCGGTTGAGCGCGTTCATCAGCTCTTCCGCCAGGCCGTCACCGAAGTACTCGTTGCCCGGGTCGCCGCTCAGATCGGCGAACGGGAGAACCGCGATGGACCGCTCGACAGCAGCGCCAGACGGGGCCACGCCTTCCGGCGTATCGCGAAGAACCCACCACCCGCCGAGAACGAAGACCACCGTGGTCAGTAGCGCCAGTACTCCCATGCCCCAGCGGCGCAAGCGTGGCTCTGCGACGATCGCCTCCAGCTCTTCGCTCGCGGCGGGATCCGTGCGCCTAACCCCCTGAGGCGTGAGGTCAAACACCCATGCTAGGCCAACTGCGACGGGGAAACCGACGAGCGCCGTAAAGGCGATCGCCGACGCGAAAGCATCGGGGAGGCGAAGCGCAGGCACGAGGAAGTCGGCCGCCTGCATCACGGCGAACGCCGCCGCAGCGTAGACAGCAACGACCTTGAGCACGTGGCGTCGTTTCAGCTCCGCCATGAGCATTTGGTAACCCCGGCTAGCCATAATCCCCCATCATGCACCGTGGAGTGCTGGAAGCGTTGGTGGCATGCCTATTCCCGTGTAGGCGACTTCGCCGCGCTCGCGTCACTGTCCTGATAGGCTCCCCATAGAAGCAGGGCAACCGCTGCGAGACAGATCGAGGTCACCAGACAGCCAACCACGAAGACCGCTATGTCAGACATGAACTCCTCCGCTCGGTACCCGCTCAGGGTTGCCCGCCCAGCCTGCCGTGACGCTCATAACCGTTTGCATCGCTCTATTGCCGGCCGGCGACCAACATGGCGCCTAGCGACAGGATGGACGGCACCCATAGGCCCACGAACAGGCCTTCTTCCCGTTGCCCGCCGAACCATAGGAACACGGACAAGACGAAGGAGATGAACGCCGCCGTTGCGAACAGCAACTTGGCCTTTGCTAATCTTGACATCGGATGCTCCCTCTAGGCAGAGCCTGCCGCGACGCTGAACGCTCGCGACACCCTGATTCGTTCGGACGAAGAATATGAGTGGTTGGCACGTTTGTCAAGGTATTGTCAAGATATTAACTTAGACAATCATTGGCTTTGATGGGCGGTGAGTACGGGCCGCCGCCATGCACTTAACGTTAGCCTCCTAGGCGCGTCTAACCCAGGGGATCCCCGTGGACAGGTTGGCTACCACCACTAACGCTCTCGAGGCATTGCCTGTCCTGTATGTATCACGGGTGGAGATGCTCATAACCCCGACCAGGAGTGTGGCATGCGTAATGTGTCATTCACAGTAGTGCTGGCGGCAGCCGCCGCGGTGTTCGTGGCCGGTTGCGATTCCGCTGGGGAACCGGAGATCCCTGACAACCTGAACTTTGACGCCGCGGTCGTCGCCGCGGACGGGACACTCGAAGACCTGCGGATGATGCACGGTCCGCGTCTCGGGCTTCCGGGAATCGTCTTCCCGCCGCTGCCCAACGAAACGGATTGCCCAGCGGCCGAGGGTCGGTTCCACTGTCATGGGATCGAGCGAGAAGGTCTGACGCACACACGGACGATCACCTATCTGGATGCGGCTGGTGCTCCCATCGTCGATGACGAGGGGAATCCTCTCTACGATGAGGCGAGGACGGACGGGATCCACTATGAGATATCCGTTGTGGGCGATCTCTCGCGAGAGTGGTGGAGCGCGAGCATCGATCGTCAGCGGGACCTGACCGTGACCGGCCTGCTGAACGACAACGACGACGACGACAGCAACAACGATGGACTCGTCACCTGGGTCGGTAGTGGGACCGGCGACGTGGAGCGCAGTCGTCACACCGACGGCGGCGAGCTGCGTACGTATCACATGGTCTCGAGCTCCGCGATCAATGATGTGGTCGTGCCGTACCCTCGAACGGAGACCGGGTGGCCGCAATCCGGGACGGTCGAGCGAAGCGTAACCATGACGCGGACCCTGCCGGACGGAGAGACCGAGACCGTGGAGCGAGATGTCACCGTAACCTTTGACGGCAGCCAGTTTGCCGAAGTAACCGTCGGAGACGATACGTTCACGCTCGATCTGAGCGAGCGGGGCTTTGGGCCTCGGAAGATGCGTGACCGCAGACGGCGGCGAATCCATCCCTAGTTAGGATGTCAAGGCAAGGTGGGAGCACTGTCGGAAGAATGTTCCGGCGTGCTCCCTTCTTGCGCTCCCGGATCGGAGCGCAGCAAGATCTCTTGATCGGGCTGTGTCCGTGGAAGTGAGATCGTGACTGGAGCGCCGCCACCGATGAAGAGCCGCAGCTTGCTTACCCGAGTGCACGTCAAAGTCATTGCCACCGCGATCATCCTGGCTGCGGTTGCTGCGTGGAACTATCAGAAGCCACGTCCCCCGAACATTCTCCTCGTCATCGCTGACGATATGGGCCTCGATGCCAGTCCCTGCTACGGAATCGGCAGCGAGAAGCCCGACATGCCGGCCCTCGAGAGTTTGTGTGAGGGCGGACTCGTGTTCGAAAACGTGTGGTCCAACCCGCTGTGCTCACCGACCCGGGCTACGATTCTCACGGGACGGTACAGCTTGCGCACAGGTATTGGGACTACGGTTCGCGGTTCGGGAGGCATCGCTCTGACAGAGACATCTCTGCAAAGACTCCTCGATGAGCGTGCTCCCACGGGCTACAGCCATGCTGTTTTTGGGAAATGGCACCTAGCCGACAGGACCAACGGCGGCCCCGAGAACCCGAACCGAATGGGCGTCGGACACTTTTCAGGCATCTTCAGGGGCCAGGGAGACTATTGGAACTGGAGGCGTACCGAGAACGGACAGACTCGAGTGGTTGCGGGCTACTCGACAACCGTGTTCACCGATGATGCGATTGCCTGGATCCAGCAGCAGCGCGGCCCCTGGTTCCTCTGGCTCGCCTACACGGCCCCGCACGCTCCGTTTCACTTGCCACCGGCCGATCTGCATCACCGCAGTGAACTGTCAGGCGATTCGGCCGACATCGCGGCGCGGCTGCTGCCCTACTACCTGGCCATGCTCGAAGCGCTCGATCATGAGATGGGACGCCTTCTGAG
>JBDHAS010000160.1:0-8702 GCA_039588015.1 Gemmatimonadota bacterium | reverse complement strand
GCAAGTCGGGCAACACCGAGCGCTCTCAGAACCAGGCCTATCACATGTGGCTCTCCACCCGTGACATGGCCCGTATCGGCTACCTGATGCTGCGAGAGGGTCGCTGGGAGGACAAGCAGGTCATCCCGGTCTGGTGGGCCCGGCGCATCGTGAGCGTCGTTACACCGGTCGAGGAGATGAACCCGCCGTACCTGCGCTATCGGGGCTTCGGATACGGCTACATGTGGTGGGTGTGGGACGGCGAACGCGTGTATCCGGCGCTGGCCGGTGGCTACTCGGGACGCGGTGCCTACGGCCAGTATATCACCGTGCTTCCGGCCCTGGACATGGTAATCGCGCACAAGACAGCCGTTCCGCCGGCGCGCCAGACGCCGTGGGACGAGTACTACGGGATCATTCGCCGGCTGATCCAGGCTCGTTGCGCGGGCCCGGAGGCGCCGGACTACTGCCCGCGCCGCTAGGCTTGCCGCGGTCGCGCCGAACCCTAGACGTCAGCGCCTGCGTACAGCTCGCGGGCGCTGATTAATCATCTAACCGCCGGTTATGCCGCGGGCTACGACGGTTGTCAGGACATGAAGAACATCCTCTTCATGAGCGGGTCGATCGGACTCGGTCACATCACGCGTGATCTGGCCATCGCGCGGGAGCTAAGGCGACAGCGTGCCGACGTTCGGATATCATGGCTCGCAGCGCCGCCGGCTGACGAAGTCGTCATCGAGGCGGGAGAACGTTTGTGTCCCGAAGCGGCCGAACTGGTTGACGAGAACGCCATCGCTGAGAGCCGGGCGGAAGGGTTCAACCTCAACCTGATCAAGTACGCTGCGGCGGCGAAGGGCCAGTGGTCGCGAAACGTGGAAGTCCTCGAGCGCGCGACGCGGGACAGAGAGTTCGACCTCATCATCGGCGACGAGACCTACGAAGTGATCCTCGCGTTCAGGAAGGATCCCAGCCGCAAGCCCTGTCCCTTCGTGATGATCTACGACTTTGTCGGGTTTGAAGCGATGAGCCGTAATCCGTTGGAGAGGCTCGGCGTGTACCTCTGGAACATGAAATGGGCGAAAGGCTACAAGCGAACGCACGAGTACGTGGACATGAGCCTCTTCGTCGGCGAGGAGAGGGACGTCCCCGACGAACGGTTCGGATTTCTGCTGCCTAACAGACGCGACTGGGCGAAGACCCAATGCAAGTTCGTCGGCTACATACCGCCCTTCGATCCCGAGCAGTCCACGGATACTGAAAAGGTCCGCTCGCGACTCGGCTACGGTAGCTCACCCACTGTTACCTGCGCCATCGGCGGGACCGCCATCGGTAAGGAGCTGCTGGAGCTGTGTGGCCGCGCTTTCCCGATCGCCAAAGAACGCATAGACGACTTGCGCATGGTGTTGGTCTGCGGCCCACGGCTCGCAGAAGAAAGCCTTGACGTCCCCGAGGGAGTCGAGGTGAGGGGGTACGTCCCACGCCTGCACGAGCATCTCGCCGCCAGCGACCTGGCGATCGTTCAGGGAGGTGGTACCGTCACGCTCGAGCTAACCGCGTTACGCCGACCGTTCATCTTCTTCCCGATCGAGGGGCACTACGAGCAAGAAGTCCACGTGGCCAACCGGCTGGCGCGGCATGAAGCGGGGATCAAGATGATGCAATCACAGACACACCCGTCGCTGTTGGCGGACGAGATCGTGAGGAACATAGGCAAGCAGGTGTCGTTCCCACCGATACCAGTCGACGGGGCAAGAGTCGCCGCCAAGCTAATTGCAGACCTGCTCTGACGCGGGCGGCCGCAGGCTGATGAGCGGATTAGGTACCGCACCACTCCGCCAATGACGGCAGGGGTCGCCACAGCGGACACAGACGAACAGCGGCCCAGGCACAATGGCAACCTAAACGTTGTGGCGACCTCGAGTGTCTAATGTGTAGGCGCACAATGTGCATGCTGTACCCGTCCCAACCTCACCCTGGAAGATAGGCGCGTGCACCAACTCTCCCGAAGACTGGGGCTCTTTCCCGCCACGAACATAGTCATCGCCAATATGATCGGAGCCGGGATCTTCACCACGTCCGGCCTCTTGATGCAGCAGTTGGGCAGCCCAACGCTCATGCTGACGCTCTGGCTCGTCGGCGGCACCCTAGCTCTTTGCGGCGCACTCTGTTATGGAGAACTCGGCGCCGCCATACCCAAAGCCGGCGGCGAGTACGTATACCTCGGCGAGCTGTTCCACCCCCTGCTCGGCTTTCTGACCGGTTGGGTGTCGTTCTTCGTGGGCTTCTCCGCGCCCCTAGCCGCTTCGTCGCTTGGCTTCGCCGAGTACTTCGGCAGCGCTTTCCCGGCTTCGATCGAGTGGGGCAATCCCGAACTGCTCAAGAAAGCCCTGGCGGTTTTCGTCATCCTGGTACTTGCAGCCGTCCACATGCGGGGCATCGAGTTCGGCTCGCGGGTCCAGAACTACCTGACCGTCGGCAAGGTGTTGCTCATCGTCGGGTTGGTCATCGTCGGGTTTTCCTTGGGCCGCGGCGACCTGGGCAACCTGACGCCTGTTGGCGACTCGCAATCGTATTCCAGCGGATGGAGGACCGCGGGGCTGTCGCTCATGTGGATCATGTTCGCGTACAGCGGCTGGAACGCCTCCGCCTACATCGGTTCCGAGATCAAAGACCCGCGAAAGAGCCTACCGCTCTCCCTGACGCTGGGAACGGGCATCGTGATTCTGCTGTACCTGTGCCTGAATGCCCTCTACGTATACGCCGTCCCGGCGGAGGAGATGAAGGGGGTCATCGCCATCGGCGGCTTGACCGCTTCGCGACTCTTCGGCGGCCCCGCCGAGACCGCCATATCCGCGCTCATAGCGTTCGCTCTGCTCTCTTCGATCAGCGCACTGATCATTCTCGGCCCGCGCGTCTACTATGCGATGGCCAAGGACGGCTACTTCTTCAAGACGTTCTCCGAGATCCACCCTGTGTTCCGAGTGCCCTCGAAGTCGATCATCCTTCAGTGCCTGATAGCTGTTATCATGGTCATGTCGGGGACGTTCGATCAAATCCTGACGTACATGGGCTTCTGTCTGGGGATCTTCCCGATATTCGCGGTGGTCGGCGTCTTCAAGCTGAGGAGATCTAACGCGGGCCTGTACAGGATGCCCGGCTATCCGCTCCCGCCGCTGGTATTCGCCGCGGCCAGCGTGATGATTCTGGTCCTGGCATATCTCGAGCGGCCTGTCGAGTCGTCGATTGCGGTCGTGACGGTTGCGCTGGGCATCCCGTTCTACGCTTACTTCGCCGCATCACGCCGCAGAACGTGAGGGCCGAATATGAGATACCTAACGCTGATTCTCTGGCTCGTAGTCGCATCTGGCGTTCTTGTGCGCTCACACCGCTGTCTTGCGCAGGAGTCGCTCCAGCAAGAGGCGCTCGACCAGCGGGTCCAGGATTTCCTGGAGCGGAGCCAGTACGAGTGGCGCGACATGAACGTGCCGGAATCGGACGGTAGGGTTCTCTACGACCTCATCATAGAGAACAACTACACCAAGGCGCTGGAGGTCGGGACTTCGACGGGGCACTCGGCGATATGGATCGCGTGGGCGCTCAGCAAGACCGGAGGCAAACTGGTCACGATAGAAATAGACGAGAGACGCTACAATCAGGCGCTCGAGAACTTCGAGCAGGCGGGGCTGAGCGAGTTCATCGACGCCAGACTGGCGGATGCCCACGAGCTCGTGCCGCGCCTGGACGGCCCGTTCGACTTCATCTTCGTCGACGCCGACAAGGATTGGTACGCCAGGTATTTTCGGGACCTGCTCCCGAAACTCGAGGTCGACGGCTGCTACACCGCCCACAACGTATCGGGACGCCGTATGCGTGGAATCCGCGAGTTCCTCGAAGAACTCGAGAACACGCCGAATCTCGAGACGGAGATCGTTCGCGCGAGCCGTTCGGGAATATCAGTCAGTTACAAACGGTCGCCCTCGTAGCACGGCGTTAGGACTAGAGGTTTCTCGCGCCTCCACGCGCGCAGAGGGCTGTAGTAGCGAGAATACTCGGCATGAGATGAAAGTGGGGTGGGATGAAGCGATACCGTATCTATCAGGTCGATTCCTTCACGACCGAGAGGTTCCGAGGGAACCCAGCGGGTGTCGTTCCGAACGCGGACGGCCTCACCGCCATGCAGATGCAGACTATCGCCCGGGAGCTCAACAACTCTGAAACGGCTTTCGTGTTGAACGCCGAAGCGCCGGACCATGACATCCGGGTGCGGTTCTTCACTCCGACCATCGAAGTGCCCTCGTGTGGCCACGCAACGATCGCCGCTCACTATGTGCGAGCCGTGGAGAACTCCCTGCCATCGTCAACGGTCATCCAGAAGATCGGCGCGGGAATCCTGCCGGTAGACGTGGCTCGCGACGAGTGCGGCTACCGAATCGTCATGACCCAAGGCGCGATAGAGTTCGGCGAGCCCTTCGCCGTAGCACAGGCGGAAGAGATCATTGCCGCCCTCGGCCTGACGGCGCATGTTCTGGACGAGCGTTGTCCGTTGCAGATCGTTTCTACCGGGCACTCGAAGGTCCTCGTCGGGATTCGCTCGCGGCAGGCGCTCGATTCGCTGAACCCTGACCTTACACGTCTGGCGGACATCAGCGATCGGATCGGCTGCAACGGTTACTTCGTCTTCACGCTGGATTCCGCCGCGTCTGACGTGTTGGCGCACGGCCGCATGTTCGCGCCCGCCATCGGTATTCCGGAAGATCCGGTAACCGGCAACGCCAACGGACCGCTGGGTGCCTACCTCGTGAAGCACGACCTGGCTTCTCCGGTGGACGGCGTGCTGTCGTTCCGTGCCCGGCAAGGCGAAGCGATCGGACGGCCGGGCACTGTAGAAGTCAGCGTGGAAGCGGACGGCAAAACCCCGACGCGAGTGTGTGTGGCAGGCCGAGCGGTCATCGCCTTCAAGTCCGAGATCGAGCTGTAGGACATCGCCACGATCACGTAGGTTCTAGGCTCTCAGAATACCAGGAGCGCTGTGATGGACTTCGATCGCTACAAGTGCTTGAGCTTCGACTGCTATGGAACGCTGATCGACTGGGAGGCGGGGCTGCTGTCGACGCTTCGGCCGGTACTCGATGCCCATCACGTCGAAGCCGACGATCAGGAACTTCTCCAATCATATGCCACCGCCGAAGCCGACGTCGAAGCTGGTGGCTTTTTACCTTATCGTCAGGTGTTGGGCGAAGTACTGCTCAGGCTCGGCACCAAGTTCGGGTTTTCCCCTGACCCAGACGAAGTGGACGGATTCTCACTTTCGGTGAAGGACTGGCCGCCTTTCGACGACTCAGCGGCGGCGCTGCGCGCCTTGCAGGGCAAGTACAAGCTGATCATCCTCTCGAACATCGACGACGAGCTGTTCGAGTACTCGGCGAAGCTGCTCGGGATCGAATTCGATAGAGTTTTCACAGCGCAACAAATCGGGTCGTACAAGCCGTCCGAGCAAAACTTCCATTACCTGATCGAGAACGCCGGCGTCCCAAGAAATCGAATTCTGCACATCGCCCAGAGCCTGTTCCACGACATCGCGCCGGCGAAACGGCTAGGCCTCTCTACGGTCTGGGTCAACCGCCGGGAAGGGCAAGAGGGATCGGGGGCGACACCAGAAGCAGTGGCGGAGCCCGACCTCGAGGTTCCCGACCTGAAGACTCTCGCCTGGCTGGCGGGCGTCTCCAGCTGAGCGCAGGCACCCACCACATCGTTGGGGTGATCCGCCCTCGCGACACGCGCGGATCTTCCCCAAGTTTCTGAGCAGGATCCGCACGATCCACGGCAACAAAACCGCGTGAGGGGGAGGAGCGAGATGGCTGGGCGTCCGTACGTGCTGGCAGAGACGACCTGGAAGTCGGTTCGCGACACGCGCTACGAGGTCGCGATTCTACCGTGGGGAGCTACAGAGGCTCACAACTATCACCTTCCCTACGGCACCGACAACATCGAGACCGAGCGGGTCGTAGTCGAGTCCGCTCGGATCGCCTGGGAGGCCGGAGCAAGGGTCATCTTTCTTCCGACAATCCCGTTCGGTGTCAACACTCAGCAGCTGGACATAAAGTTCACCGTAAACCTCAACCCGAGCACGCAGGCTCTGGTTCTCGAGGATATCGCGCGTGGCCTGAGCGATCAGGGGATCCCCAAGCTAGTGGTCCTGAACGGCCACGGCGGGAACGACTTCCGCCAAATGATCCGGGAGCTTCAGGTAGACGTCGAGATCTTCCTTTGCACATTGAACTGGTATGACTTGTTTGCTTGGGATGAATTCTCTGAGAAGCCCGGCGATCATGCCGGCGAGTTGGAGACGAGCCTGATGCTGCACCTGGCGCCCGAGCTGACTCTGCCCCTGTCGGAGGCCGGCACGGGCTCGGCGAGGGACTTCACGGTCAAAGCCTTCAAGGAGAAGTGGGCCTGGGCGCCACGGCAGTGGGCGCTGGTCACCACGGACACCGGCGTGGGAGACCCGTCGCTCGCCTCGGCCGAGAAAGGACAGCGATTCTTCGAGGCCGTGACGGAGAAGATCGCTGGTTTCCTGATAGACTTGGCCGCAGCCGACACTTCCGCTCTCTACGAAGATTCGAATTCATGACCGCCGACGAACTCGAACGTCGCCTCCGATCCGAACGGATCGTGCCAATGCCGGCGTCACAATGGGCGGAGCTGGCCGATGAGTTCGAGGAGATGCAGCGCCACGACACTCTGGTGGCCGGCCAGCTGCTGATCGTCCGAGGCGAGGCTGGTCTTGCCGCCGTAGAGCAGCCGTCACCCGATGAACGCGTGATCCGGCTCCTGTCCGATGAAGAGCAAGCGCACCGTTTCGTCGCGGACCGGCTCGAGCAGTACGAGCGGATGTGGGACGGCTGTGGCTGCAAGGTCAACTACTATGCCTGAGACAGAGACAAACGACACGAGACCGTGGGCCTGCGACATGCTCGCAGCGGCAGCCTTCATCGTCCTTCTCGTGACGGACTACTTCGTATCGCGCGGCACGAGTCGAATCCTGCACATCCTAGGCACGATCGCCTTCCTGCTGTCGCCGGTGCTCATGTTCGCGCCGTTCTACCTACTGAAGAGGCACGGTGGCCCCGAGGAAAAAGCCCGGTTCTTCGAGACGACTCGCGTTGTCGATCGAGGGGTCTACGCGGTCGTGCGGCACCCACAGTACCTCGGCTACATCTTTCTGGTTCTCGGGTTCACGCTCCATTCGCAGCACTACCTCACAGCGATCATAGGCGGCACGGCAATCGTGCTGTTCTACATCCAGTCGGTCCGCGAGGAGCGCTTCTGCGCCCGACATCTGGGAGCAGAGTACGTGGCGTACATGGAGCGCGTACCGAGATTCAATATTCTCGCGGGCTCGCTACGCTATCTGATGCGAAGGCAACGGAACAAAGAGGAGGCGTGACTCTACGCGACCAGGAAAGCTAGAGCCGATGACGGATTCCGACACCTGTCACCTCGCCGACGGCAGCGCACCGGCGACTCCCGAGGACCTGTTCCGGCGGCTCGATGAACTAGGCATCGAAACCGACACCGTTCACCACCCGGCGGTGTTCACCGTCGAACAGGCCAAGGCCCTGCGCGGCGAGCTGACCGGGTGCCACACGAAGAATCTATTCCTGCGCGACAAGAAGGGCGCGATGTGGTTAGTGGTCTGTCGTGAAGAGCGGACCGTTGACCTGAAGACGCTCGCACAGAAGCTCGGCTCCGCCAGGCTCTCGTTTGGAAGCCCGGAGCGTTTGATGAATCATCTGGGAGTGATTCCCGGCGCCGTAACTCCGTTCGCGGTGATCAACGACAGGGACGTCCAAGTAGTGGTGGCGCTGGATCGAGGGATGCTAGACCGAGGGCCGTGGAACTTCCATCCGCTGGCCAACGACATGACCACGTCTATTGAAGCGAGCGACATGCTCCGCTTCCTGGAGGCCGTCAACCATCCTCCGTTGTTGCTCGATTTCGAGTAGCGAGCCTCCATCGCCGGACAGCATGCTGCCCCGTGCACCAAACTCGCCTCGAAAGGAGGCAAGCATGACCAACTTGCGAGAGATATCGCTGCGCCGAAAAACAGCGCACGCGAAGCTGCTCGAACTCGATTCCGCCGTCTACAAGGCCTTCCTCGAGATGGAGCGAGCCGCCTTTTCCGACGGCGCACTACCTAAGAAGGTCAAGGAGCTGATCGCGACCGGGATATCAGTCGTGATCAATTGCGAGTCCTGCATGCAGTGGCACATCGAGCAGGCGAAGGAGTCCGGTGCCACGAAACGCGAAGTGCTCGAAGCGCTTGAGGTCGGGATGGAGATGGGCGGCGGCCCGGCCACCGTCTCGGCCCGGTTCGCGCTCGAGGTGATGGACCAGGTCTTCGGGTAGCGTGTCCGAGCGGCGGCTCGTGAACCGCGGCGCTAGCGCTACTCGAACCCGACCTTGCGCAGGTTGCTGAAGACCCCGGCCGCCGCCAGCACCACAACGGCCATGAACGTGGTTCCGAGCAACGGCTCGCCGTACAAGAAGTAGCCCGTCCCGAACAGTGCCGCGTAGACGACCGTGCAACCCAGAACCCACGACAGCAACGCCGCCGTGAAGCTGCCCTCTGTCGGCCCGGTCTGCACCGCCGCCTTCCAGCCGGCGTTGAAGGGGCGAATCCGATCGTAGAACGCCTGCAGGGTGGCGGCGTCGGTAGCCGG
>JBDHAS010000159.1:0-15949 GCA_039588015.1 Gemmatimonadota bacterium | reverse complement strand
TCTCGTCCACGGGGCCAACCGGTTCGACGCTGTCCTCTCCGTGATGCGTGCGCATGAAGAGCCCGGAGAACGTGATGGTGCGCGTGAAGTTGAACCGGGGCGCCGCCAGCAGCGTCAGCACGTCGCCGGGATTCCAGCGGACCGTTGTCGTGTAGGCACCCAACTGAAGCGGCGACAAGGGTGAGGTGACCAGGCGCTCGACTTCTCCGGCCAGCTGGATGTTGTAGCCGGCGTGTAGCGACAGCCAGAATAGGCGCCCGAAGGCTACGTCAACGGTGGAGCGGAATTCGATGTCGGGCTGCCCGTCGCCGACCCCGATGTCGGTCAGTCTGCCGGCTACCGGCGGTGACCCGGTGGCGAAGCGGTAGAGGCCGTCCAGCCTGACGCGAACCGGGAAGCGGGGTCGTGGTTGCCCCGGCCGCTCCGTGAACGTGTTGTACGGCTGACCGCTCACACCCAGTTCGATGTCGCCGAACTTGATTCCCGTCATATGACCCTGGAGCGGATCGATGCCCATCTCGGGCCACGGCGTCGCGGCTACGGCCTGCTCGGCGCTGATCGGCGCCGCGAGCGTGATGTCCGGTAGCCCGATCTCGAACGACAGAAAGTCGGATCGGAGGTCCCCATAGTAGCCAGCAAGGTTCTGGCCCGCCGAGCTCGACTCGATTGGGACGTACGCTTGTTGGCTCAGCTCTGTCAGACCGGCCTCGAATCCGCGGGCGTCGGAGAGCAGGCGCTCCGCCTCGGCTTGCAGGTCAGCGGGCAGCGTATCCTCTACCACGATGGCCTCCAGCTGCGCGATTCCGTTTCCGAGCGCTTGAAACACAGATTCTGGATCGCCCCCGAATGCGCTGCTTGTGAGGCCGGCGTTGGCCACGAGCGAATCGAGCTGAGGAGAGACGGATGACACCGACTGAACGATCGGAACGACCGTGAATACCGCCAGCCAGTCCGTCGGCGCGAAGGTCAGTGCGATGGGTGCCGTTGTCCTTTCCAGAAGCACGTCGTACTGAAGCACGCCCGCCGTACTGGCCGTCGGTACCGGCAGGCCCAGCGCCGGATACAGATCGGCGAGCAGGGCATCGAGGCTGTCCAACGGCGGGACCAGACGGGCGTCGAGCTCGACGCCGAACATCTCGCTGAGCGGTTGCTGCTCGCCGTCGATGAACCTGTGGTCTACGGTCAGGTTCTGTCCCGCCAAACCGATCTGCAACTCGCCGCGCCGGGGCAGCTGGGCATCCCACCACTGTGCCGCTAGCGGGACCGGCTGAAGGGCAAGGGCTGCGAGGCCGAGAATCAACGTGCGTCGCATCATGGGCGGTCGATAATATGAAACGAGCGAGCCGGTGAGGACAGGGAGCCGGCAAAATTGACAGGGGGAATCAAGGCCCTAGTTTAGTTAGGGCCCGGCGCCGTAGCCAAGTGGACTAAGGCGGGGGCCTGCAAAGCCCCTATTCGTGGGTTCGAATCCCACCGGCGCCTCTACCCTGCTGTGCACCCCGCCGGCACCGCAATGGGCCCGGCTCAAGTAGCGTGAGGAACCGCGCTTGGCGTGCCCGAGTATACCCTGAATCCGAACAATGACGGTACCGTCTAGCGTTGAATTCCTAGTTCTATACACGACAGTCACTTAGGGCATATAGCTTGCTATCTAACCGGGATTTCGCGATTTTGTTTGGCGATCGGCCTCTCCCCTCTGGCCGTCGCGCGGCAGTCTCATCGCGCGTTTCCCGTCGGCTCGGGTCCCCTTTGGGAATCACGCTGCTCGAGCTTGTCATGGTCATGTTGGTGGTGGCGGTGTTGCTGGGCCTCACGCTGCCGGTGTTCTCGGCTCTGGCGGGCCGGTTCAAGGTGGGCAGCGCGAGGGATGTGTTCATCAACACCTATGCGCGGACGCGCGTAGCAGCGGTTCAGTTCGGGCGGGAGGGGCGGCTGCACGTAAGGTCGGACCAGGGCCTCTTCTGGGTCGAGGTCGACACGGGGGTGCCGGGCGCGATTGCGGCAGACACTATTGGGCACGTTGTGGATGTAAGAAGGGAGTACGGCGGAGTGACGATGTACTCCCCCAGAAATACGCTCTGTTTCGACGCGCGCGGACTGGCGTATTCGGGTGGCACTTGCGAGCCGCACGACGCCCTGATCGTGTTCTCGCGCATGGATCGCGCAGATACCGTCCAGCTCTCCCTAGGTGGAACGGTGGTCCGGCGGCAGTGAGGAATATGACTAAACTCAGAGGCCAAGGTGGTTTCACGATCACCGAACTGTTGATCTCCGCCGTCATCATAGCCATCGGCGTCGTCGGATTCTCGACGGCCATCGGACTGGTGTCGACGGAGCTTTGGATCGGTCGGCGCGACACGGACGTTTCGATGCTGGTGGCAGATCAAGCGGAGCTTCTCAAGGCGCTACCATACGAATCGGTGCAGTCCGGATCGCGGAACGAGGGCGATTATCAGCTCGCTTGGGTCGTTCAGGGGAGCAATCCGAAGAAGGTCGTCCTCGAGGCCACTTACTCCCGCCGTAGCGGAAGCCAGGTCTCCGATACGGTGGTCATCTACATCCCACGATGAAGCCTCGGCGCTCGGTCCGCTCGCTCGGGTTCACCCTGATCGAGGTCCTCGTCGCGATGACCCTAACGGGGATAGTCGTGGCCGGCACTCTGCGAGCGCTCTCAGCGCAGAAGAAGTTCTACGCGCGGCAGGCGCGGATCCTAACGGCCCGTCATGCCATGCGGGCGTCCGCGACGATACTCACCTCGGAGCTTCGGGAGGCCAGCGCACCGGGAGGTGACCTCTACGCCATAGCCGAAGAGAGCCTGGCGTTGAGATCCAACGTCGGATTTGGCGTCGCTTGCCGGGTCAATGAAACCAATGGGACGCTCTCGCTGACGCACGTGTCCGGACACTTCAGGTCGGAAGGGTCTGACAGCGTTCTGGTGTTCGTCGAGAACACTACGTCGGATGACGATGATACATGGCGTGCGTTGCCGGTCTCGTCCATCACGACCTCCGGCCCGACCTGCGGTTCGGGCGATCCGGCCGAGCTTGTCGTCAGCGTCACCGGAGCCCTGGACGGCGTCTGGGAAGGAACGCCGGTTCGCTTGTTCCGTCCCTACGAGTTCGGCCTGTTCGCGTTCAACAATCGCTGGTGGTTGGGCCGAAGAGCGCGTGGGTCGGGGGAGTACGTGCCGGTGGCGGGCCCGCTGGCACCACCGGGCGCCGGGGGATTGGAGCTCGGTTACTACACCGGGAGCGGAGTCGAGACATCCGACCCGTCCCTGGTAGCTCGAGTCGTCGTAACCGTCAGGGCACCGACGGACCGCACCCTGACCGACCCCGACTATCGAATGCTGTCCACCAGCACGCACCTGAGGAACGGCGGGTGAGATGGCTGCAATGACGCGCGGGAAGCGGCGGTTGCAGGACGAGGCCGGTTTTGCCCTGGCGATGGCCGTCTTCGCGCTCGTGTTGCTGGCAGCGGTCGTCGCCGGCGGCTACTTCTCCGCCTCGCAGGAGTTTCAGATTGGGCGCGGGATGCGCAACGTTACCAAGAGCTTCTATGCCGGTGAGGCCGGAATCCTCCAGGTGCTCGATCAGTGGGACGCCGACACGTACGCCGCTTTGCAGCCCGGCGACACGAACATGGTTGGCCCGATCACCTTCGAAGGTGGAGGCAGCTACACGGCGTCGGTAGTTCGCGTGGGGAGCGATTCGATCAAGAGTTACTACTACATCGAGGCGGTTGGCCGGCCGCCGGGCCTGAACCAGGGTCAGCGACGCCAGGCGGCCATCGCCCGAACGTACGTACCCGACATCTGTTGTGATGCGGCGATCAAGATCCTCGAAAACGTCGACTTCGGCGGCGGTGGGCAGCCCATCATAACCGGCCTGAACCACGACCCGC
The DNA here is from genome assembly GCA_039588015.1 of Gemmatimonadota bacterium. GTDB lineage: Bacteria > Gemmatimonadota > Gemmatimonadetes > Palauibacterales > KS3-K002 > JASFMO01. The sequence continues at coordinate 12,046 of JBDHAS010000159.1, read as the reverse complement.
CCGGCTCCTGGTCGGCGTCGGTCTGTTCCAACGTGCCCGATGACAGCGTGCCGGGCATGATCCGGTCACCCGACGGCAACGTCAACGATGAGAGCAGGATCACCGGCTATCCCGTGAACATCATCGTGGACCCCGCGCTCAACCCCTCCAACATCTTCGACTTCGGGGAACTGACGTACGACGACCTGGCCGCGATCGCGGATATCCAGTTGCCGGACAGTTTCAGCTTCGGTGGCTCGCAACCTACTGTCGTGAACGGGGCATGCGACAAGACGAATCCGCTCAACTGGGGAGCGCCGAACGATCCGAGTAGTCCCTGTTTCAACTACTTCCCGATCATCCATGTCGATGGGTCCATCGATCTTACAGGCTCCGGTGGGGGGCAGGGGATTCTGCTCGTCGACGATGACCTCAGGATCAACGGGCCTTTCGAGTTCTATGGGATCGTCATGGTGGTTGACGACTTCCACATCGGAGGCCCGGTAGACACCTACGGTGCCGCCGTACTCGGCGACGACATGTACATCAGCGGCGCTACGCCGCGCTTCTGGTACAGCCCCTGTGCCGCCGAGCGAGCGGTGAGGCTATCAAAGCTAGCCCGGCCGCGTCTGCTTTCGCAGCGGGCGTGGGTGGAACTCTTCTAGTACGGGACCACACCGATACTGACGGGTTGGCCCAGGGCCCGCCATACGGCCTTTGCTCACTCGTCATTACTACTGTGGCTGACCACTAGCCAGTCTTGTGCCGCTGCACGCGGCGAATCCTCATCTCGCGTAGATCGCAGCCAACTCCGAGGGGAGCTTTTGCCGATTCTCGGTCGTCACCTCGACGACCTGCACGTCGGGGCGTCCACGTATGGAATCTGCGATAGGATTGCGACCGGCCATCAGCGACCCTATGAGGGGCCAGCCGCCCTCCAGCGTCCGTCGGAGAACGGCCACAAAACGGTCGCTGAATAGCTCCATCTTGCCGATCTCGTCGACGACCAGGATCCGGGCTCGATTCGGGTCGGCATCCTCGAGCGAGCGCACGCCCAGTCGCTCGAAGGAGTCGACGTCGACCCCGTAGCGACCCACCCGAGGCCCGGGCGCGCCGGCCCTCGCCAGCTGACCGCGCCGGCCGTCCAGCGTCACGACGTCGAATCCGATCCTCCGGCCCCCCTCGCGGACTTCCTGCGTGTAGAAGCCCGCGCAGTCCTCCAGCCCGACCAGGTCCAACGTACGCCGGATCACGGTCGTTTTCCCGCAACCCGGACGGCCGGTCAGCAGGATCCTCGGGACGACGTAAGGCGGGCTCTGAATATCGAACACCTATGAAGCGACTGGCGTCAAGAGGGGCAAAGTAATCCCCTCTCGTGGCGCAGTGCGCCACGAGTCTCTGATTCGTCGTTGACTGTCAGCATCCACATGCGCGTGTGATTACGACGTTCGCCTTACGATCCACAGGAGCCTGGCGACGGCTCCGACACCTATTCGAGGTCTATGTCCTCATGATCTCTCTATGCGAGCGGGACGGTTCAATCACTCGAAGCGAGGTCGTCTGAGCGAACATGTTCGATACGGAACTCGTCCCTTTCCGTCGCAGACATTCGGGTGTTCTACTCTCGCCACCGCTCGCCCGTCTGCAGCATGCGGTAGACGATGCCTGCCAGCTTACGCGCCGCTGCCACCCGGGCGACCTGCCAGCCGAGACGTTGCTTGAGCGTTTCATAACTCGAGCTCAGCGTGCTCTCTGGCGCGAGCCGCACGTGACTGGGAATAGCCGAGACCAGGGCGCCACGGACCCAACGATTGGCTCCCTTCGGGATCTGACCGTGGCGCGTATGTCCACCGCTGCTCCGGGTGCTCGGCGCCAGACCGGCGTAACTGATCAGCTCCGCCGGCCGCGGGAAACGCTCAACGGGGCAGATCTCCGTGGCCAACAGCAGGCCTCGGTAGGGACCGATCCCCGGAATCGTCATCAGCAGCTGAGCGTTGGGATCACACTGGCCCCGCTCCTCGATCCGGCGGTCGAGCTGGTTGATCAGCGGTGTGAGCCGGTCGATCAAGTCGAAGTGGGTCGAGATCAGGGCCCACTGCTCGGGAGTGAGCCGCGACCCGGCCTCACCCGCGAGGAACTCACGCGCCCGTTTTCGGAGCAACGCCTCGCGCTCGAGCAGCACACGGCTCTGGTGCAGTTGGGCGTGGATACGACACGCCAGCCGGGTCCGCTCCCGAACCAGCGCCGCCCGGTGACGGACCAGGCGCAGCGTCTCACGCTGTTCCGGTCGGCGCGGATACGCCTTCGGGACCAGCCCCGAGAGCAGCATGCGAGCCAGCAACGCCGCGTCGACCGCATCCTTCTTCTGCGGCGTGTTGGCGATGAAGCGGAGCTCCTTGGCGTGAGCCAGGTGAAACGTGATCCCCTCCGGTACCAGCAGGTCGTAGATCCAGGGCCAGAACGGACAGGTCTCCACCACCACCTCGAGCGGGCGGAACGGGGCCAGGGTCAGCACCAATTGCTCAGGCTCCCGGGTGGAAACCCTGTGGTTGAGTTTGATTCCTCCGGCTCTGTCCACCACGGCGATCTGGAGATAGTTTAGATGCGCATCGATACCAGCGTAGTACATGGCTGGCCTCCTCGTGTTTGCGCATGTGGTCGCTTGCGTTCCACGCTAGCGCCTCTTACACGGAGAGGCCAGTCGCTTTCATACAATCACCGAATGTCGACTAACCAATAACGAAGAACTGTTCTTGGGATTTCGACATTCGATATTCTGCCTTCGATATTCAAAGCTGGCAAATCACTACCGAGGTGGGCACGCACCCAGCACGTGCCTACCGCGCGAAGACTACGGTCGCGTTCCGTGGCCGTCCAGCCGAAACCGGGATGGGCAGCAAAAAGTGAGCGCCCCGGGCCCGCGGGGCGCTCACTGTGACGAGCATCTGTGGCAGGTCTGATACTTCGGTCCTGCGTGGGCTGATACCGGCGAGATGGGGCCGGCAAGCGTCTTAAAAAGAGGACGGAGCCCCTGAGTCGCCCTCCCCCGCCGTTTTCCCTGTCCGGCTAAGACGCTCGAGACTCCGTCCTTCGCGGGATACAGGTAGCAAGGGCCGTTCCCAAACGGGCCAAATCCATGTAAGTCATTGTTTCACAATATCTTATCTGTTTTGCCATTTCCGACGATCAGGCCCGAAACTAGAAAATTTTTTCACAATTTTGACAAGATTTTTCCAGATCCAGGCTACTGGAGCCCCTCAATTCGGCCGGCGCAGACTGCCCGGTCCTCCCGGGCCGGGAACCTAGCCCGGTGGCTAGATAATTGTAACTTTGTAACTTATAGCGGCTCACTACAGGGGAATGCGGTGGGTTTTGGGGCGGATCGCCATGCGGCTGCGGCGCTCCGAAGCAAAACGATTCGGGAAGACAGGTGGACGAGCCTGTCTTCTCATCGTACAGGCGGGTAGACGATGAATAAGAAGCTCACTCTCGGTATTGGCGTCGTCGTGGTGTTGGTAATCTTCGGCTATTTCGCCTTCGGCGGTCTGGGCCGGAGCCTGGTGTACTTCTGGACGCCGACGGAATTGCTGGCGGAGGGCGACGCCGCGTACGGAACGTCGGTGCGGTTGGGCGGCATGGTCGAACCGGGCAGCGTGCGTTGGAATCCGGAGACGAGCGAGTTGCGTTTCCGGCTGGCGGACGATGCCGGCACGGTGGAGGTGTTCAGCGCCGGGGTACCGCCGCAGATGTTCTTGGAAGCGGCCGAGCGGACGACTCCGATTGGCGCCGTCGTTGAAGGCTCGTTGACACGCGAGGGTGTCTTCAGGGCTACGAACCTGATGGTGAAGCACTCGGAGGAATACAGGGCGCCGCAGCACAAAGAGGACCGCAAGCAATACTACCGGGAGCTCTTCGAGGAGCAGGGAGCGACGAGCGGGTCATGACGAGCACCATCGGAATCTTCTCGATTGGCGGAGCCCTGCTTCTGTCTATGGTGGGCGCCGTTGTGGCCTACGTGGGCGTCTTCCAGCGCAACCCCGGAGCAGCGACCTTCGCGCGCCGCGCGACCTATGGCGTCTTCGCCCTCGCCACGCTGGCGATCGCGACCATGGCCTACGCGCTGGTCGCGCACGATTTCAGTGTGAGCTACGTGGCTCAAGTGGGCAGCCGGTCGACGCCGCTCTTCTACACGATCATCTCGCTCTGGTCTTCACTGGACGGGTCGATCCTGTTCTGGGGCTGGATCCTCGCGGGATACTCGGCGGCCGTCGCCTACGTCTACCGGAACCGCCACAGGGAGCTGATGACGGCGGTAGCCGGAACGTTGCTGTTCGTGAACGCCTTCTTCTGGCTGCTGCTGGCCTGGCCGGCGAATGCCTTCCTTCCCGTTTCCCCGGTGCCTCTGGATGGGCCTGGTCCAAATCCGCTACTGCAGAACCACCCGTTCATGGGGCTCCACCCACCGCTGCTGTACCTCGGGTACGTGGGCTTCGCGGTCCCCTTCGCGTTCGGGATCGCGGCCCTGCTGACCGGAAAGGTGGGCGGCGATTGGGTTCGGGCGGTACGTTACTGGACGATGGCGCCGTGGATCTTCCTGACCGCGGGAATCGTTTCTGGAGCCTGGTGGTCGTACGAGGTCTTGGGATGGGGTGGCTACTGGGCGTGGGATCCGGTCGAGAACGCCAGCTTCCTGCCGTGGCTGACCGCGACCGCGTTTCTGCACTCGATCATGGTGCAGGAGCGGCGCCAGACTCTGAAGACGTGGAACATCGTGCTGGTCATCTCCACGTTCCTGCTCACGCTGTTTGGGACTTTCTTGACGCGGTCCGGCATACTGGCCAGCGTGCACGCCTTCACGGAAGGCCTGATCGGGCCGTTCTTCCTGGGCTTCATCGCGCTGGTGCTGATCCTCTCGCTGGTCCTGGTGGCGTGGCGGAGCGATGATCTGGGGAGCAAGCCGGCGCTGGATGCGCTGGCGTCTCGAGAGACCGCGTTCCTAATCAACAACCTGCTCTTCGTCGCCTTCACGTTCACGGTGTTGTTGGGGACGGTCTATCCGCTCTTGGCCGAGGCGATCCGCGGCGTGAAGGTCAGCGTCGGAGCGCCCTATTTCAATCAGATGAGCGTGCCGATCGCGCTCGCTCTGATCTTCCTGACCGGCGTGGGACCGGCTTTGCCCTGGCGCCGCGGTTCGGCGGAGCTGCTCAAGAAGAAGTTCCTATGGCCGATGGTTGCTGCGCTCGTGGCCGGAGTCGTGTTCTGGTTGGTCGGCGTCCGCCAGTTCATGACGCTGTTCACGTTGATGCTGGCTGTGTTCGCGACGGGACTGATCATCGGCGAGTTCGTGCGACCGGTTCAGGCTCGCCGCGAGGCGCGCGAAGAGAGCATAGGCCAGGCGTTGGGTAACGTCTTGGGCAAGAACCGGAGGCGATACGGGGGCTATGTCGTCCATCTAGGCGTCGTGGTGCTGGCCGTCGGCATCGCTCTTTCGTCGACGTACCGACACGAGACGGAGGTGACGCTGCGGCCGGGCGAAGCGACTACGTTCCAAGGCTACGCGCTTCAGCTCGACTCGCTGTACGCGGGCCGCGAGCCGCACCGGGACTTCGTGGAGGCCAAGTTCTTGGTCGGAAAAGGGGATCGGCTCACATCGGTGATGAGGCCACGGCTCAACTACTATCCGATGTCGCAGAATCCGATCGGTACGCCGAAGGTCCGCACGCGGCCGAAAGAGGACTTCTACTTGAGCCTCGCGGCGTACGCTCAGGACGGCAGTTCCGCCACCGTGAGCGTCATCGTCAATCCGGCGGTCGTCTGGATCTGGATCGGCGGTAGTATCGCGGTGCTTGGCGCGTTGTTCGCGATCTCGACGGGAGGCTTCGGGGCAGAGCGTAAGCGGGAGAAGACGGCTGCGGCCGAAGTTGCCAGCCGGCCCGCCGGAGCCGGGGTAGGAGGATCTGACTGATGAGCTGGAAGAAGATATGGATTCCCGCGATCGCGTTGCCGATCGTCGCCCTCCTCTACTACGGCCTGCAGAAGGCCCCGACGGTCAACGTTATCGAATCGCCGCTCGAGGGCCGGGCGGCTTCGGCGTTCGTCGCCCCGACGCTGGACGGCGACACGCTCAGTTTTGCCGATCTCGACGGTAAGGTCGTGGTGCTGAACTTCTATGCATCGTGGTGCGTGGCGTGCATCGATGAACATGCGGTGTTCACCGAAGCCGAGCGATACTACGCCGGTCAGGATTTCCAGATGCTCGGCGTCATATACCAGGACTCGCCGGAGAACGCGCGCCGCTGGATGAATCGGATGGGAGGATACTGGCCCAGCTTGATCGATCCGAACTCTCGTATCGCCATAGACTATGGCGTCTACGGTGTGCCGGAGACGTACTTCATCGGCAAGGACGGACGCATCGCTCACAAACAGATCGGTCCCGTGAATCGGATGCTGATGAAGAGCACGGTCGATCGGTTGCTGGCCGAGGACAGCGAGGCGGGGTCGGTCCAGGCAACGAACGGTGAACCCTCGGTGAGCCGCAGCGACGGTCACGTGACCGAAGTGCCGACTCAAGAGCGGAACTAGCAGGTCGAGAAGGCGGGAATCAGCTTTGACATCGAGACGCTACACAGTCACCCTGACGCTGCTCGCGCTCCTGGCCGGCTCCGGTGCGGCGTGGGCGCCGGACTCGCCGCTGGGCCAGCAAACCGAAGAGCCGGCCCCGGTCGAAGCCGTGCGCGCGGACCCGGAGTTGGAGGCACAGGTCCGCGAGATCGCGGCCCAGCTTCGTTGTCCGACGTGTCGGGCACTGTCCGTACAGGACTCTCCCTCGGGCATGGCGCAGGAGATGCGCGACCTGATACGCGAACAGTTGCTCACGGGAAAAACGCCCGAGGAAGTGACCGCCTATTTCGTGGAGCGCTACGGCGAGTGGATTCTGCTCAAGCCAACGGCGCAGGGCTTCAATTGGACCGTATGGCTGTTGCCGATCCTGATGCTGGCGGGCGGCTTTTTCTTCGTGATCATGACCGCGCGGCGCTGGGTGGAACAGGGCCGGGCACGGGCGGCGGAGCTGGCCGATGATGCCGAGGAGAGCGAGCTGTAGAGCATGGGCCTGAACGAATTCCTACTCGTCGTTGCGGTTGGCGGCGGTATCATAGCCGTCCTCTTCGCGACTTTCAGGGGTGCGGCGACGGAGGCGACTCCGGAAGAGAGTCGGGGGGCGGCCGCCGAGTCGGCGCAGAGCGCCGCTGAATTCTCCGAGCTCGAAGAGCGCCGGCGGGCGGCGATAAGCTCGCTGGAGGAGATCGAGGCGGACTACGAGGGTGGAAACCTGACGGAATCCGACTACGAAAAGCTGCGCAGCCGTTACGAGAGCGAGGCCGCCAGCCTCGACCAAGAGCTTGCCGAGGCGATGAAGTCAGGCGCGCGTCGGCCGGCTGCGGCCGCAGCGCCTGCTAAGCGCGGTTCTTGGAGCGGAGCCGTAGGCTGGATCGCTGGCACGGTGGCGTTCGTGGCGCTGGCCTGGCTGGTCATGTCGCAGGCGCTGCGCCCGAGAGGCGAAGGCGACACCATCACGGGGTCGCTTCCAGGCCAAGACGCGGCCATGCCCGGCGGCGCGCCGGTGGCCGACGTGGATATGGACCGGCTGGCCGCGCTCCGGCAGCTGGTCGCGGATGATCCGCACAACGTCGAGGCGCTGGTCGAGCTCGGCCACATGTACCTCGCGATGCAGGGCTACGATGAGCTTACCCAGGTCACCCAGCAGGCGCTGACGCTCGACCCCGAGAACCCGGAGGCTTTGACGCACCTCGGCATGTTGCTCTTCTCAACGGGCCACCCCCAGGGCGTGATGCCCAGCTTCGAGCGTGCGCTCGAGATCGACCCTGACTTCGGCGAAGCGCTCCAGTTCAAGGGCATGGTAGCCTTCATGCAGCGTGACTACGCGACCGCTGTTGAGGCGTGGGAGCACTACCTGCAGGTGGTGCCGGACGCGTCGCAGCGGATTCGAGGCATGCTGGAGATGGCACGAGCCAACCTGGGCTCCGAGTCCGGCCAGACCGAAACCGATCCAGAGGGCCAAGGAAGCGGTGCCTAAGAGGCTGCTCCTGCTGGTGGCGGCGCTTCTCATGCTCGCGCCGACCCCGGCGCTGGCACAGCGGTTCGGCGGCGACTACGGCGGAGCTGTCGGACTGTGGCTCGTGTACGCGGACCCGGGGATCGATGCGCAGGACAGCTTCGGTCGTGACCTGGGAGGCGTGCTGGGTGTGGGAGGCCGCCTCTTCTTCCAAAAGACCCGGTTGCGGTTGGGCTTGGGAGGCTTCACGGGTGGCTTCACCGGTGACGGTCTCAACGATGCCGGCAATCAGGTGCAAGGCGGTCTGTCCGCAGGCGGCTTCATCTTTGAGTACCTGATCGTGCAGCAGAATCTCGAGGTCGCGGCTGGAGCCATGGCCGGACCGGGCCTGGTGAGCCTCGAAGAGATCCTGGATCTGGGCGACGACATCGAGAACCTCGACCGCCGCCGTTACACCTTCGTCGCCGGCTACCCGTGGGTCCGCCTGGGCTACAATCCCATGCCATTCGTGAACGTCGGCCTCGAGCTGGGCTATTTCTTCGGTACCGAGGGCGTTGGCGGCTTCGCCGGCGGGATCGATATCCTGGTTGGCCTGATACCCTAGGAAGACAGCCAATTCCGAGGGCCCGCCCCCCGGGGTGGGAACCTTCGGGTACTTTCGGTGGTTTAATCACGGTGACGGGGCGGACGTGCCTTACGGCACCGTGTAAGGTAGTCTTACTTCCCTTTTCTCCCGGGCCTTGCACGGCTGTCTTGCCCCGTCCCTTCCATTTGTGGCTCCCCCTACGCAACTTTTGGCGTGGTCGGCTTGGCGTGGAACACGTGTAGGCGCGTCTGGGGGAGGAGGCAAGATGTTAGGCGACATCGCACCCAAGATCTTCGTTTTGCTCGTCGCATTGACGATCGGCTACTGCGCCGGATTCAGGGACGCCCAGACCAACGAGAATATGGTCTTCATGCGAGTGATCGAACGGGTGCAGAACTTCGGCGAGCGTACGGTCGGTGATAGGGCACGCGAGCGAGAGGAGGCGATGGACGAGCTGAACCAATGATGGTTCGTCGCCCGCTGGAGACCGATCTCGAGACTAGATAGCTTCCAGCAGCGCCACGTGACCGAGACCACCCGCCGCGCAGATGCTGACCAACGCGCGCCCGCCAGTCTCGCCGAGTTGCTTGACCGTCTGTGAGAGTATTCGGGCACCCGTCGCGCCGAACGGGTGACCCAGCGCCACGCTGCCTCCGTTGGGGTTGATGCGCTCGACGGGGGCTTTGCCCAGGTCGACGTTGACGCCGGCGCGACCGACTAGCCAATCCCGATCCTCCAGGGCGGAGATCGTAGAGAGCACCTGGGCCGCGAAAGCCTCGTGGATCTCCCACAACCCGATATCCTCGTAACCGAGCCCGTGTCGAGACAGCAACCTCGGTATGGCCAGGGCAGGTGCCATCAGAAGGCCATCTCGCTCTATGTCCACGGCCGCGACCTCCCAATCCAGCAGACGCGCCCGGTACGGCACGTCGGCCAGTCTGTCCAGCCCTTCTGCTGTCGCCACCCAGCAGGCGGCGGCTCCGTCTGTCAGCGGCGAAGAGTTGCCGGCCGTCAGGGTACCGCGCCCGCTCTTCCGGTCGAAAGCCGGCGGCAGCGCTGACAACTTGTCCAGCGAGGAATCGGCGCGAGGAATCGTGTCGCGAAGCAACTCGGGGACACCATCGACGGCGATAACTAGATCGCTGAAGAAACCGCGTTCCCAGGCCGCGACCGCGTTCGCGTGGCTGGCCAGTGCGAAGCGGTCCTGGCTCTCGCGGTCGGTATTCCACTCCTTCGCGGTGATCTCGGCGTGGTCGCCCATCGTCAGCCCGGTGGTCCGTTCTTTCACAGCGGGGAGGGCGAGCTTGAGGTGGCGCGGGCGGAGCCGCGTCAACGCACCTAGCGCTGAGCCGGCGCCCTTAGCCTGAGCCATGCGTCGCAAGGTCCGGCTCATTCCCTTCGTGAGCCCGATCTGCGTGTTGCTCATGGACTCGGATCCGCCGCAGAGGGCCACATCGAATCTGCCCGCTCGGATCTGAGCCGCCGCGTGCGTGGCAGCGGCCAGGCTGGTGGCGCATTGCTGCACGACGGTCAGCGAGGGCACGTGGGGGTCCAGGCCGGCATCGAGCCAGACCTCGCGTGCTACGTGGCTGACCGCCAGCGAGGGGATGACGGATCCCCAGACGAAGCAGTCGGGCAGGGCCACCCCGGCGGCCTCGCGCACCACGGGTGCCGACATCTGAACGGCGTCCAAGTGGGCCAGCGGCCCGTCGATCTTGGTGAACGGCGTACGAGGTCCGCTGGCAACGAAGATTTCCGTCTCGTTTCGATCTTCCCGGCTCGTCAATTCCGTCCTTCCTACTCGCTCGCTGTTGCCGGTGCGACTCCCGGGCTCGCGCTCTCGGCCACGTGCGCGAGCGTGACCTGCGCGACCTTCTTCATGAACTGAAAGTCGAGCGTATCGGCGGTGTCGCTCTCCATATGGTAGTGCGGGTTTCGCAGGAACGCCGTGTCGGTGACCATCAGCGACGGGTAGCGGCGATCCCAGAATGACGCGTTGTCGCTCAGGCGAGTGAGCGGCAGCATCCAGCCCCGCAGCTTCACGCCGTAGGTGATCAGTGGCAGTTCCGGCACGCGTTGCTGTGCCGATCGCTCGAACGAACGCAGCAGCCGGCACGAACGTCGGTCTCCTACAGCGACCAGGAAGTTCCCCGTGTTGGGGACTTTCTTGAACACGAGTGGCGGTATTTGCTGCGTCTCGGGCCGGTCGTCTGCGTAACCCACCATCTCGAGCACGAGGGCGCCCACGTAGCGGCGCCCGTCCCTGCGTGCCTGCTCTGCGAAACGTGCGCTCCCTACCCGGTAAGTACCGACCGCGTCCTGCGGTTCCTCGAGGTTGAACCCGACGAACTGGACGGTCCGTTGCGGTTGGAGCCGGGCGGCTAGCCGGGCTACTTCCAGGAGCACGGCGACTCCGCTCGCGTTGTCGTCGGCGCCCGGCGAATTGGAGACGGTATCGAAGTGGGCGCCCACCAGCAGCCAGGGCAAACCCGGGTCCGATCCCGGAATCGTCCCTACGACGTTGTTGAAGTCCGCACCGCGGAAACGAAAGGGCTGGCGTTCGGTCGCCAGCCCAAATGCCGTGAGCGCATCGACGATGAAGGACTCGGCTTCTTCTAGGGCGTCCGGTGAATCCTGCGGATGCCTAGGGCCCTCCAGTTGGCGGACCGTACGCTCGAGGCGTGACGCGTCGACCTCGGAGAGAATCTCGGCCAAGTCCATGCTAGACAGCGTGCGGCCGTCGTGACCGTCTGGCCCTAGTCGCCCTTGATATACGCCTTCTCGATAATCACCTGTCGAACGGGCAAGTTCTCGAACGGAGGGCGGGCCTCGGTTCGGATCTCGGCTATGGCGTCCACGACGTCCATTCCTGTGATGACCTTGCCGAACACGGCGTAGCCCCAGCCCGTGGTCGTCTCGGCGGTGAAGTCGAGGCCCCGGTTATCGACGAGGTTGATGTAGAAGCCAGCGGTGGCGCTGTGTGGATCGGGCGTACGTGCCATCGCCACCGAGCCACGCACGTTCTTGAGACCGTTGTTGGCTTCGTTTCGCAACGGTGGCCGCGGCGACTGTCGCTCCTGCAAACCGGAGGTGAAACTTCCGGTCTGAATCATGAAACCGGGCATCACGCGGTGAAACAGGAGTCCGTCATAAAAGCCGTTCTCGACGTGCTCGATGACGTTGTCTACCGTGTTCGGCGCGGCCTCCCGATCCAGTTCCATCACGATGGCGCCCATGTTGGTCTCGAGCACGACTTGCGGCGACGGATTGCCTACGTCGGGCGGCAGCGGCGGCGGCTGACTCGTCTCCATCTCTTCCCCTCCCGGTTGACTCTCGGCGCCGCCGCAGGCGGCGACGAGCAGCGCTACGGCGATCGATAGCAGTACTTCTCTTCGAATAATCAC
>JBDHAS010000158.1:0-8765 GCA_039588015.1 Gemmatimonadota bacterium | reverse complement strand
CATGACCGCGTACGCGAACCACAGCAGCGTTGAAGTAAGGAAACCCGCGAAGGGACCGAACGCCGCCTCGACGTAGGCGTAGGCTCCGCCGCTGGTCGTGACCCGGCTGCCGATCTCGGCGAAGCACAGGAACACGAGCCCGATGGCCGCTGCGCAGACCAGATAGGCCAGGAACGAGGCTGCACCGATCTCGGCGAAGACGAGCGCGGGGAGCACGAAGATGCCGGCCCCAACCACGAGATTGATGATGTTGGCAGCCAGATCCCGCGTCCCGATCGCTCGGATCAGCCCGGGGTCGGTTCCACTGTCAGACGTGGGCGATCCCGCCCCGCCATACTCACGCGTATGCACAAAGAGTCGTCACGTTCTTAAGGTGATGATTGTAAAGGCTTACGAGTTTCGGTTCTGACATTGCAGCTGATGGTTAGAGCGGTACCGTCATCAGTAAAGTGCATTCCCTGTGCTCGACAGCCCGCCGACGGCACAAGTTGTGTGGTAGGTACCTGCCATGCAAGTTGGGACTGCAGGATTCGAACGTGCGATGCACGAATCGACGCCCTGGTAGGCGAGCACAATGCTGCCATCTTGGCCAGCCGGTCGGTGGGTCCAGCCTCACCCAGCACGGCCCCGTTGCCGTCCACGGACCCTTCCGCTCTCCGCCTTTCGTCCTATAATAGAGGCCACGTGCGATAGCCCCTGGTCGAGCCTCGAGGGCTCGGGTGCCCTCCAACAAGGGCGACTCTTCTTGCCGAGCGCCCATCCGCCCGGCCGGGCATAGAACTGTCCCTTTCACCACATACGGGTTGAGGTCGACACAGCCGCGCGGCACCGCGTGCGGGTCGACCCAGTGTTGTTCATCCACGGGACCCCCGGGAGGATACTATGCCAGACAACAACAACGTCGGAGCGTTCAAGGCGAAGCTGCACGGTGAGCTGATCCAACCGAACGACGCGGGCTACGACGAAGCCCGCAAGATCTACAACGGCATGATCGACAAGCGGCCGCGCATGATCGCCTACTGCGCCGATGTGGCGGACGTGCAAACGGCCGTGCGATTCGGCCGGGAGAACGAGATCCTGACGGCGATCCGCGGAGGCGGTCACAACGGTGGAGGCCTTGGGCTCTGCGATGACGGCCTCGTCATCGACCTCTCGAAGATGACCGACATAGCTATCGACCCGGCAGCCCGTACGGTTAGGGTGGGCGGCGGCTGCACCTGGAACGACGTAGACACGGCGACGCACGAGCACGGTTTGGCGGTTCCTGCCGGGACCATCTCCACTACAGGGGTCGCCGGCCTGACGTTGGGCGGCGGCGTCGGCCACCTGACCCGGAGGTACGGCCTCACCATCGACAGCCTGCTCGCCGCCGACATGGTGTTGGCCGATGGGAGCACAGTCACCGCCAGCGCCGAGGAGAACGAGGATCTCTACTGGGCGATCCGTGGCGGCGGCGGCAACTTCGGTGTCGTCACGTCCTTCCTCTTCAGGGCGCACCCCGTGCACACGAACTACGCCGGGCCGACATTTTGGGAGGTCGACCGGGCGGCCGAGGTTTTGAGTTGGTATCGTGAGTTCATACTACAGGCGCCGGAGGAACTGGGGGGCTTTTTCGCCTTCCTCGTAGTCCCCGGAGCTGATCCGTTCCCCGAGCATCTCCACGGCAAGAAGATGTGCGGCGTCATCTGGTGCTACACGGGTCCGCTGGAGAATGCCGAGGAGGTCTTCAAGCCGATTCGCGCGTTTGGGCCGCCGGCCTTCGACGGCGTGGGGCCGATGCCGCACCCGACGATGCAGAGCATGTTCGACGTCTTCTATCCGTCGGGTCTGCAGTGGTACTGGCGAGCCGACTTCATGAACGAGATCAGCGATGCGGCCATCGCCGAGCACGCAAGGTTCGGCGCCCAGATTCCCACCGGGCACTCGACGATGCACATATACCCCATCGATGGAGCCGCACACCGCATGAGCAACAGCGATACGCCGTGGGCCTATCGTGAAAGCAACTTTGCCCAGGTCATCGTCGGTGTCGACCCGGATCCGGCGAACAACGACAAGATCATCGGCTGGACGAAGTCGTACTTCGACGCGCTTCACCCCCACTCGGCGGGCGGCGCTTACGTGAACTTCATGATGGAGGAAGGTCAGGAGCGCGTTAGGGCGACGTACCGAGACAACTACGCTCGGCTAGCCCAGATCAAGAAGCAGTACGATCCGGACAACCTCTTCCGGGTGAACCAGAACATCGAGCCGGCCGGCTGAGGCGCGGCCCTCTACAAAAGGAGTTGCCATGAGTAAGGATATCTACTGGGTGTTGGTACTGGAGATCCAATCGGAGTCGGACGAGTTTTCGGCTTTGATGAATGAGATGGTCACGGCTACGCATACGAGTGAGCCTGACACGCTCAACTACGAGTGGAGCACGAACCCCGACGGCACAATATGTCACATCTATGAGCGCTATGCAGACTCCGCCGCAGTCATGACTCACTTGGGTACGTTTGGTGAAAGATTTGCGAGTCGGTTTCTTGAGGTATTTCGACCTATTCGCTTCGACGTTTACGGGTCGCCAAGCGAGGAGGTGAGGGAAGCACTGGCCGGATTCAACCCTACTTATATGGAAAGTGTTGGTGGCTTCAGCCGATAACGCTTTGAGGGAAGGACTGACGGGCCCGATAGCTGGGTGCGCCGTCAACATGCACGAGAACGCCTCGTGGCACACGCCGGGGCGAAGCCCCATTGCTGGCGACAACGAGGGCCGCGAGGCGGTCTTTGCCCAATTCGGTCGGTACGTAGGGGAGACCGGAGGAAGCTTCAAGGCTGCATTGCAGTACGTTCTTGCAGATGGTGACGGCCGCGTGGTTGGCGTTCATCAAATCGTCTAACCCAGCGCTCAGCAGCGCTGGTTTCGGCGTTGGGGGCAGGATTTCCCTGGTGTGAGGCTCACGCATTGACATCGGCGTCTCTCCATCTCAGAGATCATGAAAGGCAAACAGTATCTAGCGCTCCTGCGCGGCATCAACGTTGGTGGAAAGAACATCATCAAGATGGCGGAGCTCAAAGCGAGCTTTGAGGATATGGGTCTTGCCGATGTGGCCACCTACATTCAAAGCGGTAATGTCCTGTTCAGAGCGTCAGGAAAGAACCCTAATGCTCTCACCAGCGACATTGAAGAGGCGCTTTCAGTGCGGTTCGACTACGAGTCCCGTGTCGTGATCGTATCGGAGAAAGAGCTCGAAAAAGTGGTGAGGAACGCGCCCAGGGGATTTGGGGAAGACTCGGAGAGCTATCGCTATGATGTCGTTTTTCTGAAACATCCACTGACCGCGCGCGAGGCATTGAAGAGCGTTCGCACGAGAGAAGGGGTGGATGAAGTGTACGCCGGGCAAGGCGTTCTCTACTTCTCCCGCCTCATCAAGAGAGCAAGTCAAAGCTATCTATCCAAGATCGTCCAACTGCCGATCTACCAGCAGATGACCATCCGTAATTGGAATACGACGACCAGACTCCTTGCTCTGATGCAGGGCCGAGAGACCTAATTCCGACTAACTTGGCGTTGGTCACGTCTTCTCTAGCACCGGCCTGCTGTAGACCACCTCGCCCCCGATTACCGTCATTTCCGGTCTGATCGTCCAAATCTCCTCGGCCGGCACCGTCATGTAATCGACCGGGATGACCACGAAGTCGGCGAGCTTTCCGACCTCAATGGAGCCAAGGATGTCTTCCGCATGCATGGCGTAAGCGCCGCCCATGGTTGCGGCACGCAAAGCCTCTTTCCGGGTCAAGGCCTGCTCGGGGATCCATCCGCCTGGAGGATTGTTGTTCCGGTCCTGTCGGGTTACCGCGGCGTGGAGCGTGTAGAACGGATTGTAGGGCGATACGGAGTAATCCGTCCCCGTTGCGAACGGTACGCCAAGGTCCAGCAGATCGCTCCAGTTGTAGGCGTACTTCAGGCGCTCGCTTCCTATCCGCGCTTCGGCGAAGTTCATGTCCTCGGTGGCATGCAGCGGCTGCATAGAAGCCACGATCCCCAGTTCGACCAGTCGGGGAAGGTCATCCGGGGTGAACATCTGCGCGTGCTCCAGGGCGAAACGGGCGTCCTTACCATCGATCCCCGTCGCCTTCAGCGCACTCTCGAAGGCGTTGATCGCGACGTTATTGCCCCCATCGCCGATGCAGTGGACCCTCAGGTTGAAGCCCATAGGTAGCAACTCGGTGGCCAGTTCGGCTAGAGCGTCCTCGCTCATTACCGCTTCCCCGTAATATCCCGGATAGTCGCTGTACTCCTCTAGCATCAGGGCACCCCTCGAGCCCAGGGCTCCGTCAGCGAACGCCTTGATGGACTGCACGAAGTACTTGTTGTCGAGGTTGAGCGGCTCGCCCAGCTGCCGCGCCGAACCCTCATTGACCATCTCGTTGATCCTGATCCTCAGCAGCCCCACCTCGTACAGCTTGATCCGTCTCTGAACCTCCGCATAGCCCGTCCTGCTGGCCCCGTGGATCGTGGTGAGCCCGCTGGCCACGGCGAGCTGAGTGCCCTCTACAAGGTTGCGGCTTCGCTCGTAGTCGGTTAGAGGAGCCAGTCCCGGGATCAGCCGGGTCAGCTGTGGCGGGGCCCGTTCGACGAACTCGCCCGTGGGCTCCCCGTTCTCGTCCTTCTTAATGTGGCCCCCCTCCGGATCGGGGGTGTCCCGTGTGATGCCGGCCAGTTCCAGAGCCTTGCTGTTCGCGCCGCTGCCGTGTGTGTATCGGGAAATGAACACAGGATTATCCGGGGCGACGGCATCGATCAGCTCTTTGCGGAAGACCGGCGGATCCCACACGTCCGACATCCAACCCCGCAAGACCACCCAGCGTGGCTCCGGCCCCGGGCGCATGCCTTCGCCGGTTGCCAGGGCGTGCTTGATCACTTCCTGCATCCGCTCCACCGACGCCCACTCACCGAGTCCCGCTCGGATGTCCGGCGTTCGCGGATAGAGCTCCCTCTCTCCGTACCTGATGTGAACATGGGCGTCGTGCAGACCGGGAATGACCGTCTTGCCTTCCAGATCGAACACCAGTGTGGTGGGACCGATATGGGTCTGAACCCCGGCATCATCGCCCACGTAGATGAATCGGCCCTCTCTTACCGCAAAGGCAGAAGCGGTGGTGAAGCCTTCATCGACGGTATAGATATTCCCATTGAGATAGACTCTGTCAGCTGTCTGAGCGTGACAGACCGCCGTCGGCGCCATGAGGATCGGCACCAGCGGGAGAAGGACGGCAAACACACCGGATGGTCGTCTCAGCGCATTCATCTCAGCTTCCTTGCATGTGTGTAGGATCTTGCTATCTCCGCTGCTCAAGTATGGCCCTCGACAACGGGGCTGTCCAGCGCCCGTTGTGGAGCCATAGAGAGCGTCATTGCATCCTGGCGCTCATGATAATAGAGTGAGCAATCACAGCTTACCTAAGAGCCCCGGTGCGTGGAAGCCTCATCTCTCTAGTCGTGTTGACATGGTACATCTGTCTTACAGGCTGTGCATGATGCTGGCCTCGGTCATTCCCCGATGCTGCTGTCCTATGCTGTGTCACTCCCTCCACGTAACAAAGCCCTTGGAAGGTTTCTGAAATGTCGCTCAGTGTGAAAGAGAAAGAGCTGGTCTCCGTCGGCGTGTCGCTGGCTGCGGGCTGCAAGCCGTGCACCGACTATCACTTGAAGAAAGTGCGTGGAGCCGGCGCCTCCGATGAAGAGATAGAACAAGCGATGACGGACGCCATCGCTGTGCGCGATAAGGCCAAGATGATCATGCAAAGACACGGCTTGAAGCTGCTCGGCTTCAAGAAGACCGTGCGTACTGAGGACGACGACGATGAACTGGGCGAACCGACTCGAATGAGAGAACTGGTGGCTGTCGGTGCAGCCTACGCAGTCAGCTGCACTTCGAGCCTGGAAGAACACGTTGCAGCCGCGCGCAGCGTCGGTGTCGAGGAAAGTGAAATCGAGGCGGTAGTGGGTTTGGCTCGATTTATCAGGGGAAAGGCAGATTCTCTCTGCTGTAAGCTCATCTAGCTCTCTCGAAAGACGGCAACAAACAGCGAGGTCAAGGCATCGGTGCGTTTCATCTTACCGGCCCAAATACGGTCAGGGCGGTTATCCACACTGAGGGCAGAATAGTCGCCCGGGTTAGCGTCGAAGAGGAGGTAACCATGAAGAGTTTGATGGTTGTGTCAGGGATTCTGGTTGGCGGCGCCGTCGCCTCCCGGATCCTGTCAGATAATCAGCGCGACCCCATAAGTCGCATAGCTGCGAACATGAGGGAACGTCTTCAGTCGCACATGCGGCGTATGATGGAGGAGATGCCGGAAGATTCCCCACCGCGACTCGTGATGTCTACGCTGCCGCGATTGGCGGAACAGAATGATCAAATACTGGAACTTCTAAAGGAACAGAACGCTCTGATAACTGAGTTGAGTGCGAAACGTGAGCCGGCATAGGTTAGTCCGGCGAGCAAAAAACTCATGCCAACAATCCGTGAGGAAACGTCCGAAGACATTTCGGTTATCCGGACGATCAACGAGCAGGCCTTCGGATGTTCTGAAGAGGCCGAGGTCGTCGATACGCTTCGTGGTTGCTGCGATGGCCTCCTCTCGCTGGTCGGCGAACGGGGTGGGCAGATTGTAGGGCACATTCTGTTCAGTCCAGCCACCATCCGGGCGGAACACGGCATCGTTCACGGCATGGGACTCGCCCCGATGGCGGTTCTTCCGGGCTACCAGCGACAGGGAATCGGGTCGGCTCTCGTCAGGCAAGGACTTGCCCTGCTTCAGGATCGCGGCTGTCCGTTCGTCATCGTCCTTGGTCATCCGGAATACTACCCGCGCTTCGGATTCGAGCTCGCATCCAAGTACGGCGTAACCTGTCAGTGGGAGGGTATCCCGGACGAAGCCTTCATGATTCTGGTTTTTGATGAGTCTGTGATGGCAGGAGTATCCGGAGTAGCCCGTTACAGGGACGAGTTCGATCACGCTATGTAGGTGCCCCACCGACGACCATCGACACTCTCGCATCGGGCGATGTCCGGCCACTGGGCGGAGGTGATCTGAAACCGCTCTATCTGCTCGCCCGTACTGACGGGTGCCTCAGCGATGCGCCTTCACAACCACGGACCGGAACATGACTCCACGAAGACTCAGAGCCATCGCATGGTTGTGGCCGCTCGCTCTTCTACTCCGTGAACTCTTCTCCGACATCCTTCAGGACGTTCGGTACGCAATCAGGGGCCTGCGAAGGGCCAGCGGCTTCGTGATCGTAGCAGTCCTTTCGCTCGCCGTGGGAATCGGGGTGTACACCGCTCTGTTCACGACGATTCATGCCGTATGGCTTGCACCGGTTCCGGGTGTGACGGGCCAGGACCGGATCGTGGACATGGTCCCCGTCATCAGGGGAGAGGACTACTATCGGTGGGCGTATCCTGATTTCGAGGATGTCAGAGATGCAGACACCCCTTTCGAGTTCCTTACCGCATGGACCGAGAGGGATGCCACTTTCGGTAGTGAAGAAGGGGGGATGCGGGCCAGGGTGGCCTACGCGACTTCCGAATATTTCCATGTTCTTGGAGCTCCTCCCAGGGTGGGCAGGGGGTTTCTGGACTCGGAGGATGCGGGTCCCGGTCAGCACCCGGTGGTCGTCGTGAGCCATCAATTCTGGCAAGACGAATTGGATGGGCGTTCCGACATTCTGGGCCAGTCCCTTCCCCTGGACGACATTCCCTACACGGTGATCGGCGTGGCCCCGGAGGAGTTCATTGGTGCGCGCGTGAATTGGGCCAGCGTCGACATGTGGGTGCCGCTGTTTCAGCACCCCGATGCAGGCGGCGATGATTCGGTGTTCCGCGACAGGAGACGGACCTCGGTTCAGGTATTGGGAAGGCTGCGGCCTGGTGCGACGATCTCCGAAGCCCGGGCTGCGGTTCAGACCGTGTACGCCAGCCTCGCGACCGAGTACCCCGAAACCAACGGGGACCGAACGGTCAAAGCTGTCAGCTTTGGCCGCTTTCCAGCCCAAAACCGGGACCTGGAAGCGGTTGCCGTAGTCGGAATCTGTGGAATGTTCGCCGTTCTTCTCTTAATCATCTGCGGGAACCTGGCCGGAATGGCTCTAGCCAGGTCTGCCGCCAGGGAGCAGGAAATCGCAGTGAGGCAGGCTTTGGGATCGAGCCGCCTCCGCCTCGTGAGACATCTGATGGTAGAGGCGGGTATTCTGACCGCGATCGGCGGAGGAGTCGGGATCGCTCTGGCCATGACAGTGATGACCAGGTTTCACCCCATGGACCTGAATATCTCGGCTCCCGGCGCGACGTTCGAGCCGAGCGGATGGACGCTGGCATTGTCCCTGGTCGTTTCCTTCGTCGCGGCCCTCGCGTTCGGACTCCTTCCAGCGCTTCGGTTCAGCCGGCCAGAGCTGCTTTCAGCCCTCAAGGACGATACCGGCGGAGGCGGGCGGCGCGTGGGAAGGTTCCAGCGCTATGCTTCATCCTTCCAGACCGGCGTGGCGTTTCTCCTACTCCTGATGGCGGCCCTATTTCTCCGCTCCCTGGAACGAACGGATGCGAGCCATATTGGATTCAGGCCGGAAGGTATGGCGGTTGCCGATTTCCGGACCGGGGGGGCGTTCCTTGGGTTTCTCGACCCTTCCGAGGAAGGCTATCCGAGTATGAGCGAGGGCGGATCGGCTCTGGTGGACCAACTGATAGAGTCCATAGGGTCGCTTCCGGGCGTAGCAT
>JBDHAS010000157.1:0-16179 GCA_039588015.1 Gemmatimonadota bacterium | reverse complement strand
GTGTCGGCGGCCGAGGCCGCGCTCACATCCACCACCACGGCAGCGCCGATCAGCCGCTCGAGCGGGATCTGTTCCAACGCGTGGCTGCCCTCCGAGAAGTGGATGGGAGCGTCCAAATGTGTGCCGCCGTGCTCGGCCAGGCAAAAGTTGTTCGCGGCGTAGTAGTAGCCGCCTTCCGCCATGCCGGCGGCCACGACCTCGAGTTCGAAGGGCTGCGCCGTGGGCCAGAAGATAGTGCTCTCATCGTACGAGTAGCTCATATCGATCCACTCGGCTCCGGCTCCCGAGAAGAGGGCCGCGAGGGTCGCGCCGGCATCGGTCTGGGGCTGGCCGCATCCGCCAAGACCCAGCAAGCCAACGAGCAACAACGGTCCCACGCACTTCATCTCGACCTCCTGCGCGCTAAGGTCATCACGATCGGTGTCATGCGAATACCATAAGGTAGCGCGACGATCGCCGTCGCTGACAGTATCCAGCGGAAATCAAGATCCTGCTTGACAGCCGATATACCGCCTCTCACTTTGCCACGGGCTGTCCCGCCCCACCACGACGTTTCACCTTTCCGGACCAGTTTCGCCGGATCGCCTGGGCACAGACCCAGCCGCGATGTCTGAACGGAGAGCACTCGACATGAAGAGACTGATCGCGATCGCAACTCCCGCCTTGCTCGTGCTCATGCTGGCAAATGTCGGCCACGCGCAACTGGCGGTCGGTGTCCGAGCGGGGCTGAGCTACGCGAATCTCGGGGGCGATGTGAAGACCGACTCGAAGACGGGCTTCATGGCCGGCGCATTTGCCAGCATCGGCATCTCCGGCAACTTCTTCCTCCAACCCGAGGTCTATTACGCACAAAAGGGAGCGAAGATCGAAGGCTTTGATCTCGCCACCGGTTCGCCCATCACTACGGAGACGAGTCTGGACTACATCGAATTGCAGGTACCCGTAGGTATAGACCTCTCCATCGAAAACGAGACCGTCAATCCGCGCGCATATGCCGGGCCGACCTTGGGGTTCGCCTTGCGTTGCGAAGTGGTAACCGACCCTTCCGATGACCCACCGGTTGACTGCAAGGACAGCGTGAAGAGCTACGACTTCGGGATAGTCTTTGGCATCGGAGTGGAGTTTGGATCGGGACCCGGAGCCTTCGTTGCCGACCTCAGGTACGACTTGGGCCTAGCCAACATAAATGACGCGGAGCGCGAAACCGTCTCGAACAAGAACCGCGCAATTCAGATTCTCATCGGATATAGACGCGGAATCTGAAGCATCGAACGGGCCAGGTGGGAGAGTGCAGAAGGCCGGCGTTTCCGCCGGCCTTCTGCCATCGCGGCCCTCGGCTCAGTTTGGGCGCTTCACCCGGACCGGGTCCGGGGGCTGCGGCAGGATCGTGATTCCCTGCGACTCGAGCAGATCGAGCGCGACCTCCACCGCCCTTTCCAGCTGCGGGTCGCGCCCCTCGGCGACGAGCTTCGGGGTCATCTCGACCTCGATGTCCGGCGGAACGCCTATGTTCTCAACATCCCATTCCCCCTCGAGGTTGTAGAATCCGCCGCGCGGCGCCGTGATGTAACCGCCGTCGACCAGCGGCGGCACGTCCCAGATGCCGACCAGCCCTCCCCACGTCTTCGTCCCGATCAGCGGGCCGATGCCCTTCAGCCGGAACATGTAGGGCAGCATGTCGCCGCCGGATCCCGCGGCGTCGTTGATGATCATCACCTTCGGGCCCCAGATCGCGGCGTTGGGGGCCGTCCAAGGCTGGCGATCGCCCACCGGATTGTTGAAGTAGCCAAGCAACTCACGCGACATCAGGTCTACGATATAGTCAGCGATCAACCCGCCTCCGTTGAAACGCTCGTCGATCACCGCGCCTTTCTTGTGCTGTTGCGCGAAGAAGTAACGGTTGAAGTACGTGTAGCCGCCCGTCCCGGTGTTAGGCAGATAGACGTAGGCCAGCCTGCCGTCCGACAACTCATCGACCATCCGCCGATTGCCTTCTATCCAGTCACGAGCGCGAAGCTGGTACTCGTTGCTGACGGGCACGACCGTCACTTCACGCGCGCCATCGTGATCCGGCCGCGTGTTCAGAGTAAGGACCGTCTGCCTATTCGCAGTTCTATCGAAGACGCTGTACGGATTCATGCCGGCGGTAAGCTCCACACCGTCCACGGCCAGGATGTAATCGCCGACCCTCGCGTCGATACCCGGACCGCTCAAAGGCGCCCTCAAATTGGGATTCCAGTTCTCGCCTGTGTAGATCTTGGCGAGGCGGTAGCGCCCGTTCGCGGCCTCGAAGTCGGCGCCCAGCAGACCGACCGGGACGAAATCCACGTCGGGCGTGTCTCCGCCGCCCGTGAACGAGTGTCCGATCGCCGTCTCGCCACCGAGGATATCTAGGATGTACGTGAGGTCGACGCGGTGACGAACGTGATCCACCCACGGCGAGTACGTCTCGTACGCCCAATCGAGATCCAGGCCGTGGACGTTGTCCACGTAGAAGTAGTCGCGCTGATAGCGCCACGCCTCCCTGAAGATCTGCTTCCATTCGGCCGACGGATCGACCTTCATCCGCATGTCGCCCGTCGCGATATTGCCGTCACCAGGCTTGGGAGAACCGCCGGCGTCGACGATGCCCCACCTGTCACCTGGCATTCCGTACAGCAGCTTCTTGCCGTCCGCCGACAGCGTGAAAGCAAAGATCCCGCTCATCACCGTCTTCGCTTCACGGTCCTCCAGCGTGTAACGGTGCAGAGTGACGCCCGGCTGGTTCTGGATCGACTCTGTATAGAACACCGTGCCTTTTTCGCCTGCCTCCAGGTCACCGTAGCTGCGCGCCGGGACGTTGAGCGCAATGATGCGCTGATCGATCCCCTCGAAATCGATGCGGACTTCGGTATCGCCTTCCTCCTCCTCTTCCTTTGGTGCTTCCCCCTCAGTCTCCTCCGCAACCTCTTCGTCATCGCTTTCGGGCTGCAGCGGCGACGGCTCGTCCGCAGGTAGTACCGCCAGGTAGATGGCGTGCGTCAAAGGTCGCTGCAGCGAAGTCATGTCGAGCCACGCGACGTTGAGGCCGAAGTCGGTGCTGGCCAGGAAATAGAGATACTTGCCGCCTTTGTCCCACGCCGGCGCCCGGCTGTCCGACAGGCCATCGGTCAGTTGAGTGGACTCCTTTCTCTCCACCGAGTAGACAAAGATGGCGTTGTACTGATTCTCCAGCTTCTTGCTGTACGCGATCCACTTCGAGTCCGGGGACCACTCCGGGTAGATGAACCGCTCGGGATGCGCGAAGCCTTCGTTGTCGATCAAATCCGCATCACCCGACTCTCGCTCGACGGCCCAGAGGCTGCGGTCCACGTCAGTGAACGCGAGGTACTTAGAGTCTGGGGACCAGGCCGGCGTGTAGAAGAAGGTCGGGTCGCGAAGTTCGACTGTCCGTCGGTTCCGGCCGAACTGATCCGCGATGACGAGCCGATACTCGCCCCCTTCGTCCGAGAACCAGGCCACGTACCTGCCGTCGGGCGACCAGGAGGGCGTGCGCTCTGCAATGCCGGACGTGCGCGTCAGGTTGCGGACGTCCCCCTTCTCCGCCGGCACGGTGAATATGTCGCCCCGCGCTTCGAACACCGCCCGTTTGCCTTTCGGGGACAGAGCTCCGGCGCGGATCTGGTCGCCGACGTTCTCCCAGTGAGTCCGCGCCCAACTGAAGTCACCGCGCGCTACAACCGACAGCTTCTGTGGCTCACCGCTTGCCGGATCCAGCGTGTGCAGGTAGCCACCCATCTCGAAGATGAGCATGTCGCCGCCCGCCTCGAGGTTCTTCGCGTCGAACTCCTTGAAGAACGTCCGCTGTTCCAGCGCGCCGCTCGCCAGGTCGTACGACCACACGTTCATCGCGAAATCGCGGTCCGACAGGAAGAAGATCTTCTCACCGACCCACACCGGGTTGTTGTCGTTGGTGTCCTCCCAAGGAAGCTTCTCGACGTCCAGCGTTTGTAGGTCTATGATGCGTATCGGGTTGTTCTGCCCGCCGCGGTAGTTGCGCCATTCTTCCTCCCACGGCTGGATCTTCTGGTAGACGAAACGCCGTCCGTCGGGAGAGAACTTGCCCTGGTGGACTCGCGGAATCGCCATCGGTTCCGGCGCGCCGCCGTCAAGAGAAACGGTCCAGAACTTGGGATAAGGGATCGGTGCACCCGTACGTACAGAGGCGAAGACAACCCGTTCGCCGTCCACCGTCCAGCCGCGGGTGAAATCGGGACCGGGGTGCCAGGTGAGCCGCTGTGGCTCTCCACCTTCCAGTGGTACGACGTACACGTCGAGGTTGCCGTCGTACTGCCCCGAGAACGCCACCATCTGGCCGTCCGGGGAGAAATGGGGCTCGGTCTCGGCACCGGCGAACGTCGTCAAACGCCGGGCGTCTCCTCCGTCGCGACCCACGATCCAGATATCGTTGGCGTACACGAACGCCACGTTCGTTTCACTGATCGCTGGGTTGCGTAGGAGGCGTGTCTCTTCATCACCATTCGACACGAGGGCCAGCAGAAACATCCCCCTGGCCAGTACCGATGCCATCATGAAACCCTCCTTTGACCATGAGAACCGGTCAGCGGCGAATACCGCCAGACCATTCAAGCGAAACTACACGTGCCACGCGCTCGAATCGTTGGCGTGGCACTGAGTTTTGCACCTATCGGTGTCCCGTCATTGTGTATTGGCGCGCTGCGCGAACCGGCCGAGCACGATGAGTTGGATGCAGATCACACCGACGATCGTCACCCATCCGGCGGTCTCCATCCAGCTATCGCCACCCTGGAGGCCATAGACGATCGCCGCGATGGCCAGGACGAACCACAGCGCGGTAAAGAAAGCGAACGCCGACAGCGGGATCGAAGATTCCAGCCGCGCTCCCCCTCGGCACCGGACCACACAGACCCGCAGCTGCGCCAGAGCGTAGAGCGTGCAGAACACGGCGAAGAACCAGCGACTGAGGAACTCCACGGCACCGTCCAGAGCACCGCTCGTCCGCCAGACCATGGCGAGCACAAGGCCGACGATCACCGCGCCTATGACGATGATCGTCAACGATATCTGTCGACGCCTATTCGCGTTTTCCATCACGACAGACCCAGTTCAGTTCAGAACAGACGTACCTGCAACTGCACCACACGGCCCGGCTGCGGCAGCCCGCACTGATCGAATACGGCGGCATCGGTCACGTTGAACGCCGCCAGCATGACTTCCAGGCGGCCCGTTCGGCTCGGCCGCAGGTCGAAACCTCCGCCCAGCTCGAGGTCCAGCCACGTATCGCTCGCGAGCCGCTGTTCGGCATCGGAGTCCGGGTGGACACAGTAACGAGCACCGAGATGCCGAACACGCCCCGTGGTCCGCAGGCCATAGCCCAGCGGCACCGACAGCCCCAGTCCACCCGAGATCCACGGTTGGTACTCGGGGTGCTGCCCGTCCGGGACGGACGCGTCCTCCTGGGTTACGTCCTTAAGAGTAACATCCCCGGCGAGAGAAATCCCGCCGCGCCAGGTGTAGCTGCCCAGCAGTTCGACGCCTGCGCTGCGGATCGTTTCCCGGTTCTGGCGCTGCAGCGTTCCGTCGCCCAGGCTGACCCGGACGATCGCGTCTTGCAGGCGCTGATAGAACCCGACAACCTGCGCTTCCACGGGACCGTCGGAGGCGGTGAGTCCGATCTCCGCAACGGCTAGTATTTCCGGATTCAGGTCCGGATTGACGACGAACTTGCCGAGTGCGCCCGAGTAGAGCTCGCGGAGCGCCGGGAACCGTACTTTGCGGCTGACACCGCCATTGAGCACCATGTCGCCGTTCGCTAGCGCGAAGGTGCCGCCGACCCGCGCGCCCCAAGCCCAGATCGGCTCCCGCGAGGGCCGCCCCCCGGTCTCAGGCGTATCGGAGTAGTCGACGCTGCCACCCACGCTGATCCGCGCCCGCGGCGAGGCCGCTTCGCCGCTGTATATCGGGTGCTCCGTCTCGACACCAAAGCTGAAGAACCGCTGCCGGAACGTTTCGGGGTCGTTCTCGTTCTCGACTTGTTCGTGGCGCGTCTCCGCGAAAGTCAACGCGCTGCGCAGCAGCCCGGCGCCGAGCGTGTGATCGCCCAGCAGGCGCAGCGAAAGTGTGCGGTCGTCCCCCTTCTCACCGCCGGTGATCGAGTCGTACGCCACGCTCTCGTATGCATCGATATCCGTCTGGCCCAGGTCGAGCCCGAAGCTCGCCTCGACGTCGCCTTCACCCCACGGCGTGCTACCCCAACCGGTACCCGCCGCCAGCGCCGTCACCCAGCGACTCGATTTCGGGTATCGCCACAGCCGCGGCTCCGACACGTGCAGTTCGGGCGGCACGCCGCGCTCGGACGAGTAGCCGAACGAGGAGATCGAGCCCCAAGGTCCGGATTCCAGCTGATAGCGGGCCACGATGTAGCCGTTCGCGTGCTCGAAGTCGCTGTTCAGTCGATCGTCACCGGTCAGCGGCTGCGTCACGCCAGACGCCAGCGGAGAAGACGAGCGGTTACGGTAGCCGCCACCGGCCCGGAGCAGTAGATCGCCGCTCTCACCACGAACTACAGTCGCGAGCCCCAATGCCAGGGCGCTGTTCCCCAACTGATCAAGGCCAGCCATCAATTCGAAGGGCTCCGGATCGGGCGTGCGGCTCGAGCCGTCCCCGATGCCGACCAACACCACGCCCCCCAGCGCGTTAGGCCCGTGAAGGACGGAAGAAAGGCCGCGCACCAGAGTCAACTCTCGCGCCGCCGTCAGCGGGATGATCGACAAGTCGGTGCGATTGTCCCAGCCAAGCGTTATCGGCACGCCGTCAACCAGAACGGCTACCCGCCGCGACTCCATGCCCCGTATCTGCGGTTGCGCCTCGCCGCGAGAGTTGTCGCGGATCAGGATGAGGGGCATCTGACGGAGCACTTCCTCCAACGTCGGCGCCGGCGGGATCGCCATCGAGTCGAGCGGTGCGTTGAGAGCGGCCGCCCCGCCCGCCGTAGCCACGGGACGGGCGACCCTAACCGCTATCTCCTCGATAGTGTAGACGGTGTCGGGAGGAACCGTGTCTCGCTGTTGAGCGGCTGCGTCAGAAGGAAGCGCGCTCGACGCTAGCAGTCCTGCGACCGCCAACCATGGCCGCGCGAAAGCTCGCCCCATCTGCACTAGATCACCCGGCCCGGCGGTCGAACCCAAGCTTGCTCTCTCCTCGATTTCCTCTTCTGGGGCCATGGCAGACAAAACCCGGGGAGGTTAGCCAGGCAACCTCCCCGGCGGCAATGGTACTCGCTTGATCGATTCGCGCTTCACTCGGGCCGGCGAGCCCGCACGAAGGCCGAACAGAGCCGGCCCTCCTCGAGCCAGCTTTCTTTACTTCGAGACCAAAGTCCCGGGCCAAGTCGCGTACCTCGTCGTTTTCATAGGCTCGGGTCACCTCGACCTCGACGTCGGTGAAACCTGCGGCTGTCAACTTGTCCCTGTACTCCTGCTCGTGCAGCGCGCCAGCCACGCAACCGCTCCACGCCTCAAGACTCTGTTGCAGCTCTTCGGGCACCCGACCCTGGACAACGATATCTGAAACCGCGAACCGGCCACCCTTACGCAGAATGCGAAACGCCTCTCGCAGAACACTGTCCTTGTCGGTCGAGAGGTTGATGACGCAGTTGCTGATCACGACGTCGACGCTCTGGTCGGGGAGCGGTACCTGCTCGATCGTGCCCTTTAGGAACTCGGCGTTCGTGACGCCCGCCTCACGCTGGTTGCGCCGCGCCAACTCGAGCATCTCGTCGGTCATGTCCACTCCGTACGCCTTTCCGGTCGGTCCAACCCGGCGCGCGGACAGCAACACGTCGATCCCGCCGCCTGAACCGAGGTCCAGCACCACCTCGCCGGGACCCAGCTCCGCCAATGCCGTAGGGTTGCCGCACCCCAGCGAGGCGAGCACCGCAGCCTCCGGCAACTCGGACATCTCATCCACGGAATACAGGTCGCTGGTGATTAGGTTTTTCTCCGTCGTACCGCAGCAGTCCGAGGCGGCCGGCCCACAACAGCTGGCTGAGCTCGACCGGGAAGCCTGCCTGGCCGCTTCGGCGTACCTCTCACGAACGACCTCGCGAATCTCCGTCTCCTTCTTCATACGACCCCCAATGTCATTGTTGTTTCGCTCGCAACAGCAACTCAATCCAGAGACCTCAGCGATCGAGACTGCAGCACTTGCCGCCGCCGGCCTGCAAACCGGCCGCGGCCACTTCCGCCAGGCGACCGACCAGTTTCACCATCGACTGACGCACTTCATGGTCGAACTCCGACAGCAACCTGCGTTCTTGCACCAGAATCTCGGCCTCGATCCGCTTGAACAGACGCCGCCCCGGTTCGGCTACACTCAACGCTACCGCCCGGCCGTCACCCGGGTGCCTCGATCGCTTCACGTAGCCTTTGCGCTCGAGCGCGTCGACGACCCGGCTGGCCGTGCTCTTGTCGAGATACAGCAACGCCGCCAACTCGTTCAACGTGACTGGGCCGCCGTGTACCAGGGCCTCGAGCGCCCAGTACTGCGTCACAGAGATGTCATGACAGCAGATTCTGTCTCGGTCACGGAACTGATAGACCCGCTTGAGGTCGAAGAGGACGCGGTGGAGAGCCGCCGCGTCGGCGTCGAGGCGCGGATCGCTGGACCCGGGCTCGAGTCCGTCGCGGGCTTCGGTTTCGGATTCAGCGATCGGCAAGGTTCTTGGCATGTAGCCTCCGGAGACGTGGCGGACAATTAGTTGTTAGTGACAACTATATCAGCCTCCGCCGCTCCTGTCAACCCGGGCCGCCAGCGCTTGACCCACCGCCCCGGGCACCGTCAAATTGGCCCCGCTCCCTCTACTGAGGATCGGCCGTTGGCCCCGACCGTCGTGAAGCCGCGGCGCCGTTTAGCGGATCTCGCTGGGCGATCGGGCGACTTGTACTCCAAGGAGGATCTACATGAGAAGGCTGCTTCCAGCGGCGTTTGCCTTAGCTCTGGTACTTGCTCCCAGCTCGCTCCTGGCCCAGGTGGAGCTAGGCGGTCAGCTCAGCTATGGCACGGACGACGCCGGGCTCGCGCTCGGCGCACGGCTGAACTGGGTCTGGCCGTGGGAGCCAGGTACCTCGACCATCGCGTCTTTCGACTACTTCTTCCCCAAAGACGGCTTCGATCTGTGGGAGATCAACATCAACCTGGCGCATACGATCCCGGTGACGGTCGAGGACGTCGATTTCTATGCCGGTGCCGGACTCAACTGGGCACACTTCAGCTGGCAAGACTTCAGCGATGACAGGTTCGGGTTGAACCTGCTGGCGGGATTCAAGTACCTCTTGCCGTCGGTAACGCCCTACGGCGAGGTCAGAGCGGAACTGGGCGGAGGGAAGCTGTGGGTGTTCACCGGCGGAGTGATGTTCAACATCGGAGCCGGCTAACCTCGCTTAGCTGCTGATGCGAAGACAAGACATGGGCGCCGCGTGAGCGGCGCCCTTCGATGTTCTGGCCAGTCGTAGCGACCTGGTAGGTTCGGAGCCGGGGGAGCCGCTCGCTTCGGTCGCCCCGACACTCCAATTCGTGGCTGACCGAACGTGCGGGATGCTGTTCACCTAGCATCTTGGCCTACGGATCGGAGTCGGGGCGCTAACACCAACTCCGCTCCGCGGTCCCCGGCTCCTCCCGCCGCTGGTTCGTGACGCCGCACACACAGGCTGGGCCTGCTTGAACCAACAACGCCCGTCGGCCCCCGACTCCTCCTGGCCCGTCCGATGAAGCGAACAGAGAGGGTGGGAGCGGGTCGTCGAGCGCAGCTGGGGTTAGCGACGCCGCGGTCAGGCCGTCAGGCCTGAGCGCGGCGGAGGCCGGAGCGAGACGACCCGCTCCCACCCTCATCGCCGACAGAAGACAGACTAGCGCTCCGGCAAGGCGAGCGGCTCCTGACCTTCCAGGAACGCGATCCCAACCGACTCGACGCTGCCGCGAAACTGAGCAACGTCATCCGCGAACAGCTGATTGATCTCATCCAAAGCGGCCTGGAGCCGCTGCTCGGCATACCGCAAGTAGATTTGCTCGCCCTCCGTAGGCGGATCCCACGACGAGCTCATCGAAAAGTAGGCGTTGCGGACCCGGGAATAGATGCTGCTGTCACGGGCGATGCCCTTGGCAGTGCCGGGCGGCATCCAGAGCTTTTGCTCGAGCTCGGTCAGCTTCTCCTTCAGCTCGCCCGCGTCTTTCTTGATGTCCTGTTCTGGCTCGCCCTCCTCTGCCCCCGTATCCTCCGTGCCGCCTTCGTCCTCCTTCAGCATACCCAAGACCTTGTCGATCTCGTCGCGCGTATCGCGCAGACGCTTCACGGCCTCGGCCAGCGTTTCCTGCACCCGGCCCGCGTGTATCAAGGCATCGTACTTCTCGCGCCGCTGGGCCGTGGTGAGATCATAGCGAGGGTCGGGTAGCACGTTCACGGTGCCACTCGCCTCGTGATCTTTGTACTTCAGCGTCACGGTATACGTGCCGGGCAGCACGTCCGGCCCGAACCCGCCGCCGAAGAAGAAAGACTCTCCTCCGCCAGGACCCGCCCTGGGCCGCTCGAATCCATCGCGACGCAGGTTCCAGGCGATCCTATTCACGCCCAACTCGACCGGCCGCTCGAATCCGGCAATCGAATCGCCGTCGGCGTCCGTGACAACGACCTTCACCTGCGGTCCGCGATCCGGCCGGCCGCCGCGCCCTGGTGGAGCTCCTGCCTCTTGGTCGCCGGTGCTTTCCTCTTCGGCACCCGCTGCTTGGCGCTTGGCTGCCTTCCGCTCGCGCTCGATGTCCTCGTTCGGGTGCGGCAGATCATCGTCGTTCAGCGAAAACGTGATCAACGCACCGTAGTCACGGTTCTCGCCGCGAAACTCGCCGTTTCCGGGGAACCGCGACGCGCCTGTCTGCTTAACCGTGTACTGAACCGCGTCGGCAATCTCGAACAGGTGGATCGGCTGCGCCAGTGTCTCCGGAGAAACGGTCCGCAGCGGCCTGATATCGTCGAGGACAAACGCCGCTCGGCCGTGAGTGCCGATCACCAGATCGTGCTCGCGTGGATGCACGACCAACGCGATCGTCGACGCGGTGGGCAGGCCGTGCTTCCATCTCATCCAGTTCGCGCCGCCGTTCGCGCTCACAAAGAGGCCGAACTCCGTGCCCAAGAACAGCAGGTCCCGATCTACGGGGTCCTGCTCAATCACAAGCGCGTAGCCCCAGATATCCTCTGTCACGAGGCTCTGCCAGCGATTACCGAACTCCGTGGCTCTGAACACGTAGGGCGTGAAGTTGCCGCGACGATGGTCGTCGAAGACGATGTACGAGGTACCCGCGTCGTACTTCGACGGCTCGATGTGCGGCACCCAGCTGTTCTGCGGGGCGCCCCTCGCCCCATCCTCGAGGCTCGTCCACGTCGCGCCGCCGTCGCGCGTGATGTGCACGCGACCATCATCGGTGCCCACCCAGATCACGCCCTGCTGCACCGGGCTAGGCGCGATGGTGATGATCGTCGTGAAGTTCTCGGCATTGGTAACGTCGAGCGTCAGCCCGCCGCTTTCCGCCTGCTTCTGCCACTCGGGGTTGTCGGTCGTGAGATCGGGGCTGATGATCATCCAACTGTCGCCGCGATCGGTTGACTTGTGGACGAACTGGCTTCCGTAATAGACGGTGTTGCCGTCGAAGGGATCGATAGCGATGCCCGCGTTCCAATTGAACCGCAACTCGATGTCTTCCGGATGGACCGGACGAATGCTCTTCCGCTCGCCCGTCCGCAAGTCCCAACGCGACACGTTGCCGCCCTGGCTCATGGCATATCCGGTCATCGCATCGCCCGGTATCGCCAGCGTTGCGAATCCGTCGCCGAAGCCGACTTCATCCCAGTGATGATTGCGGATGCCGCCGTTCTCCCACACCGAACTGGGCCCGCGCCACGAGCCGTTGTCCTGCATGCCGCCGTAGATGTTGTACGGCATCTCCATGTCCACGTTGATGTGGTAGTACTGAGCCAGCGGCAGGTTGGCAGCAAACCGCCACGTCTCACCGTGATCGTTGCTCACGTAGACTCCGCCGTCGTTCCCCTCGTAGATGTGCGAGGGGTCGTTCGGGTCGATCCACATGGCATGGTGATCCGGGTGCGCGGAGCCCCACGTGACCAGCTGTTCGAAGCTGCTGCCACCATCAGTGGACAACGTCACGAGCGAGTGTAGGCTGTAGACTCGATTCGCGTCCTTCGGGTCGACGCGCAGGTCGAAGTAGTAGAAGGGGCGGTTACCGATGTTGTCGTCGGTGCTGGCCAGTTGCCACGTATGTCCGCCGTCCGTCGATTTGTAGAGCGCGTTCTCCTTCTTCGCCTCGATCAGCGCGTAAACGATGTTCGGATCGGACGGCGCGATGGCCAAACCGATGCGGCCAAGGTCGCCCTCCGGCAGACCATCCTCCGGCGTCAGCTTCTTCCAGTTTCGACCAGCGTCCACCGTGATATAGACGCCCGATCCCGGACCGCCCGAGCGGAAGAACCACGGCCACCTCTGGTAGTCCCACATCGCGACGATCAGCTTATTCGGGTTCGCCGGATCCATCTCCACGTCGGCGACTCCCGTGTTCTCGTTCACATAGAGGATCTTCCGCCAGGTCGCGCCGCCATCCTCGGTCTTGAAGACGCCGCGCTCCGGGTTCGGCTTCCACATCGAGCCCATGGCGCCCACGTAGGCAACGTCCGGGTTAGAAGGGTGCAGCGCGATCCGGTGGATTCGTTCCGTGTCCTCTAGGCCCAGGTGCTCCCAGTTCCGGCCCCCGTCCATCGACTTGAACATGCCCCAGCCGGTGCCCGAGACGCTGTTGCGCGGGTTCCCTTCCCCGGTCCCTACCCAGACGATGTCCGGGCTGGCCTGAAACACCTCGATACTGCCGATGGCATGTACAGGCTGGTCGTCGAAGATCGGCTCCCAAGTCAGTCCGCCGTTCAGCGACTTCCAGATACCACCGGCCGATGCGCCGACGTATACGATGTTCGGGTTTGACTCCAGCGCCTCGATGTCGGCGATCCGGCCGCTCATCCCGGCGGGCCCGACGGACCGGGCCTGCATTCCGGCGAGCAACTCGGGGTCTACTTGGGCATGGAGCGGCGCAGCCAGGGCGGCGATCAAAAGCGCTGCCGCGCCTCCGGAGAGCAAGCGACGAAACATGCGTCAGCCTCCAACGTTGTGAGATCCAGATCCGTTTTTGGGGCAGGAACAAGCTACGGGTTGGATGGTGCCGCGGCCAGCTAGCGGTAGCCGGCCGCCTGCAGGTTGAACAGCTCTGCGTACAACCCGTTTCCCATCAGCAGTTCGTCATGGCTGCCCTGCTCGATGATCTCGCCGTGCTTGAGCACCACGATGTGCTCGGCCATGCGCACTGTGGAGAAGCGGTGAGAGATGATCACCGCCATCTTCCCATGCGTCAGCTCCGAGAAGCGCACGAACACCTCGTACTCGGCCCGCGCGTCAAGCGCGGCCGTCGGCTCGTCGAGGATCAGCACCTGTGCATCGCGCAGATAGGCCCGAGCCAGAGCAACCTTCTGCCACTCGCCACCCGACAGCTCGACGCCGCCTTCGAAGCGACGGCCGATCTGCTGTTCGTAGCCGCCGGCCAGGCGATGGGCGAGCTCGTCGGCCAGGCTGCGGCGCGCCGCATCCTCGATCCTGTCTCGATCGTCGGCGGCCGTGATCTCGCTAACCGCGATGTTCTCCCGAAGGAGCAGCTCGTAGCGCACGAAGTCCTGGAAGATGACGCCTATGTTACGCTGCAGATCCTCCAGGTCGTACTCGCGCAGGTCCACTCCGTCCAGCAGGATCCGCCCCTCGTCGGGGTCGTAGAGGCGCGCCAGCAGCTTGACCAGCGTCGTCTTGCCAGCGCCGTTCTCGCCGACCAGCGCGATCCGCTGACCGGGCGAGAACTCGAGCGATACGTGGCGCAGAGCCCACTTATCGGAGCCGGGATATCTGAAGCCGACATCGTCGAACACGAAGCCGCGCTCGATCGGCCGGAGTATCTTAAGCGAGTCCGGACCCGAGTCGATGCGTGGCCGCAGATCGAAGAACGTGAAGAGGTCGCGCAGATAGAGGCTCTGCTCGTATACCTGCGACACCGAAAGCAGAACCCCCTGGATCAGCCCCTGGCTCTGGCGGAACGAACCGGCGAGGAAGGTGAGCACGCCGATGGTGAAGACGCCGGCGGGTGACTGGTAGCCGATGACGGTCAGATAGATGATGATGCCGTAGGCCCCGTAGAGGCCGAGCGCGGCGACCAACGCCAGCCCCGTGGACACCATGCTGCGCCTGACCGCCAGTTTGCGGTTCGCCTCGTAGAAGTCGTGCGCCAGCGTGGCGTAGCGATCGACGAGGAATCCCGACAGGCCGAAGAGCTTGGTCTCTTTCGCCGTCTGGTCGCTGGCCCCGACGAAGCGCAGATAGTCAAGCATGCGGCGCTCCGGCGTCCACCTATACAGCAGCGAGTACTCCAGCGAAGCGAAACGGGTCTCGCCCAAGAACGACGGAACCACGGCGACCGCCAACAGGATCAGCAGCCAGGGCACGTACACCAGCAGCGCGATGGTGAGCGTGGTCAGCGTAATCACGTCCTGCAGCATCTTTAGCAGCATCGCCAGCAGACCGATGCGGCGCACGGTGGAGCGGCGGGCACGCTCCAGGTGATCGTACGTGCCGGGATCCTCGAACTGAGCCAGGTCGAGCGTCGAGGCGTGCTGCATCAGTCGAACGCTGACGTTGTTGGAGAACAGGTCGCCGAGCAGGCTCTCGAGCAAGGCCGACAGGCGCGCCAGCGTCTCGCCGCTCACCGTGATGAGCAACTCCAGCGCGACTAGCATGGCCAGGTAACGCCAAGCGATGGAATCACCGGCGCTCATCGCCGCGATCCCAGCGACGACGCCGTCAATGATCAACTTGCCGACCCAGAGCTGTGCGACGGGAACGAACGACCGCACGACCCGCAGCAGCATGATGCCGACGGTGTAACGCGGCTCGGTCTCGAACACCAGCTTCAAGAGTGCCGGCGCATAACGGAGCGCGGCCAGACGCTCGCGCCAGCCGGGCGCTGTCTCCTGGGCGTCCGGCGATTGACCGTGCCCGCGCCTGTGCGTTGTCGCTATCCCCGGAGTATGCATAGCAATTTCACGATTCCACTAAGCTAGTCGGTGAGTGCAGCGACTTCCATGTGATGGCGCCATCGCCGACTCTCTCGCTACGGCAGCCGAAAGCAAGCGGGGCGGCCCTGAGGCCGCCCCGCGGAGTTGAGGAGAAGAGCTGCCCTCAATCAGCGTCTTGGCATCGTTAGCGGCTCCTGCGCTTCCAGGAAAGCGATATCCGCCGACTGCACCTGGCTGCGGAAATTCGCCACGTCCTCGGCGAAGACGCGGTTCATTTCGGCGAGCGCATCTTGCAGCAGCGCTTCCGCCTGCTGCAAGCGAATCTCCTGGGCCTGCGTCGGCGCGTCCCAGGACGAGCCCATCGAGCCGGCCGCCCGCCCGAGCAGCCGGGATACGTTGTCCGTCCGGACAACGCGCTGACCGCCGCTGCCCGGAGGCGACCAGAACTTCTTCTCCAACTCGGTCAGCGTCTCGTTGAGTGTGCGGCCCGCCCGCGCTAGCTCATCGCCCCTTTCGAGCCGCTCGATGACGGCTTCGACCTGGCCCCGCGTGTCGCGGATGCGTTCGACCGCATCGGCAATCACTTCCCCTAATGCACCCGCGTACATGATGGCCGCCTGTTTCTCTCGGCGCTCGCTGAGCGGGATGTCGTAGCGGGGATCGGCCAGCACGTTCACCGAGCCCGTGGCCTCGTGCTCGCCGTACTTGACCTTGACGCCGTAGGTGCCAGGGAGCACTTCGGGACCGCTGGGCTGAAAGCCGCCGAACTGCCGCTGCTGCTGCCCGCCGGCGCTCGGACGCCTAAATCCGTCACGCCGCAGGTTCCAGGCGACGCGGTTCACCCCCATAGTCGCCCGCCCCCTGAAGGTACGGATGACCTCGCCATCGGCGTCGCTGATTTCGATCGATAGCTGCGGTCCGCGCCGTCCCTGCCCGGGCGCACCCGGCCTTCTCTGCGCCGACGGCGGCCCCTGGCCAAACCCTTCCGGCCGAGG
>JBDHAS010000156.1:0-9573 GCA_039588015.1 Gemmatimonadota bacterium | reverse complement strand
CGTTCGCTCAACGTTCCGTTCGCCCGGCTCGGGATGGCCGTGGGGCCGCCGCGGATTGTCGAGGTTGCCCGCGACCTGGGCATCGAGAGCCCGCTGTATCCCGTTCCCAGCCTTGCCCTCGGATCCTCAGAAGTATCCTTGCTGGAACTGACTCGAGCCTACGGCGTGCTGGCAGCAGGCGGGTTCCGCGCGGACCTGCGGCCCATCCTCGCCGTTCTCGATCGCGAAGGGAATCTGCGCGACCAGCATCAGGGGGACGGCGTGCAGGTCTTCGATGCGGCCGAATCGTATCTCGTGACGTCTGCCTTGAGGGGCGCGGTCGAACGCGGAACAGGTCGGGCGCTGCGATCTCTGGGTTTCCACGGGGAGGTGGCGGCAAAGTCGGGTACGACGAATGACTTCCGTGACGGCTGGTTCATCGGCTACACGTCAACGCTCGTGGTCGGCGTGTGGGTCGGCTTCGACGATGGCCGTGGTATCGGCCTGCCTGGTTCGAGGGTGGCCCTCCCGATCTTCACACGTTTCCTCGCCGGCACTGCCGGCCCCTATGGGAACCGTGGCCCCTATGGCAACCCCGGTTTCTCCTACCCGGCTGAGCTCGATATGGTGGAGGTCGATCCACGCACCGGTTTGCGTGCCGGGCCGGGCTGTCGTGGCCGAATGGAGTGGTTCCTTCCCGGCACTGCGCCCGAGGAAAGCTGCTCGCCTCTCTGGATGTTGAGACGCGGTTGGCGCTCTGTGGAACCTGAGGTGCGCGACCAACTGTCACGCTGGCGCGATCAGCTGCTGAGACGCTTGGAGAGGCAGACCAGGTCCCGCGGCAACGGGAATCGGTCCCCGTAAGCCGCAGTCGAGCTATTAGCAAGCGTTGGGAAGCGAGTTACCCGGTCGATACCGATCAGGCGACAACGGCACACGAAAACACATGCCTCTATCCTCGCGGGATTGCATCTCCGGGCAGGCTTGCTGAGAATGTGACCGCGCGCATGCAACTTCCCCGTGAGGCCGATGGCATGACCGACGAACCGCTGTCTCCCATAGACCACATCTTTACGGGTGTCGGCTCTTATCCGATCGAATTCGTCTTCGCCTACGATGGGACGCTCGACGCAGGTCGGCTCGAGGACAGTTTCGTCGAGGCGCTCTCGCACTTTCCAGCAGTCTGCAGCAAGCTGGAGCGGGTCTCCGACCACTCGTTCGTGTTCCGTCCGGAGGACAGCGGCGCGTCGTTCGAGACGACTGCTACAGCGCTGACGTTCGATGACCCCGCTGCCCGCTACGCTTTCCTGGACCCTGTCGACAGCGTGGAGGGGGAACCGCTTACGAAGGTAAAGCTGACCCAGACGCCGCGCGGCTCGGTGCTGGGGGTCAGCATGTCGCACGCGGTGGTTGACGGCTTCAGCTACTTCTTCTTCCTCGCCAGTTGGGCGAGACTGCATAGTGGGAAGACGATACTACCCCCTCACCACGAGCGTGGCCTTCTGATTCCGGATCGACCGGCCCGCGCCGGCGCCGTCACACCCGAGGACGTCCTCTCCGAGTGCGGAGTCTTCTGGACCGAGAGGCGCGAGTCCATAGCCAGGGACCAGTTGCACTGGGATCGTTTGTCTCTGTCGGAGCAGGAGATGGGAGCGCTTCTGAGAGAGGCGAAAGAAGACTGCGATACGAGGCTCTCTTACAACGATGTGATCGCGGCCTGGCTTTGGAAGTCGTACCTCAGCCGCTGGCAAAGCGGGGCCGACGGAGGAGCCACATACTTGAGTTGCCCCGTTGATTTCCGCAGGATCGTGAGGTCTTTACCGCGAACCTATTTCGGTTGCGCGGTAATGCTGGCGACCGCTCGCCTCGACTACAACGCTCTCGTCGAAACATCCATCGGTCAGCTCGCGGCGAAGGTTCGCGATGTCGTTGCACAGGTTGACGAGAACTACGTGTGGAGGGCGTTGGGCACGCTCGAGGCGCTGCGAAGGCAAGAGGGATTGTCCGTCGTCGAGGAGAACCATGTCATCCACCCGCGCGATGGGATCCTGGTGACCAATCTCTCGCGTCTACCGGTGTTCCAGTTGGTGTTTGATGTCGGACCGCCCGCAGCTTTCGACATTTTGACACCGGCCCCGCGTGGCGCAGTTGTTCTGCCGGCGTCCGATGGCCTGGACGTTCGGGTCTGTTACCCCGGAGGCGACGGCCGGCCCCCGAGTGGAGGATGAATCGCGACGTGTGCCAGGACCGTATGGTAGGATAGGCCCGACTCCATACTTTTTGAGCCAATTCGTGCCCTCCTGGGCTAGACGAGGAGGCTGAGGTGTCCGATCCAACCGAGCGACCTATCAGTCCGGGCGGCGACGTCAGCCGACGGGAGTTCTTACGCATCTCATCGCTCGCGGTAGGAGGGGCGATGGTCGGGGGCTGCAGCGAAGACCTCGCTGCGCCAGTAGAGCCGACGGCGCAGGTGGCGACCGTTCTGGGCAGCGATCTGGGCGCCATGGCTCGAGATATTCTCGACAGCCTGGGTGGCATTGGGAACGTGGTCCACGAAGGCGAGACGGTGTTCATCAAGCCGAACATGGTGACGCTACCGTGGGCGCAGTACGGTGACCGTTTCGTCAATGGCGAATGTACCAAGCCCGAGATAGTCATCGCCGTTGCCGAGGAGTGTCTGAAAGCCGGTGCATCGGAAGTCGTAATCGGTGACGGCTCGCAGATGCCTTCGTTCGATTGGGGGTATGCCAGAACCTTCGACGGCGCCACGAGTGTTCCCAGCGAAGCCGCACGCCTCAGTTCGCGATACACAGGAAACGTCACCGTCGCCTCTTTGGAGAGCGCTACGCCGGAGTGGGTGGAGGTGCCCTCTCGCACTTATCTGGGCGTGATCGCGGTCTCCAGTCTGGTAACCAGGGCGGATCGCGTCATATCGATACCGGTCGCGAAGACGCACTCGTGGGCACAGCTTACGCTATCACTCAAGAACTTCATCGGTGTCACCCCACTGGAGCGTTATGCGGTTTGGACGGGCGGCAGCTGGGATCGAGGTAAGGAGTTCGATCACAGCAGTACGCGGGCGATCGCAGCGATCTATCTCGACATCGTCGATGCCGTGAAGCCGGATCTTACCATCATTGATTTCTCTATTGGGCTCGAGGGTGATGGCCCGACCGAGGGATCCGGCGGAATACCTGTGGACATGCGAGACCGTCTCGGGTCCTGGCTGCTGCTGGCAAGTACCGATCCCGTAGCAGCGGACGCCACTGCCGCGCGCATCATGAGCCACGATGTGGCCGGCATCACGCAACTCCGGATGGCTCGGGATATGGGGCTGGGGGCAATTCGCGATGACCGAATCGAGATCATCGGCCCACAGCTTCACGACCTGCGCGTCGATTGGGAGCCCGCCAGGCTGAGGAACCGGCTCTCGGCCTGTCCGTTCAGCGCGCCCTCATACGCGGATATGGGCCAAGCGCATCCGCATCGGGCGTAGCTCTATCGCTTACGACAGGAGGATGAAATGGCTCGCCGTCTGTTGATAGGGGCCTTGCTGCTAGTCGCCTCGATCCAAGTCGCGGTCGCCCAGCGCCCGGGCGAGATAAGTTACGCGGATTCGTCGATCATGCCGGCCGGGATAGTAGGCGAGCGCATTCAGTCGGTGATCGGTGTCATCA
The DNA here is from genome assembly GCA_039588015.1 of Gemmatimonadota bacterium. Classification (GTDB taxonomy): domain Bacteria; phylum Gemmatimonadota; class Gemmatimonadetes; order Palauibacterales; family KS3-K002; genus JASFMO01. The sequence goes on along the minus strand of JBDHAS010000156.1, from coordinate 5,917 downwards.
ACTCGGGCGATCCTGACGAGGTTCGCCGTTTCATCGCCGATGAGTGCACCGAGCGATTCGCCAACTTCGCTCCGATGGAGCAGCATTTGGCTGTCCTGTTGGGCTTCCGTCGCCAGACGGGCGGCCTCGATTTCCACAGCGTCCGCACGTACGTGCCGGAACGCGTAGGTGAAACGGTCGTGATCCTCAAGGACAGGAACTTCGGCGCTTGGCGTGCCATAACGCTCGGCTTCGATGAGTCGAACGACTATCTCATCGCGGGAGTGCAGATCAACGACGCTCGCACGCCGACGAACGTACAGGAATCGTCTCTGAGCGAGGCGGAGGTCGTGGAGCAGACACGCGACATCGTACAGCGTGTCTGTGACAATGGCGCGTTCTCGGGAACGGTCCTACTGGCCAAGCGAGACGATATCCTCTATTCCGGTGCCTGCGGCGAGGCGAGCAAGCGGTTTCACGTACCCAACAACATCGACACCAAGTTCAACCTGGGTTCGATGAACAAGATGTTCACGGCGACCGCGATCGCCCAGTTGGTCGAGCAGGGTGTGCTCGCGTTCAGTGATACAATCAGCGCATACGTCGACGAGTCGTGGCTTCCACTCGAGATCAGCGACAAGATCACGATCCACCACTTGCTCTCTCACACATCGGGACTCGGGAGCTATTTCAACGACACGTACTGGAACGGCTCTCGCGAACTGTATCGAGACGTCAACGACTTCAAGCCGCTGGTGCGAGACGAGCAGCTGGCATTCGAGCCGGGCGAACGCTACCGGTACAGCAACACGGGGATGCTGCTGTTGGGGGTCGTGATCGAAAGCGCCACCGGGGAAAGCTACTTCGATTACATTCGCGATCACATCTATGAACCTGCCGGTATGAAGAACTCCGATAGCTATGAGATGGACTATCCTGTCGAAAACCTGGCTATCGGTTACGCCCCGGATGTGAGCAGCGAGTACGGATGGAAGAACAACATTCTGTTGCACGTCGTGAAAGGTGGTCCGGCGGGTGGCGGCTTCTCAACCGTCGGCGACCTTCACCGTTTCGCGAGTGCCATGGTGGCCGGCAAGTTGGTGTCGGCCGGTTCTCTCGACGTCATGTGGACTTCGCAGTCCGACGCGGGTTACGGCTATGGCTTCGGTGTCGGCGACGGGCCGAAGGGCAAGGTCGTCGGCCACAGCGGCGGCTTCCCGGGTATCAACGGGAACCTGAGCATATTCGTGGACGCGGGATACGTCATCGCGGTTCTCTCCAACTACAGCAGCGGCGCGAGCCCACTCGCCGACCGCATGCAGCAGCTGATCGAGAGAACGAACTAGAAAAGAGCACCCGTCTGGTTAGAGCGGCCGGGCTCGGTCACCGGGCCAGTCGCGCGAACTCCTCGCCGCCCGGCGTCAGGGCCCGATCGAGCGTCTCGTAGTCGACGCGGTATAGGCCGAAACGAGGGCCGAACCCCTCGGTCCACTCGAAGTTGTCGAGCAGCGACCAGTGGAAGTATCCGCGCATCTGAATCCCTTCATCGAGCGCTCGTGCTATAGCGTGAGCGTGTGAGCGGATGAAAGCTGGACGCAGCGTTCCTACCGAATCGGCCACACCGTTCTCGGTGACGTAGATCGGCAGACGGTACCGCTTCCAGGCGCGGCGGAGAAGACGAAGTAGACCTTCCGGGTAAATCTCCACTCCTGTGTCGCTGAGCTGTCCCGGCCCGGGCAGGATCGTCACCAGCCCCGGGGCTCCGAGCGTGAATCGCACCATGTTTCGGCGATAGTAGTTGAGCCCCAGGTAGTCGGCGGAGCCGGCGAGCCCCTCGAGCGGCTCGTCCAGTTCGGGGAACCCGGCGAGGCTGAGGTGTATGCGGCCGCGCTCGATCGAGTCGTAGAAGGCCCAGTTGAAGCCGGCGTCGGCTTCGCGAGCCGCGATCCAGTCCGGCAGCGACCAGCGCGATGCCGGATCGAACACGATCATGTTGATAGCTGCGCCGACCTGGGCACCGGGGTCGGCCTCCCGGAGCGCCGCTGCGGCCGCGGCGTGCGCGCGCACGAGACCGGCGAAAGCCTGTGCCGCCATTTCATTGTCTCGAACTCCGGGCGGCCACACGCCTTCGACGTAACCCTGATACATCTGTACGTTCGGTTCATTGAGCGTGCACCACAGGTCGACTTGCGATCCCAAGCGTTTCGCTGCTTCGCCGGCGAAGCGCCCGAAGCTGGCCGGAAAATCGGCGGCCGTTAGCCCGCCGCGCTCGGCCAACCAGGCCGGGAGCGTGAAGTGCAACAGCGTCACCATGGGGAGCATGCTGGCTTCACGTAGCTGGGCCACCTCATCTTGATAGTGAGACCAGGCGGGTTCGTCCCAGGCACCCTCCCGAGGTTCGACTCGGCTCCACTCGATCGAGAAGCGATAGGCGTTGGCTCCGATGGCCTGCATGAGCGAGACGTCCTCGGCCACCCGGTTCAAGTGGTCCGCCGCTATGCCGCTCCTCGCGCCGCCCGCGATTCGGCCGGGCTCCAACTCGAAGCGTGCCCAGTCGTTCCAGCTGTTGCCGCCTTCCACCTGATGCGCAGAAGTGGCCGTGCCCCAGAGGAATTCGGTTGGAAGCGATCGCGCGAAAGGCTCCGCCGACACGTCCGTAAGCGCGACGTCCGGCTCCGCTACATCGAGCGCTATGCACGCGATCAGATAGGCGAGTAGGACGGCGAGCGCCGAGAATAGAAGCCAACGCCACCGCCGTAGAACCATAGCTCTCTCCTCTCGGGTTGAGGATCAGCATAACGCCACCGCGTGAAGCTGCCCGAGAGCGCGAGGATAACCATGCGTAGCTCTCGATTATAACGACACGCTGGAATCGCTTGTCATGCTTGGTGTCACACTAATCAGAACCGACTGGCAGGACAATCAGGAGCGGTACTGAGCGGGTCGATCCGTGGGTGTGCGTGGTGTCGCGGGATGCTCGCCGCTCCCTAGCGTGACGAGGTGCTACACGGCAATTTCACTTGTGACGCTCGATCTCTACGACATTGCCAAGGAGTGTACCAATGGCCCGCAAATTCTCGCGCCGCGATTTCGTAAAGAGCAGCTCGGCCGCTCTGGCCGCGGTCGCGCTTCCGGGCGCTCGAGTTCGACTCGTGCAGGAATTCGATCTCGTCGTCCGAAACGGCACCATCCTGGATGGGACCGGGGGTCCCATGTGGCAAGGCGACCTGGGCATCGTCGGGGATACGCTAGCTGCGATCGGGTCGATCGATCCGGCGCGGGGATCGCGGGTATTGGATGCCTCGGGTCTCCACGTCTCACCCGGCTTCATCGATATTCACTCGCACTCTGATGGCAGCATCTTCGCCTATCCCGCGGCAGACAGCAGGAGCAGGCAGGGTATCACCACCGAGGTCACGGGCCAGTGCGGTTTCTCAGCGGCGCCTCTCGAGGGTGTGGACGCCGATATCCGGCGCACGGATCTGGAGGAAGAGACTGGAGCCCCGGTGGAGTGGACGAGCGTCGCGTCGTATTTCGATACTCTGGAGCAAATCGGTATCTCGGTCAATCAGGCGTTCCTCCTCGGCCAAGGCTCGCTGCGACGAAACGTGGCCGGGTTGGAGAACAGGCTCCTCACCGATTCGGAGATGACGAGTGTGGTGCGGTCGATCGAGGAAGGAATGGACGAAGGAGCATTCGGCCTCTCGACGGGACTAGAATACACACCTGGTACGTTCACTCCGACGGAAGAGATCATAACGCTTGCACGCGTGATAGCGCGGCGAGGTGGATTCTACGCGTCACATATCCGGAACGAGGAATCGGGCCTGCTGTCTGCGATACACGAGGCTATCCAAATCGGTAGGGAAGCCGGTTTGCCGGTGCAGATATCGCATCTGAAGGCGGCGGGCAGGCCCAACTGGTCGAAGCAGCAAGCTGCGCTCGATCTCATCGAATCGGCGCGCCGCGACGGCGTGGATGTGATGGCGGATGCCTATCCTTACACCGCCTACTCGACGAGCCTGACGATCTTTCTGCCGCCATGGGCGCTCGAGGGGGGATGGGACGGCCTTGCTGGGCGCTTGAACGATCCTGCCGACCGGGAGCGCATCAGGAGTGAAGTCATCACATCTGTTGCGGGAGACCCCGGTGAGTTCAGCCTGATCGTCATAGCCAGCACGAAGACGGAAGGGAACCGGCACTTCGTCGGAAAGAGCATCGCAGAGGTCGGCGATGCTTGGGGAATGGAGCCGGTCGATGCTGCGCTGAGACTGTTGGTGGAGGAGAAGGGCACCGTGAGTATGATCGGTCACGGCATGAGCCCGGAAAATGTCGAGATGGTCTTGTCCCACCCACTGGTCATGGTCGGCACAGACGGAAGGAGTATTGCCCCCACCGGCAAGGCGGCAGAGGCGAGACCTCACCCGCGATACTATGGGGCGTGCCCACGGGTGCTTGCGCACTACTGTCGTGAGCGGGGGATCTTCGACCTCCCCACTGCCGTGCGAAAGATGACCGGGATGACAGCCGACCAGGCCGGCATCACCGACCGGGGCCGCATCGCTCGAGGCAAGAAGGCCGACCTGGTGGTGTTCAGCGCGGACGCTATCAAGGATGAAGCTACCTTCGACGATCCACACCAGTATGCGAGCGGCATCAGCTGGGTGGTGGTGAACGGCGAGATAGTCGTCGAGAACGGTCAACACACCGGAGCGCGGCCAGGAAGGGTGCTGCGGAAAGCCTGAGCTCGGGCCGTTGATGATTAGGCGAGCGTCGGAGGGAGCAGAACCGCAGAAGACCTGAAGCAGAAGGAGTCTTGCGATGAAGCGCCTCGTTGTCGCCACTGTCAGCCTGCTGATTAGCCTTGGCGCCGGGACTCCTGGCGGGTTACGCGCTCAGCAGGCATCGCCCGATCCCACTGAAGCCGAGATCGACGAGATATTCGCGCGGTTCAAGGACGGCCCGGGATGCGCCCTCGGCGTCATCCGTGACGGTGGGCTCGTCTTCACCCGCGGCTACGGGTACGCGAACCTCGATCACGATGTCCCGATAAGCTCCACGACCATCTTCGATATCGGCTCTACGTCCAAGCAGTTCACGGCCGCCGCCATCGTGCTCCTTGCGCAACGCGGCGAGCTGTCGCTTGACCAGCTGTCGCTTGACCAGGACGTGCGCGATTTCATTCCGGAGCTGCACGAGTACGACGAACCCATCACTGTCCGCCAACTGATTCACCATACTAGCGGCGTTCGGGACTACCTCACTCTCATGCGTTTTGCTGGGATGTCGTTCGAGAACGTATTTCAGGAGGACGATGGAGTTGAACTCCTAGCCAGGCAGCGCGAGCTGAACTTCGAGCCCAATACCGATCACCTCTACAGCAACTCGGGCTATTTGCTGCTCGCGGTGATCGTCCGGCGCGTCAGCGGGATGTCGATCGGCGAGTTCCTCGAGCAGGAAGTGTTCAGTCCGCTCGGCATGGAACACACCTTCGTCTACGAAGATCGGTTTCGTGTCGTCAAGGGCCGGGCCACGGGATACGCCTCGGACGGCGAGGGCGGATTCGGGATCGAGCACTGATTCGGGATCGAGCACTTCTTCAACTTCGAGTTGGGTGGCGATGGCCAGGTCTATACCAGCGTGGAGGACCTGCTGCTCTGGGACCGCAACTTCTACGATCCCGTCGTCGGCGATCCAGAGTTCTTGGAGCAGGTGCACACGCGCGGCGTATTGGACGACGGAGACACTCTGACCTATGCGTTCGGGCTCGGGATCAGGGAGTATCGGGGACTGCCGTCTGTCAGTCACGGTGGAGCTTGGGGCGGCTTCCGCGCGGAGTTGGTACGGTTTCCCGAGCAGCGGTTCTCAGTCGTCTGCCTGTGCAACGTTGGCAACGCCAACGCCGGTGGCCTTGCCCGGCGCGTCGCCGACCTCTATC